>CAITHK010000184.1 GCA_903892175.1 uncultured Burkholderiales bacterium | reverse complement strand
TGCACAGGGCGTCGCTGCACCCTGGTGCGCAGCGCGCGAGCATTGCCCCCACGCCCACCCACTTCGTGTGGTTCTCTGCCCCCCAAGGGGGCCTTCGCACCTTGGAGCGGCCCAGCGGTGCTCATCAATCGTCCTTCGCTTTGGAAGAGACTGCCTTGGCAATCAGGGCGTTCATGTCTGACGCATGCTCCGGCGTGCGGTCATACATGAAATGCAAAGTCGGCACGGTGTGGATGTGCAAGCGTTTGAACAAGCCGTTGCGCAAAAAGCCAGCGGCTTGGTTGAGGCCTTCTGCGCAAGCTTTGGCGTCGCCGTTGAGAACACTGAAGTGCACTTTGGCATGCGCATAGTCGGGCGTCACCTCGACACCTTGCAACGTGACCATGCCCACGCGCGGATCTTTCAATTCGCGCGCGATCAACTCGGCCAGATCACGTTGGATCTGGTCGGCCACTTTGAAACTGCGGTTGGGGGTGCTGCTCGGTTTACGTGCCATACCAATGACGTTTTACAACGACCGTGCGACCTCTTTGATTTCAAAGAATTCCAAGACATCGCCTTCGACGATGTCGTTGTAATTCTTGATGGTCAAACCGCACTCGAAGTTCTCTTTGACTTCTTTGGCGTCGTCTTTGAAACGCTTCAAGCTGTCGAGTTCACCGGTGAAGACGACCACGTTGTTGCGCAACAAGCGCAACTTGGCGGTGCGGCGCACCAAACCAGAGGTGACCATACAACCCGCGATCGCACCAATCTTGCTGACACGCAGCACTTGACGAATCTCGGCCGTACCAATGACTTCTTCTTTCTTGTCGGGCGTGAGCATGCCAGACATGGCGGCTTTGAGTTCATCCACAGCGTCATAAATGATGTTGTAGTAACGAATCTCCACGCCATTGCCTTCGGCCAACTTGCGCGCACCGGCATCGGCACGGGTGTTGAAACCAATCACCACAGCTTTGGAGGCGATGGCCAAGTTGATGTCGCTCTCACTGATGCCGCCCACTGCGGCATACACCAGTTGGACTTTGACCTCGTCGGTCGACAACTTGAGCAATGAAGCCGCCAAGGCTTCTTGCGAACCTTGCACGTCTGCTTTGACGATGATGGGGAGCATCTTCACGTCGCCAGACGTCATGTCGGAGAACATGTTCTCCAGCTTGGAGGCTTGTTGTTTGGCCAACTTGGTGTTGCGTACCTTGCCTGCACGGTAGGTGGCAATTTCACGGGCGCGACGTTCGTCGGTCATCACCATGAATTCGTCACCGGCTTGCGGCACTTCGGTGAGACCTTGTACTTCCACAGGAATCGAGGGACCTGCAGACTTGATGGGCTTGCCGTTCTCGTCCAGCATGGCACGAACGCGGCCAAAGGTTTGACCTGCCAAGATGACATCGCCCGCGCTGAGCGTGCCTGATTGAACCAACACAGTGGCCACAGGACCACGGCCTTTGTCCAAACGCGCTTCAATCACCAAGCCTTTGGCCATGGCATCGATCGGCGCTTTGAGTTCCAGCACCTCGGCTTGCAGCAAGACCTGCTCCAACAATTCGTCGATACCTGCCCCTGTTTTGGCAGACACCAATACAAAGGGAGACTCGCCGCCAAACTCTTCAGGGACCACCTCTTCGGCCACCAGCTCACCTTTGACGCGCTCTGGGTTGGCACCGGGTTTGTCAATCTTGTTGACCGCCACAACGATGGGAACGCCCGCCGCTTTGGCGTGTTTGATGGCCTCTTTGGTTTGCGGCATCACACCGTCGTCGGCGGCCACCACCAAGATCACGATGTCGGTCGCTTTGGCACCACGGGCACGCATGGCCGTGAAGGCCTCGTGACCCGGGGTGTCGAGGAAGGA
>CAITHK010000183.1 GCA_903892175.1 uncultured Burkholderiales bacterium | reverse complement strand
GTGGGCGTGGGGGCAATGCTCGCGCGCTGCGCACCAGGGTGCAGCGACGCCCTGTGCATGGGGTGTTGCTGTTGGACAAACCCTACGGACTCTCCAGCAACGACGCTTTGCAAAAGGCCAAGTGGTTGCTGCGCGCTGAAAAAGCGGGCCATACCGGCACGCTGGACCCGCTGGCCACGGGTGTGTTGCCTTTGTGTTTTGGAGCAGCTACCAAATTCAGCCAACTCCATTTGGATGCTGACAAATCCTACGAGGCCATTGCGGTGCTTGGCATTCAAACCAGCACGGCCGATGCCGAAGGCGACGTGATTGCAGAGAAACCCGTTGACTTCACGCCCGAACAATTGCAGGCCGTACAAGAAAAATTCACAGGCCCGATCAGCCAAGTGCCGCCAATGCACAGTGCCTTGAAAAAAGATGGCAAAGCTTTATACGACTATGCACGTGCAGGCATTGAGGTTGAGCGCCAAGCGCGTGCAGTCACCATCCATGCCTTGCAGTTGCAGGAAATCGAGCCACACAACGGCCATCGCCGTTTGAAGATCATTGTGACTTGCAGCAAAGGCACCTACATCCGCACCTTGGGCGAAGACATTGGTCTGGCTCTCGGGTGTGGCGCGCATTTGAGCGCCTTGCGTCGCACCGTGACGGGACCGTTTGTGGCCGAACAATGCATCAGCTTGAGCGATTTGGAGGCGCTGTCCGAGCCCGACCGCCAAGCGCGCTTGTTGCCGGTAGATGCTTTGCTTGATGGTCATGTGACCGTCACCTTGGCCCCCGAAGATGCAGGTAAATTTTTAAGCGGCGTGCGCCGTCGTGGCGCTTGGCCCGATTGCTCGCTGACCGCTGTCTATGGCCAAACACCACGTGCCTTGTTGGGCACGGCGCATGTGACCGCCGGTGAACTGATTCCGGGGCGTTTGTTGAGCCCCATCGAAATTCAATCAATCTTGGAGAGTGAAGTATGAGTAAACAAATCCGCAACATTGCCATCATCGCCCACGTTGACCACGGCAAAACCACCATGGTGGACCAGTTGCTGCGTCAGTCGGGCACCTTTGCCGAGCACGAAAAAGTGGTCGACACCGTGATGGACAACAACGCCATCGAACGCGAGCGTGGCATCACGATTCTTGCCAAGAACTGCGCGGTGAGCTGGGAAGGGACCCACATCAACATCGTCGACACCCCTGGCCACGCGGACTTTGGTGGCGAAGTCGAACGTGCCCTGTCCATGGTGGACGGCGTGGTGCTGTTGATCGATGCCCAAGAGGGCCCCATGCCCCAAACCCGCTTCGTGACCAAAAAGGCCTTGGCCTTGGGTCTGCGTCCTATTTTGGTGGTCAACAAGGTGGACAAGCCAGGTGCCCGTCCTGACTTTGTGGTCAACGCAGCGTTCGATTTGTTTGACAAACTCGGAGCCACCGATGAACAACTCGACTTTCCAGTGGTGTACGCCTCAGGGATCAACGGTTGGACCTCGATGGAAGAGGGCGCGCCCGGCGAACAGTGGGGGCCGGACATGTCAGCCTTGTTCAACACCGTGCTCCAACACGTGCCGGCTCAAAAGGGTGATCCAGACGCACCCCTGCAACTGCAAATTTCTGCCCTTGACTTCTCTACTTTCGTCGGTCGCATCGGTGTGGGCCGCATCAGCCAAGGCACCATCAAGCCCATGATGGATGTGGTGGTCATGGAAGGCCCAGATGGCAAAGCCGTCAAGGGCCGTATCAACCAAGTGTTGACCTTCCAAGGCTTAGAGCGCGTGCAAGCCTCAGAAGCCGGTCCAGGCGACATTGTGTTGATCAACGGCATTGCTGACATTGGCATCGGTGTGACTCTCACCGACCCGTTGAATCCTGCGCCTTTGCCCATGCTCAAAGTAGACGAGCCCACACTGACCATGAACTTCTGCGTCAACACCAGCCCCTTGGCCGGTCGCGAGGGCAAGTTTGTGACCAGCCGTCAAATCTGGGACCGTTTGCAAAAAGAACTGCAGCACAACGTGGCTTTGCGGGTGAAGGAAACCGACGAAGAAGGTGTGTTCGAAGTGATGGGTCGTGGTGAACTGCACCTGACCATCTTGCTGGAAAACATGCGCCGCGAAGGCTATGAGTTGGCTGTGTCCAAACCCCGCGTGGTGTTTCGCGACATCGATGGCGAGCGTCACGAGCCGATCGAACTGGTGACTGCTGACATCGAAGAAACCCACCAAGGTGGTGTCATGCAAGCCCTGGGCGAGCGCAAAGGCGAGTTGGTGAACATGGAACCCGATGGCCGTGGCCGCGTGCGTTTGGAATACCGCATTCCTGCCCGTGGTTTGATTGGCTTCACCAACGAGTTCTTGAACTTGACCCGTGGTTCAGGCTTGATCTCCAACATCTTTGACAGTTACGAGCCGCACAAAGGTGAGATCGGTGGCCGCAAGAATGGTGTCTTGATCTCCATGGACGATGGTGAAATTTTCACCTATGCCTTGGGCAAACTCGACGACCGTGGCCGCATGTTCTTCAAAGCCAACGACCCTGTGTACGAAGGCATGATTGTGGGTATCCACAGCCGTGACAACGACTTGGTGGTCAACGCCACGCGCACCAAACAGCTCACCAACTTCCGTGTGTCGGGCAAAGAAGATGCAGTGAAAATCACGCCCCCGATTGACCTCACCCTGGAATATGGCGTCGAGTTCATTGAGGACGACGAATTGGTCGAAATCACGCCCAAGAGCGTGCGACTGCGCAAGCGCTACTTGAAAGAGCATGAGCGCAAGCGCAACAAGTAAAAACCCCGGGCCGAAGGCCCTAGACCTACGAAAAAGCCGAAGTTGATCCTTCGGCTTTTTCGCAAGCTTGAACACCTTGAGCAGCAGGAGATTGCATGAACCGCTTCATATCCGATGTATTGCATGAACGCGCAGGCCATGTGGGATTGATCACCCTCAACCGCCCGAAAGCGCTCAACGCCTTGTCGCTGGCCATGGTGCGCGAACTCAGCCGTGTGCTGACTGAGTGGCAGCATGATCCGCAGGTGTGGGCTGTGGCGGTGCGGGGCAGCAACAAGCAAGGGCCCTTTGGTGCTTTTTGTGCCGGCGGCGACATCCGCTACTTCCATCAAGCGGCTTTGGCGGGTGACGCCTCGCTGGAAGACTTTTTCACTGAGGAATACAGCCTCAACCATCTGATTCAGAACTACCCCAAGCCCTACATTGCTTTCATGGACGGCATCGTCATGGGCGGTGGCATGGGCATCAGCCAGGGCGCTGCATGGCGTGTGATCACCGAGCGAACACTCATGGCCATGCCTGAAACGCAAATCGGTTTATTCCCAGACGTGGGCGGTGGTTACTTCTTGAGCCGTTGCCCAGGCCACAGCGGTGAGTACTTGGCCCTCACTGGGCAAGTACTGCACGGTGCAGATGCATTGACCGTCGGCTTGGCTGATGTGTGTGTGCCCTCAGACGCCCTGCTTGCTTTGTGGGACGCCTTGAGCAACCCCAACTGCGGCAGTGGCAAGGCTTTGTTGGCCGGTCTGCAAGCACAAGCTGCAGACCTTCAAGGCGCGTGTACTGTGCAAAACGCACCCACGCCGAGTTGGCTTGATGCACAACTCAACAGCGTGTTTGCCTTGTCTAGCGTGGGTGACATAGCGGGTGCTTTGACACGTTTGGCATCTGGTCAAACCGAAGGCTGGGCCGCGCACACCTTGCAGGCATTGCGGCAACGCTCGCCGCTCATGCTTGCGGTCAGCCTAGAGCAAATACGCCGAGGTAGGCACTTGAGCTTGGCCGATGACCTGCGCATGGAGCGCGACTTGGTGCGTCACTGTTTCCACACCGATCACCTTCAACGTCGTGGTGTACAGACAGAAACCGTGGAGGGCATCCGTGCCTTGGCGATCGACAAAGACCGCCAACCCCAGTGGCATCCCGAACGCACCGAAGATGTCACGCCTGAGATGGTGGCACCGTTTTTTGCCAGCCCATGGCCAGAGCAGGCGCATCCGTTGCGGCATCTGGCATAACCGCATTGCCCAATCGCTGCGCTGTTCAGCGAGGCAGTGTGTGCAGCGGAATGTCTTTGGCGCTGGCCAATCGGTCGAGCTGTTGGCGTGTCTGGCTGGCTAAAAAAGTGGCCAAAGCTTGGTGGGTGCTGCGTTTAAGCATCTGCTGTGCGGCCCCTTGGGGCAGGCCTGCCGCTTCGCACAAGCGTGCGGCAAAGTGAGGCTCTAGAGCCGCCACGGCCACCCGGCCGTTTTTGCAGGCGTAAACGCGGTAGCCAGCATGGGCACCGCCCACGTCCCCGTCGGGCGTGGTCAAGCCCCAGCTAAGTGGCAAGGCCAAATAAGCCGCTGCATCGATCAAAGCAATTTGTTGAAACACACCACGACCGAGCAGTCGCCCAGGGCGTTGACGCAACAGCAGCGCCTGCAACACCGCCTCGGTGGTCAACAACGAGCCACCCATGTCGGCGTACAAACTGGTGGGCATGTCCAAGCCGTTTACCAAACCGTTCTCGGCCAAATAGGTCAAGTCGTGTCCGGGTTCTTCGGCCCGCGCACCCGAGGCCCCCACCACGCTCACCATGCACAGCGCTGGGTATTGGCGGTGCAGCGCCCTCCAGCCGAGTCCCAGTTTGGTGAGTGCTGAAGGCCTGAACGAAGTGATGAGTACATCGGTGCGCACCAACAGCTTGTGCAAGCGGGCTTGACCGCGCTCGGTTTTCAAGTCAGCATGCACCATGTGCACACCCTGGTGCATGGTTTCGTAGGCCGCTGGTTTGTACAGCCCCATGGGATCTGCAGTGGTGGCGTCTGCTGTGGGCAAGGGTTCAAGCTTGGTGCAATGGGCTCCCATGCCACGCAAGCGCATGAGGGCAGCAGGGCCTGGCAGATTGAGCGCCAGACTGAGAATGCGAACTCCCTTCAGAGGGGACATGGGCTTGGAATTGGAAATGGAATTGGAGTTAGCAGAAGTGGGCAGCGTCATGTGCCCAATTATCTGTGGCCGATCAACGGCTGGCAGGGTCAAGGCCGGTCTCACGGACCAGCTTGGCCACTGATGCAGAGCTCAGAAAACGCACCAAATTTTTGGCCGCTTCTTGCTCTTGCGAACCTTCGACCAAGGCGGACGAGAAGAAGATGGTTTGCTGCACCGCATCGGGCAAGGTGCCCACGAAGTCGAGTTCTTTGAAGTAAATCAGTTCGCTCACTTGCTGAAAGCCCAACTCGGCATCGCCGCGTGCCACCACCGCGCCGACGCGCTCGCTCATGATGCGTTTGGCTGTGACTTTCATTTGCTCAGCCACGCCCAGCTTGGGGAACAACTCCGTCGACAAATAAGTGCCACTGGCGCTGGCCGAGTAGGCGATAGATTTGGCTTCGAGCAAGGTTTTCTTCAGGGCTTCTACGGTGCTGATGTCGGGCTTGGGCGTGCCTTTGCGCACCGCCACACCAATTTGCGAACGGGCCAAGTCAACGCGGCTGCCTTTGACCAGTTTGCCTTGCGACATCAAGGCCTCCAGTCCACCTTCAGACAAGATCACCAAGTCAAACTTTTCGCCACGAGCGAAACGGCTTGGAATCGAGTCAGGCGCATTGCCCACCGACGCACCGAACGCGCTGATGACTTTGTTACCTGATGCTTGCTCGTACATGGGCACCAGCTGCTTGTAGGCCTCGGTGAAGGCGCCCGAGGTGATGACGCGAATTTCTGCGGCATGCACCAGCTGGGCTGCAAAGACAAACAGACCCAGGCCAAGCAGGCCCAAGCGGCGCGTGAATGAAGGAGCAGAGAAAAAACGGTGCTTCATGGTGTGTCTCGATTTTGTTAATGAAAAATTATTCGGCAGTGATCTTGCGTTCGCGAATCACCCGGCCCCAGGTGGCCGTTTCTTTGGCCATGTAGGTGGCCAACTCATTGCGCGTACCGGGCAGCGGGGTCAGGCCGTGGCTGTTGAGTTGCTCCACGACATCGGGAGACTTCAGCACTTTGACCAACTCCACGTTCCAGCGATCCAAGATGGCCGTGGGAACTTTAGACGAAGCAACGAACGCGTACCAGTTGGTGGCACTGAAGCCTGGATAGCCCGACTCGGCAATGGTCGGAATATTGGGCAACGAACGCAGGCGTTGTGTGCCTGTGCTGGCCAAGGGAATCAGCTTGCCGTTGTCGATGTAGGCCTGTGAGGTGGAGTAAGTTGAAAAGTAGGACGCCACGCGGCCACCTAACAAGTCTTGCAAGGCGGGTGCGCCGCCTTTGTAGGGCACGTGGATGGTCTCAATTTTGGCCATGTCGTCCAATAATTCGCCCGCGAGGTGTGAAGCGGAACCTGGACCAGTGGATGCGTAGTCGAGCTTGCCCGGGTTCTTTTTGGCATAGGCTATGTAGTCGGCAAATGTTTTGATGCCCAGGCCCGCATGGGCCACCAACACGTTCGGAAAGTTCACGCCCATGGTGATGGGTGCCAAGTCTTTGACGGGGTCATAAGGCAACTTCACCAAGTGTGGCGCGATGGTGAGTGGGCCAACAGAACCAAAGAGAATCAAGCTGCCATCGGTGGGGCCTGTGGCCGTGTATTGGTGGGCGATGTTGCCACCAGCGCCGCCCTTGTTATCGATGACGACTGAGGCCCCGATGTTCTCGCTGAGCTTCTTGGCGATGATGCGTGCCGCTGTGTCGGCTGCACCACCGGCTGCGAAACCAACCACCATGGTGATCGATTTTTTGGGAGGGAAGTCTTGTGCGCTTGCCGAGAAGGCCAATAAACCGCTGAGCAAACAAAGACTGAGATGGC
>CAITHK010000182.1 GCA_903892175.1 uncultured Burkholderiales bacterium | reverse complement strand
CTTTATGATAACCCATGAAATTACATGAGGCAAACTAAAACTCTTAAGCCTAATAGGCATGCGGGTTTTGAGACACTTTGAGTCTTTATGATAGGATCAATTGGTGCGGCTGGCGGGGATCGAACCCACGACCCTTGGCTTCGGAGGCCAATACTCTATCCACTGAGCTACAGCCGCGACACTGATCCAAGCTATTGTAGGGGCACCGCTATAATTTCGCCTGTTTTGAAGACATTCCAACAGGATCTATCCATCATGAGCGACCATTCACACGACGAAGACCACACAGGCCCGATCAAGACGCCCAAGCAACTGCTGCTGGCTGTGTTTTATTCGTTTGTTCTTCCGGTGTTCATCATCATCGGTTTGGTCTATTACGTGACCTCTGCCAACAAGCCTCAAGCCGGTTCGTCCAATGCACCTGAGGCAGTGGCCGAGCGCATTCAAAAAGTAGGGACCGTTGAAATTCGCGATGCCAACCGTGCCATGAAAACGGGTGAAGAAGTCTTCAAGGCGCAATGCACAGCTTGCCACACGGCAGGTGCTGCGGGCGCTCCCAAGTTTGGTGATGCAGCAGCATGGGGCCCGCGTATTGCGAAGGGCTTCGATACCTTGTGGAACTCGGCCCTCAAAGGCAAAGGCGCCATGGGTGCCCAAGGTGGCGGCGATTTTGACGACATCGAAGTTGGCAACGCCGTGGTCTACATGGCCAATGCAGCCGGCGGGAAGTTCAAAGAACCTAAGAAAGCTGAAGCCGCCAAGTGATGCGTCTGCACTTCGAAAAACCGGCTCAGGCCGGTTTTTTTACGCCTGCTGCTTGAACGCTTTTTGCGGACTCAAGACAAAACCAAACCGTGACGGGATATCTTCTTGTGCTACAGCTTGGGGTACCCACAACCCTGATTCAATGTGCGCAGCAGCAACGCCGACATCTTGGCTATGGACCAGGCCAAAGCCCACATCGGTCTCCAGGTACACATGGCCTGGCTCATCCACAAAGCAACGCTGCGCACGCACGGCGATTCCGGTGTGCGCTTGCACCGAACCATCGGGTTGCAGCATCCATATCCAAGGAGTGATGTCGAGCTCAACAAAAACACGCTGCGGTCCATTTTGAAAATACCAGCGGCCTTGTGCATCGCAGACATAGTTTCGGCCGATGAAGGCTTTGAGCTTGTCATGTGCGAGCTTTGAGCCTTTATGCTGCGGGAACGACCCCAAGGCTTGCACATGGTCGTCGCGCATGTACCAGTCCCCGCGCGCATCGAGCCCGAGCCAGCCATAGCAGTCGGGCACGTTGGGCCACTTGGCCATGGCTTGTTTGACCAATTCGTCCATCGGTGCCTTTCAGGGCAAGGTCGTTTGCAGCCAGTCTAGGACCGCACAAGGCATGGCGTCCACGTTGGCGGGGAACGGGCCATTGGGAAATCCAACATGCCCCCCAGTTTTGGGTTGCCAGAGTGTCACGGTATGACTCACTTCTTTCGCCTGCGGCAAACACCATGCAGGCACAAAGGGATCGTTGCGTGCGTTGAGCACCAACGCAGGGATTCGGATGTCAGCCAAACCGGGTTTGGCCGATGCGCGCAACCAATAGTCGTCCACATTTTGAAATCCATGCAGTGGCGCGGTGAAGACATTGTCAAACGCATACAAGGTCTCGGCCGCCAACAAGGCTTCGCGGTCAAACAAGTTGGGGAATTGCTGCAACTTTTGCAATGCACGCGGTTTCATGGTTTTTAAAAACATGCGGGCGTAGACCCATCGGTTCAAGCCCTGATCAATGGCGTGGCCACTGGCCGTCAAATCCAGCGGCGCACACACAGATGCCGCGGCTTGGATCATTTGGCCTGCCGCTTGCCCGACCACTCCCGCCCAACGCATCAACGCGTTGCCGCCAAGCGAAATTCCAATGGCAAGCAAGGGTCCTTCATGGCGCTGGCGGCATTCTCGAAGCATCCAATCGATTTCTTCGTGATCTCCTGAGTGGTAAGCCCTGGGCGCTCGATTGATTTCGCCACTGCACCCTCTGAAATGCGGCACTGCCATGGTCCAACCCCGCGCCATGGCCTGTGCCGCAAAGGACCGAGCGTAATGGCTGCTTGAAGAGCCTTCCAAACCGTGAAACAGCACGACCAATGGACGAGGCCCCGTCAACCCTCGGTTGATCCAGTCCACATCCACGAAATCACCGTCTGGCGACGGCCACCGTTCGCGCTGCCAAGATTGATCTTTCAATGCCGTTGTCGCTGCCAGCTTCGCCGCGTATATGGTTTGCAGGTTGCCCCCAGGCAGCCAAAGAGGGGCTTGGTAGGCCCAAGTCAATGCAACACCTGTGGTCCAGCGGGTGAGGTGGTCACACCGGCTGCCGAGCCTGGACTGGCATGGTGGGCGACCATGCGCCAGCCTTGTGGCGTGCGTTGGTACACATTGGTCGCGACAACGCATGCTTCTTGAGCACCTTCGTTGGTCAAAATTGCGATGCGTTCAATCACGTTGTGCATGGCGCTGGTCAAAGACTCTACTTTGCACACCTGCTCGGGCTTGGCGTTGACGGTGCCATTGGCAAACAAGGCTTCAAAGGCTGCACGGATGGCGGGATTGCCCACCAAACGTGAACCGCCTGGGTGTACACAGACGATGTCATCTTCATCGGCCCAACAGGCCATGAGTTTGTCGATGTCCCCCATTTGCATGGCCTCATAGAACGAGGTCTCCACATCGTCGGCAGAGCCGCCCACAGTCGCAGCACGGAGTTTGGCTTTAGGCATAGTTCAAATTGTCGCTTGATTCAATAAAAAAAGCCCCGGTCCTCAGACAGGGGCTTTTTGAAGTTGAGCACTCGGCGCCTGTTACCGTTTACCGCGATAACGCCGCAAAGCAGCCAGTTCGGCGACCAAGATGCTCAACTCAGAGCGCGCGCGTGCCATGTCGACATCGCTTTTTGCGTTCTTGACAGCTTCTTCTGCCGCTTGCTTGGCCAGGTTGGCTTTTTCTTCGTCCAAGTCTTTGCCGCGCACCGCGGTGTCCGACATGACCGTGACACAGTCAGGTTGCACTTCAAGTATGCCGCCGGCCACGAACACGAATTCTTCGCCACCATCGGCCGTGTGGATGCGCACCGAACCGGGTCGGATGCGTGTGATCAGTGGCGTGTGGCGCGGATAGATACCGAGCTCGCCAGCTTCGCCCGGCAAAGCCACAAAAGTGGCTTCGCCAGAGAAGATGGACTCTTCTGCACTGACGACATCTACGTGGATGGTACTCATAGGATCTCTCAGATCTTCTTGGCTTTTTCGAACGCTTCGTCGATGGTACCGACCATGTAGAAGGCCTGCTCTGGCAGGTGATCACACTCGCCGTTGGTGATCATCTTGAAGCCGCGAATGGTCTCTGCCAACGTGACGTACTTACCAGGCGAACCGGTGAACACTTCAGCAACGTGGAAAGGCTGCGACAAGAAGCGTTGGATCTTGCGAGCGCGAGCCACGGCCAGCTTGTCTTCAGGCGCCAATTCGTCCATACCCAGAATCGCGATGATGTCACGCAATTCTTTGTAGCGCTGCAAGGTGCCTTGCACAGAACGTGCGGTGGCATAGTGCTCTTCACCCACCACCAGCGGATCCAATTGACGGCTGGTGGAGTCCAAAGGATCCACCGCAGGGTAGATACCCAGAGCTGCAATGTCACGGCTCAACACAACGGTGGAGTCCAAGTGAGCAAAGGTGGTGGCAGGCGATGGGTCAGTCAAGTCATCCGCAGGCACATAAACAGCTTGGATGGAAGTGATAGAGCCCACTTTGGTGGACGTAATACGCTCTTGCAAACGACCCATTTCTTCAGCCAGTGTCGGCTGATAACCCACGGCTGAAGGCATACGACCCAACAAGGCAGACACTTCAGTACCGGCCAAGGTGTAGCGGTAGATGTTGTCCACGAAGAACAACACATCACGGCCTTCATCACGGAATGATTCAGCAATGGTCAAACCGGTCAACGCCACGCGCAAGCGGTTGCCAGGTGGCTCGTTCATTTGACCGTACACCATGGCCACTTTGGATTCGCCCAGGTTTTCTAGGTTCACCACGCCGGAGTCAGCCATCTCGTGGTAGAAGTCGTTACCTTCACGGGTACGCTCCCCCACACCGGCAAACACGGACAAGCCGCTGTGCGCTTTGGCGATGTTGTTGATGAGTTCCATCATGTTCACCGTCTTGCCCACACCGGCGCCACCGAACAAGCCAACCTTACCGCCTTTGGCGAACGGGCAAACCAAGTCAATCACTTTGATGCCGGTCTCGAGCAACTCTTGCGAGGGGCTGAGTTCGTCATAAGCAGGTGCTTTGCGGTGGATGGACGCAGTTTGCGTCGTGTCCACAGGACCACGTTCGTCGATGGCATTACCCAAGACGTCCATGATGCGGCCCAGCGTGGCTTTGCCCACGGGAACCGTGATGGCAGCACCGGTGTTGGTGACCATCAAGCCGCGGCGCAAACCATCTGACGTTCCGAGTGCGATGGTGCGCACGATGCCGTCACCCAATTGCTGTTGCACTTCCAGCGTCAGGGCAGTGCCCTCGAGCTTGAGTGCGTCATACACCTTGGGCATGTGGTCGCGTGGGAACTCGACGTCCACCACAGCGCCAATACATTGAACTATCTTGCCCTGAACGCCAGCGTTCTTGTGGGTGGTCTCATGAGCCATACTCTTTGCTCCAAAAATTAAAATCAGACAGCAGCCGCACCAGCGACGATCTCGGAGAGTTCCTTCGTGATCGCTGCTTGACGCGTCTTGTTGTAAACCAGTTTGAGTTCGTTGATCACGTTCCCAGCGTTGTCGGTCGCGGACTTCATCGCCACCATGCGTGCCGACTGCTCGGACGCCATACTTTCGGCCACGGCTTGATAAACCAAAGCCTCTACGTAGCGAATCAACAACTCGTCAATGACGACGTGTGCATCCGGTTCGTAGATGTAATCCCAGCTGCGTTGGCCCTCGTGCACTTTGAGCTTGTCAGCGGACAAAGGCAACAACTGCTCAATCACAGACTCTTGCTTCATCGTGTTGATAAAGCGTGTGAAGCACAGATGCACAGCGTTGATCTCGCCATTCACGTAGGCATCCAACAACACCTTGACTGGACCAATCAATTTGTCCAAGTGCGGTGTGTCACCCAACTGCGTGGCTTGCGACACAACTTTCACGCCCGAGCGATTCAAGAAGCCCAAGCCCTTGTTGCCGATGGCAACGGCTTGTGCCGACATACCCTCGGCTTGCAAGTCGCGCAGTTTGTGCGTGACAGCGCGCAACACGTTGGTGTTGAGGCCGCCGCACAAGCCTTTGTCAGTGGTCACCACAATCAGGCCTGCCGCCTTACCTTGGTTGATCTCCATGAAAGGATGCACATACTCAGGGTTGGCCTTGCCCAAATTGGCGGCAACATGACGAATTTTTTCGCTGTACGGACGCGCAGCGCGCATTCTGTCTTGTGCTTTGCGCATTTTGGACGCAGCCACCATTTCCATGGCCTTGGTGATCTTCTTGGTGTTTTCCACCGATTTGATCTTGCCGCGTATTTCCTTACCTGCTGCCATGAGTGGCTCCTTGTGTGGTCAGGTAAGTTTCAAGCAAAAGTTTTCTTGAATGCAACAACGGCTGCATTCAATTCAGCTTCAGCATCTTTGTCCATGGCTTTGTCGGCTTCGAGTTTTGCCAACAAGACAGCGTGCTTGTCTTTGAGGTAAGCATGCAGTTCATTTTCAAAGTGCAGCACTTGTTTGACTTCCACATCGTCCAAGAAGCCTTTGTTCACGGCATACAACGTGGCACCCATCAGGCTGATCGGTTGTGGGCTGTACTGAGCTTGCTTGAGCAATTCGGTCACGCGAGCGCCACGGTCAAGTTGCTTGCGGGTGGCTTCGTCCAAGTCTGAAGCGAACTGCGCAAAAGCAGCCAACTCACTGTATTGGGCCAAGTCGGTACGGATACCACCGGACAGATTTTTGATCAGCTTGGTTTGCGCTGCACCACCCACGCGGGAGACCGAAATACCGGCGTTGATCGCAGGGCGGATACCTGCGTTGAACAACGAGGTCTCCAAGAAGATCTGGCCGTCGGTGATCGAGATCACGTTGGTTGGCACGAAAGCCGACACGTCACCCGCTTGAGTTTCAATGATAGGCAAAGCCGTCAGTGAACCTGTTTTGCCTTTGACGGCGCCTTTGGTGAAGTGCTCCACGTAGTCGGCGTTTACGCGGGCTGCGCGTTCGAGCAAACGGCTGTGGAGATAGAACACGTCGCCAGGGTAAGCCTCGCGGCCTGGGGGACGACGCAACAGCAAAGACACTTGGCGGTAGGCCACGGCTTGTTTGGACAAATCGTCGTACACGATCAGGGCGTCTTCACCACGATCGCGGAAGTATTCGCCCATCGTGCAGCCTGAATAGGCTGACACGTATTGCATGGCAGCAGATTCTGAGGCAGAAGCAGCCACCACGATGGTGTATTCCATCGCGCCAGCTTGCTCCAAAGCACGCACCACGTTTTTGATCGACGAGGCTTTTTGGCCAATCGCAACATAAACGCAGGTCATGTTCTGACCTTTTTGGTTGATGATGGCGTCAATCGCGACAGCAGTTTTACCTGTCTGACGGTCGCCAATGATCAATTCGCGCTGACCACGGCCCACAGGCACCATGGAGTCGATGGACTTCAAGCCTGTTTGCATCGGCTGGCTCACGGACTCACGCGCAATCACACCAGGCGCCACTTTTTCGATCACGTCGGTCATCTTGGCATTGATGGGACCTTTGCCGTCAATGGGCTGCCCCAAAGCGTTCACCACGCGGCCAATGAGCTCGGGGCCAACGGGCACTTCCAAAATGCGGCCCGTGCATTTGACGGTGTCGCCTTCAGAGATGTGTTCGTACTCACCCAAAATCACGGCACCCACCGAGTCACGCTCAAGGTTGAGGGCCAAACCAAACGTGTTGTTTGGAAATTCCAACATCTCGCCTTGCATCACGTCAGACAGGCCGTGAACACGCACGATACCGTCGGTCACCGACAACACGGTGCCCTGGTTGCGAACGTCAGCGCTCGAAGCCAGACCTTCAATGCGGGTCTTAATAAGTTCAGAGATTTCTGCGGGATTGAGTTGCATGACTCTTTCCTTCTTTCTT
>CAITHK010000181.1 GCA_903892175.1 uncultured Burkholderiales bacterium | reverse complement strand
GGCGTGAAGTCCGTCCGTGCGATCTACAACCACTACAAGCGCCATGGCATTGCCACCGAGGTGATGGGCGCGAGCTTTCGCAACGTGGGCCAAATCACCGCGTTGGCGGGGTGTGACTTGCTCACCATTGCGCCTGAGTTGCTGGCGCAATTGAGCGCCTCTGCCGAGCCCTTGGTGCGTGCCCTAGAGCCCCACGCTGCCCAGCAGATGGATTTGCCTGAGGTGCATCACAGCGAAGCGTCTTTCCGCTTTGCCTTGAATGAAGACGCCATGGCCACCGAAAAATTGGCCGAGGGCATTCGCGCGTTTTGTGTGGATGCCGTCAAGCTCGAAGCCTTGATGCATCAAGGCTGATCGTTGGGGGTCTCTTTCAGCAGGATCTGTCTGGTGAAGGCGGTGAATTCATCCAGATGGTGGGTGATGATGTTGACCGTGATCGGCAGTTGCAGCGCTTGGTATTCGTGCACAGCAACGTTGCGAAACCCAACCATGCGTTTCATCGAATCGGCCAAGGGCTCACCCACCCAACTGGCCTGAGCCAAGAGCGTGAACACATCTCTGGCGCTTTGCGGCAAGCCCAGAGATTCGCGCCGGATGATGTGCTGGCCCATGTCGAGAGCGGCTTCGCAAGCGCGTTGGATGTTCAGGATCGCCGCGTCTTGGCGGGTGAAGTTTTTGGCAAAACCATCTGGGTCGGCGGCGTATTCTTCACGCGCTCGTGCCACACCGCGTTCAATGGCGGCGGCTTTGTTCAACAACACGTCATCGGCCATAGACAGAGCCTCGCTGTGCCACGTCAGCCATCAGACCGTGCCTGGCTAGGTCTAGGAAAATTTTTTCATTCAGCATCGCGGCTTCAAAAAGCCCGGCCTGAACATCCTTGGCCCACCAGCGCACACCTTGCGTGAGGATTTGGTGCTGCATCACGGTGCTGGCTGCGCGCATGTCTAAAAGATCGACATGGCAGTGTGCCAGGTCTGCCACGGCACCTGCCAATTCGAAAAGTTGCACAGGCTCGGCATAGCCCTCCACCAAGACTGCCAAATCCAGATCGCTTTGCCCATTGGCATGAAGCCCCGCGTCTTTGATGCGACTGCCAAAGGCGTACACCGCCATCAGCGCAGGCAAGCGCTGTTGCAAGAGAGCAAGGATGGGGCGAGAGTCCATCGGGCTATTGTGTCGCGATGCAGGAACGAAAAAAAACCTCGCAGATGCTGCGAGGTTTTTTTTGAGGGCTTGTGTCACAGCAACCAAAAGTCACTGCGACGCAGCATGAGACTGCAGGGCAAGGCGCAAGCGCGCTGACAGTGGCATCGCCACGGCAAGCGGTTGCAACGCTGCCCTGTGCTCTCAGGCAAGGAGCAATTACATGCCCATGCCGCCCATGCCGCCCATCCCACCCATATCAGGCATACCGCCGCCAGCACCAGACTCTTCTTTCGGAGCTTCTGACACCATGCACTCGGTGGTCAACATCAAGCTGGCCACAGACGCTGCGTTTTGCAGTGCGGTGCGGGTCACTTTGGTGGGGTCCAAGATGCCCATTTCGATCATGTCGCCATAGGTGTCGTTGGCAGCGTTGAAGCCGTAGTTGCCTTTGCCAGCCAACACAGCGTTGACGACCACAGAGGGTTCGCCACCGGCGTTGTACACGATCTCGCGCAGGGGCGCTTCGATGGCTTTCAACACCAGCTTGATGCCGGCGTCTTGGTCAGCGTTGTCACCTTTGATGGTGCCAGCGGCTTGACGGGCACGCAGCAAAGCCACGCCACCACCAGCCACGATGCCTTCTTCCACAGCAGCGCGGGTGGCGTGCAGGGCGTCTTCCACGCGGGCTTTTTTCTCTTTCATTTCGACTTCGGTGGCAGCACCAACCTTGATCACAGCAACACCGCCAGCCAACTTGGCCACGCGCTCTTGCAGTTTTTCGCGGTCGTAGTCAGAGGTGGCTTCTTCGATTTGCACGCGCACTTGTTTGACGCGGGCTTCGATGTCAGCAGCAGCACCTGCACCGTCGATGATGATGGTGTTTTCTTTGCCCACTTCGATGCGCTTGGCTTGGCCGAGGTCAGCCAAAGTCACTTTTTCGAGGGTCAAGCCGACTTCTTCAGCGATCACTTTGCCGCCGGTCAGAATGGCGATGTCTTCCAACATGGCTTTGCGACGGTCACCAAAGCCAGGAGCTTTCACGGCGACCACTTTCAAGATGCCACGGATGGTGTTGACCACCAAAGTTGCCAAGGCTTCGCCTTCGACTTCTTCGGCAATGATCAACAAAGGACGGCCGGCTTTGGCAACGGCTTCCAAGGTGGGCAACAGGTCACGGATGTTGCTGATTTTCTTGTCGAACAACAAAACGAAGGGGTTGTCCAACAGAGCAGCTTGCTTCTCGGGGTTGTTGATGAAGTAAGGCGACAGGTAGCCGCGGTCGAATTGCATGCCTTCCACCACGTCGAGTTCGTTGTTCAACGACTTGCCGTCTTCCACGGTGATCACGCCTTCTTTGCCCACTTTTTCCATGGCGTTGGCGATGATTTCACCAATGCTGTGGTCGCTGTTGGCAGAGATCGAGCCGACTTGGGCGATTTCTTTGCTGGTGGTGGTGGCCTTGGTGGCTTTTTTCAGTTCTTCGATCAAAGCAGTCACTGCTTTGTCGATGCCGCGCTTGAGGTCCATGGGGTTCATGCCTGCGGCCACGTACTTCATGCCTTCGCGCACGATGGCTTGTGCCAACACGGTGGCGGTGGTGGTGCCGTCGCCCGCGTTGTCAGAGGTCTTGGAAGCAACTTCCTTGACCATCTGCGCGCCCATGTTTTGCAACTTGTCTTTGAGTTCGATTTCTTTGGCCACGGACACACCGTCCTTGGTCACGGTGGGGGCGCCGAAAGAGCGCTCGAGCACCACGTTGCGACCCTTGGGGCCCAAAGTCACTTTGACCGCGTTGGCCAAAATGTTCACGCCTTCAACCATGCGTGCGCGGGCTTCGCCGCCGAAAATTACGTCTTTTGCTGCCATTTTGAATTCTCCAGATATTTGATTAGGCGACCACGGCGAAGAGGTCTTCTTCTTTCATGACCAACAGTTCTTCACCGTCAACTTTGACGGTTTGGCCGCTGTACTTGCCGAACAACACGCGTTCGCCAACTTTGACGTTCATGGCGAGCAGTTCGCCTTTGTCATTTTTTTTACCTGGGCCAACGGCCAAGATCTCACCTTGATCAGGCTTTTCAGCAGCGGAATCAGGGATCACGATGCCAGAAGCGGTTTTTGTTTCGCTTTCGATACGTTTAACGATCACGCGATCGCCGAGAGGACGAAGTTTCATTGCATCTCCAAATTGGAACTAAAGGATTGAAATAACCTGGTGTCTGGCCACGCATTGTTAGCACTCGACCCCATTGAGTGCTAATTTTAGGGCATGTCTGTGACATTTCAAGGGCAGACCGTGCATGGGTGTCTTGTTTTGTTCAGTCTGACCCCATGAAGTTCGTGTAAGTTCTTGTCACACAAGGTAATTTCATAACAACCAAGGAGATGGTGGTGCACAGTTCACACAAGGCAGACTCTCGGTGCCGCACCCGACGGGGCGGTTTATGGCGAAGTGCCGTGCTCACTTGGGTTGCACTGTGTGGGTGTGTCTGGCCCGTGTGGGCGACCGATCCATGGCCCAGCCGCCCCATCACCTTGGTGGTGCCGTTTGCGCCAGGCGGTGGGGTCGACAACGTGGCGCGCGCTTTGGCAGCGCAAATGGCTGAAGGCATGCAGCACGCGGTGGTGGTGGAGAACCGCGTGGGGGCGGGCGGCATCGTGGGTGCCAAGTACGTGGCGAATTCAGCCCCGGATGGTCACACCTTGTTGATGGGCACACAAACCACGTTGGCGGTGGTGCCCTTGCTCAATAAAAGTGCTGCTTTCAACCCTTTGAGTGCTTTTGCCGGTGTGAGTCAGGTGGGCAGCTCGCCCATGCTATTGGTCAGCAACCCAGGCGTGAACTTCAAGACCTTGCCTGAGTTGCTGGCACGCGCCAAAGAGCGCCCGGAGCAACTCAACTTTGGTTCGGGCGGGGTGGGCACGTCTACCCATATGGCCGGGGCTTTGTTGGAAATCATGAGCAACACGCGCATGACGCACATTGCGTACAAAGGTGAGCAACCTGCCTTGAGCGACTTGATGGGCAACCAAATTCAGTGGATGTTCTCCAATGTGCCGGCTGCTATGCCGTTTGTGAAAAGCGGCAAGCTCAACGCGCTGGCGATTTCTAGTGCCCTGCGTTCGCCGACAGCACCGGATGTGCCTACCTTGTCGGAAGCAGGTGTACCGGGCTTTGATGCATCCACTTGGTTTGCGGTGGTGGTGCCACGTGACACGCCCCGTGTGGTGGTGGAGCGGCTCAGTGCCGAGGTGCGCAAGGCTTTGGATAGCCCCAAGTTGCTGCAACGCCTAGAGGCGCAGGGCCTGACGGTTCAAAAAAGCACGCCCGCGCAGAGCGACAAATACATGGCCAGTGAGTACGAAAAATGGGGCCGTGTGGTCCGAGAGTCCAACATCAGCACCGATTGAGCGGTGCCGACAGCTGCACGATTCAGGATGTCAGGGCAAGTCGAGGTTTTCTGCCGGGGCGCTGGCATTGCGCGGTCCAATGAACCCCAAGCGGGCTTTGAGAGATTGGGGTTGTCCGGTGATCAACGCCGCGTAATTGGTGGTGTTGGAGAGCACCTTCTTCACATAGTCGCGGGTTTCGTTGAAGGGCACGTTTTCAGCCCATATGGCGCCTTCTAGCACCGGCCCGGCCCCGTCGTTGGGGGCGCGCCAACGACGCGAGCGGCTCGGACCCGCGTTGTAAGCGGCCGCAGCCAAGGGCATCGAGCCCTCAAAGCTGTCGAGCACCAACTTCAAGTAGCCCGTGCCAATGGCAATGTTGGTGTCGCGGTCGGAGATTTGGTCGCTCGTGAAACCGTTCATGCCGATCTTGCGCGCGGTCCACTTGGCGGTGGCGGGCATGACCTGCATCAAGCCCGAGGCGCCCACGCCAGAGCGTGCGTCCATCACAAAGCGGCTTTCTTGGCGAATCAGGCCATACACATAGGCTGGGTCGAGGTTGATGTCGCGCGCGCGGGCAATCACGCTGTCTTTGAAGGGCATGGGAAAGCGCTGTTCAAAGTCCACCACTTGGCGTGTGCGCTCGCTGGTGTTGATGCAGCGGTCCCACACCTGGTGGTCGCAGGCCAGCTGAGCGGCGGCCAGCAGTTCTCGCTCGCTCATCACACCGCTTTGGCCTTGGGCGTTGACCAGGTTGGTGGCGTAGTTCCATTCGCGCACGCCTTCCGAGCGCAAGCCCATGGCCACGGCGTAGAGCGCGCGCTGCAGCGAGGGGTTGCTGCGTGCCATGTCCATTTCTTCGGCCGTGGGAGGCGCAGGACGTGCCGGGGCGTTGATTTTTCGGCCCAACTCTTCCAGGGCCAGTTGTTCGTAGAAGCCGCGCACCCCGGCAATGCTTTCCAACGCAGCGGTGGCTTCTTGTTGCACTTGGGGCGTGACGCGTTTGCGGGCCAGCAAGGCGCGTGCGTGCCAGTAAATCCAGGTGGGGTCGCGCCGTGCATCGGCGCTCATGGCTTGAATCGCCGATTCGACCACCTGCCACTTGGGCGTGCCGCCGGCGCGCAGCGCGGCGCGGGCTTTCCAAGCCAGCATGTCGTCATTGAGGTCCTTGTCCTGTGCGACACGGGCAAAGTGGTCCAGGGCATCGTCGTCTAAGTGCATGGCCGATTGGCGCCCGATCACCCCCCAAACCCAATGGCGCTCTTCGGTGGTGAGGTAGGGCTGCCATTTGTTTTTCATCAGCTTGGCTGCGCCATCTGGATCGCCGGCGGCAACTTTGACCAAGGCCATGACGACCAGCTCTTGGCGTACTTTTTGTGGGGCCGCGATGTGCTTGGTCAAGAACTTGAGGGCGTTGTTGTTCACCTCAGCCACCAGGTTGGCCACTTCGGGGGCCACGATGTACACCGCATTGCGCGCGGTGCGCGGACGGTTGTGCTCCATCATCAAGCGCGCTTTGCGCCAAATGTCCAAAGCCGTGAATTGCTTGTAGAAATACAAGCGGTCAGCGGCCAGGGTGCAACCGTCGTCGGCTTCTCGCATGCCCATCCAGTGGCGTCGCACCTCGTCTGCCAAATCGGGTGCGGCGCGTGGGCCTTTTTCCAGCAACTCCACCGTCAAGATGTAGCAACGCAGTTCGCGGTCATCGCGCATGCGGTAGTGCGGGTGTTCTTCGGCCAAGGTGGTCCAGTCGCGGCGACTGCCCAGCAGCAGCAGCCAGTCGTTGCGCAGGCGGTCTTCTTGGTAGGTGCCTGCGAATCGGCTCAGGTAGCTGCGCACCTCAGAGGTGCTGGCTTCGTCCAAGCGGGCTTTGAGCTCCCAATAGGCGGCCCAGGCTTCAAGCGGGTGGCCTTTGGCTTGGGGCAGCAGCGTGCTCAAACGCTTGCGCTCGCCGCGCTTGAAGGCTTGCGCCATGTCGGTGATGACGGCGTCCGCTTTGGGGTCGGGGGAGAGGGGGGCTGCTTGGGCCGCGGGGTTGAGCAATTGGAGGGACAGGGCGGCCCCAGCAAACAATGACACAATGACAGACAACTTCATGCACTGATTATCTGTGGACAAAAAAACTTTGCGCCAGCAGCTCATTGAAGAGCGTTTGAACTTGCCCGACAGGCTGGAGCGGGCCGACCTGTTGCAACGTGTGTTGCGCATCTGGTTGTTTGACCGTCCTGACGCGGTCATTGGTGCTTATTGGCCCATCAAAGGTGAGTTTGACCCGCTGCCGGCTTTGCACCGCTGGAAAGAAGACGGCGAGCTGCTTGACCAACCGCAACGCCGTCGCATTGGCTTGCCGGTGGTCGACAAAGCCCACAAAACCCTCACCTTTCACGTCTGGTATCCGGGTTGCCCGATGGAAGAAGACGCCTATGGCATTCCCAAACCCAAAGACACCGAGGTGATCGTGCCCACCTTGCTGTTCGTGCCCTGCGTGGGTTACGGCCCGGGTGGCTTTCGCTTAGGGTATGGCGGTGGTTTTTACGACCGCACCTTGGCCACCTTGCAACCCAAGCCGTTCACTGCGGGCTTGGGTTTCACCCATGGCTTCATTCCTGATTTGATGCCCGAGGCCCACGACATGCCCCTGGATGCTTTGTTGAACGACAACGGCGTGGTTTGGCCGATGGGATAAACGGTGGGGCGACGAATATCCATGGCGTGCACGCACCACTGGCGCAGATAAAGGTTGACCATGGCCCGCCCCAAATCAGCCTCCCACGACCTCAAGCGCGATGAAATCTTAGACATTGCCGCGCAGTGCTTTGCCGATGGCAGTTACCCTGCCACCAGCATGAGCACCATCGCCGCAGCGGGCGGCACCTCTAAAGCACGGCTGTACCACTATTACGAGAGCAAAGAGGCCATTTTGTTTGACTTGCTCGACCGTTACACCCAGCGTTTGTTGGCGCTGATCGGTGAATCGCAAGCCGTGGCGCAACGGCGCGACTTGGACGACCGGGCCGCGTTGCACGAACTGGTTCGACGCTTCTTGCAAGAGTACGAAAACTCGGCCACCCGCCATGTGGCCTTGTTGGCAGATACCAAGTTCTTGGGCCAAGATCAACGTGCGTTGATCGTGGGCCGCCAGCGCGACGTGGTGGCAGCCTTCACCCGTTTTTTGAAGCGGGCTTACCCCGCGCGTTTGAATTCGGTCAATCAAACCGCCATCACCATGATGCTGTTTGGCATGATCAACTGGACGTTCACGTGGCTGCGCCCCGACGGCCCCATCAGTTATGCGGCGTTTGCCGATGAAGTGATTGCAATGCTGGAACGCGGTCTTTCTTCGGTGCCTTGAGATTTACCAATTCGTAACGCGTTTCGATTAGTTAAAATCAGTGCCCACACAACCAGGAGACAGACTCGATGTCCACACCCCCGACCAAAGCCTTCGCCAGTCAAGCGGATTTGGATGAGAAAAAAATCACTTTCCAGCAACTCAGCGCGCATTGCTGGGCCTACACCGCAGAGGGTGACCCCAACTCGGGCGTGATCATCGGTGACAAGTTCATCTTGGTCAGCGACGCCACCGCCACGCCCGCCATGGCGCGCGACTTGATTGCCAAAATCCGCACCATCAGCGACAAGCCCATCAAGTACGTGTTGTTGACCCACTACCACGCGGTGCGTGTGTTGGGGGCCAGCGCCTATGCCGCCGAGGGGGCCACAGAGATCATTGCCAGCCGTGGCACGTATGAGCTGATCGTGGAGCGTGGCGCACAAGACATGCAAAGCGAGATCGAGCGCTTCCCACGCTTGTTCCGTGGCGTCGAAGGCATTCCGGGCTTGACCTGGCCCACTTTGGTGGTGGGCGACGGACAAGCCGGGCGCCAAGGCTCGTTGTGCATCGACTTAGGCGGCGTGAAAGTGGACATTTGGCACCCCGGTGCAGGCCACACACGGGGCGACACGATCGCCTGGGTCGAGGCTGAGAAGGTGCTGTTCAGCGGCGACTTGGTGGAGTACGAAGCCGGTGTGTACACCGGTGACGCCCAGCTCGAAGAATGGCCCGCCACGCTCGAAGCCTTGCGTGCCTTGAATGCCGAGGCCATCGTGCCCGGACGCGGCGAAGCCATGATGGGCCACGCCAACGTCAACAAGGCCTTGGACTACACCAAGCGCTGGGTGGAGACCTTGTTTGGTTGCGGCAAAGAAGCTGCCAAGCAGGGCTTGGACCTCAAAGCCTCGATGGCGTTGACACGCCAGAGCATGGACCCGATCTTTGGCCATGTCTTCATCTACGAACACTGCTTGCCGTTTGATGTGAGCCGTGCCTACGACGAGGCCCAAGGCATCAAGAACCCCCGCATCTGGACGGCCGAGCGCGACAAAGACATGTGGGCCGCGCTGCAAGCCTGATTTATTTCTGCGCGATCAAAGTTTTTAAATCAGTTTCATAGCCGCGCAAGGTCTCTGCCAAGCGTTGGCGCTGCGCGGGCGTGGTGCTGTTGTGCAACTTGGCAAAGCCCGCGCAGTTTTCTTGCCACAAGGCTTGGTTGTAGCTGCGGTAACTCTCGTTGGGTGAGTGGAAGGTGCGGTCTGTCCACGCACGCAGCAGGCCCTGTGCTGTGTTGACCGAGCCACTCTCAGCCATGCGTTGCAGGGTTTGCAAGCTGTCGGCTTGGCGGCGTTCACGTTCGGCATAGTTGAGCGCTGCGTCAAAGGCAGAACTGGCCAGCCATTGGCTCAACACCTCGCGTTGTGGGTCGTCAAGGCGGCCATAGAAGTCTTCCAAGCGGTTCAAGGCCTGCTTGTTGCGGTAACGCAGGCGTTTGTCTGCGCTGGCGTCTAACCAGTCAGAGCGCCATTCTTTGTTGGTTTTGTCGTAGCGCTGGCGCATGTGCTGGCGCTGCTCAGGCTTGAGTTGTGTGCCCAGCCGCGCTGCGGCGGGTTCGATCTGGCGCAGCAGCGTCAAAAAGCTGGTCTTCATCTCTTCGGTCGTTGCGCACACTTGGGCTGCGGTGATGTCTTGCGTGGCCATGCTGCGTGCTTTTTGCAGCAGAGCCACGTACTCAGGCAACTGTTGTTGGCGGTGCCAGCGTTGTAGCGCGCTGAGTGCTTCGCGCGTCCCGGGTTTTTGGTCGGCGTCCAAATCCACATAAGCGTCGACCCACCAATACAACAAGTCATCGCTTTGGTTGTAGACCAGCTTGATCGTGCTGCAACCGGTCAACCATGCCAACGCCAACACGCTCAGTGGCACTAGGGCTTGGCGGATAATTCTTGGCAAGATAAGGATGAATGACATGGCAGCGTTGGATGTGGTGATCATGGCGGCCGGCAAAGGCACACGCATGAAGAGCAGTATGCCTAAGGTTTTGCACCGCTTGGCCGGCAAGGCCTTGGTGCAGCATGTGATCGATACCGCGCGCAGTTTGCAGGCACGCCACACCATCGTCATCACGGGGCATGGTGCAGAACAAGTCGAAGCCGCGTTGCAGCAAGCCAACCCGGGTGAGGGCTTGCAATTCGCCCGCCAAATGCCCCAGCTGGGCACTGGGCACGCGGTGCAACAAACCGTGCCGTTGTTGACCGACGACGCGGTGGTGGTGGTGCTCTCGGGCGATGTGCCATTGACCCAAGCCGACACCTTGCAAGCACTGGTCAATGCGTGCGCCGGCCAACACCTGGCCTTGTTGACCATCGCGTTTGACGACCCCACCGGCTACGGGCGCATCGTGCGCAATGCCGATGGTCAAGTGCAAGCCATCGTGGAGCACAAAGACGCCAGCGACGCACAACGCGCCATTCGCGAGGTCTACAGCGGCATCATGGCGGTGCCCGCCAAGTCGCTCAAACCTTGGCTGGCGCGCCTAGACAACCACAACGCCCAGCAGGAGTTCTACCTGACCGACGTGGTCAAGTTCGCGGTGGCCGATGGGGTGTCGGTGGTGGGGCACCAAATTGCCGACCCCGCCCAAGTGGCAGGCGTCAACAGCCCCGCGCAACTGGCCGAGTTGGAGCGCGCGTTTCAACTGCGCCAAGCGCAGGCCTTGATGGCCGAGGGTGTGCGCATCATCGACCCCGCACGCTTGGATGTGCGCGGCAGCTTGGTGTGCGCGCAAGACGTGGAGATCGATGTGAACTGCATCTTTCAAGGCCAGGTGTCCTTGGGCCAGGGCGTGAAGATCGGCGCCAACTGTGTGATCGCCAACTGCGTCATCGAGGCAGGCGCGGTGATTCACCCCTTCACCCACATCGACGGCGAACGACTTGGCGTGACCGTGGGCGAGGGCTCCTTGATCGGTCCGTTTGCCCGTTTGCGCCCTGGCGCACAACTGGCTGCCGAGGTGCACATTGGCAACTTTGTGGAAGTCAAAAATTCCACCTTGGCCCGTGGCGCCAAAGCCAACCACTTGGCCTACTTGGGCGACGCCACGGTGGGCGAGCGCGTCAACTTTGGCGCGGGCAGCATCACTGCCAACTACGACGGCGCCAACAAACACCGCACCGTCATCGAGGCCGATGTGCATGTGGGCAGCAACTGCGTGTTGGTGGCGCCTGTCACCTTGGGCGCGGGCGGCACGGTGGGTGGCGGCTCCACCATCACCAAAAGCACCGAGCCCGGTGCTTTGAGCGTGGCTCGGGGCAAGCAAGTGAGCATTGCCAATTACAAGCGGCCAGAGAAAAAGAAGTAACTGCTGTCGGGCGAAATGCCATTCGTTTCACCTACTACGCCGACCCTGCGCCGCGACCGCGAGCAAATCATTGACCACATCAACCTCGATAACGTCAACTTTGCTGGCTTTCGCGAGCAGGTCCAAGCGCAAGTCCAAGCCACCATCGACAGCTTTGTCAGCTACATCGCACAGCACAAAGACGAAATTACAGTCTAGATTTTTTCTACCAGCAGCCCTACCAGCGCCGTGCGCTGACCTTTGAGATGCTGAAAGATCTGAGTGAACGCTCAAGCACCCCCCCCTGATGCTCACCACCCAGCGCCTGTGGAGCGCCTATGCCCGTGTACAGGCCAACCCAGTCAAGGGCGCTCACTACAACGCCAGTTGAGCGACCTGGTCAGCTTGGTGCGCTTTGCCTTGGGGCTAGACACCGAGCTAAAACCCTTTGCTGATGAAGTGGACAAACGCTTTCAGGCGTGGATATGGCGGCATAACGCCCAGCACGGCACCGCCTTTAGCCCTGAGCAAACCGAGTGGCTGCGTCTGATGAAAGACCACACCGCCAACAGCTGCCAAATCAGCCGCGACGACTCTGACGACGCCCAACTGGCCGACATGGGCGGCCTGCAAAAAGCGTGCGGCATTTTTGGCAGCGACCTGGACGCGCTGATGGGCGAGATGAATGAGGTGCTGGTGGCGTAAGTGTTGGCTGAGCAGTTTAGCCAATTATCATGTATTATCTGAATTAAGATAATTTATCCAATCAAAGATAATTCTGGGTAATTGCTCATGAAACATTACGCTCGACTTGAATTTGCCCAAGGATTGGCAGATGCGCTGATGGGAAAAGTTCTCTTTAGCGATGCCAGCAACGGCTTGTTTCTTGCCGCGCCCCGACGTACGGGTAAGTCTACATTTCTACAAGCCGACTTACTTCCTGAGCTGACCAGCAGAGGCGTGGTTGTTGTTTATGTCGACCTCTGGGCGAATCAGAAAAATGACCCCGGTGATTTGATTGCAGATGCGATAGCGCAGGCGCTACGCAAACGCTTGGGTGTGGTTGCCAAGACCGCCAAGGCTGCTGGGCTTGATAGTGTGCAGATCTGTGGCTTAAAAATTGATCTCTCTAAGATCGGTCGACATGATGGCATCACGTTGACAGATGCGCTTCGTGCCCTGCACGAAACAGCCAAGGCACCTGTGGCCCTCATCATTGACGAGGCGCAGCATTCGCTTACGAGCGAAGCAGGGGAGAACACCATGATTGCCTTGAAGTCCGCCCGCGATCAACTCAATCGCCCTGGCGATCCGAAATTGTTGCTCGTGATGTCGGGCTCCGATCGTGACAAACTTCTGCGCTTGGTCAACACGAATGCATCGCCGTTCTATGGCTCAAAAATAGAACGTATGCCCGAGCTGGGGGCAGATTTCATTGCCCATATCGCCGAACGCATTGTTCAGCAGCGCCCTGAACTTGGTCCAATTGACCAGGCTGCTTTACTGCAGGCGTTTGAATTGTTTGGGTCGAGGCCTCAGTTTTTTATAGATGCTCTGGGCAAAGTGCTTCATCCGCTCGCGGCACAAGATGGACGCTTTGAAAAGGCCATGCACACACAGGCTTTGGATAGTCAAAAAACTGATGAAGTGCAAATGCAAAGTGACTATTTAGCCCTTAAACCGCTGGAGCAAGCCGTGCTGTGGCGAATGCTGGAGCGTGGCCCACGCTTTCGCCCCTACGATGCAGAGGCTTTGCGCTTTTACAAAAACACAGCAGGCCATTCAGCCACACCCGCGCAGGTACAAAAAGCCCTTGAAACCCTGCGCAACCAACAGCCCAGCTTGGTGTGGAAATCAGCTCGGGGTGAATATGTCATTGACGATGCCAACATGCACCGCTGGTACACACAACGCGCAGCCGCAGGTACCTGGCCGCCTGCTGAAACGCAATTGGACTGAATTGAGGAATGAATGCAATGAAATTGGAGTTGGTGGCGTGAGTGAATTGCCAAAGGGTTGGATGCGGGTCAATGTGGGTCAAATTGCTCAGCAAAGGTCAGAACCTATTTCTCCGCCAGCGCGGCCTGATGCTGCTTGCATTGGGTTAGAACACCATGTGGCCGTGCACACAAATGAAATCATTGGGACGGTGCCAGCTTCGAGTATGTCTAGCAGCGCTGTTTGTTTTGAACAGGGCGATGTGCTGTACGGGCAAATGCGGCCATACCTGAACAAGAGGGT
>CAITHK010000180.1 GCA_903892175.1 uncultured Burkholderiales bacterium | reverse complement strand
CATCTACCAGGAGATGATCAACTTTTGCAAGTGGCACGGCGCTTTTGACCCGCGCACGATGGGTACCGTCCCCAACGTGGGTCTGATGGCGCAGCAAGCGGAAGAATATGGCTCACACGACAAAACCTTCGAAGTGCCAGAGGCCGGTGAAGCCCGCATTGTGGACATTGCCACTGGCGAAGTGCTGTTGACGCAAAACGTCCAAGAGGGTGACATCTGGCGCATGTGCCAGGTCAAGGACGCACCGATCCGTGATTGGGTCAAACTGGCTGTCACGCGTGCGCGCAACTCCGCTACGCCTGCGGTGTTCTGGCTCGACCCCTACCGCCCCCACGAAGCCGAGTTGATCAAAAAAGTGGAGCTGTACCTGAAAGACCACGACACCACCGGCTTGGACATTCAGCACATGTCGCAAGTGCGCGCCATGCGCTACACCTTGGAGCGCGTGGTGCGTGGCATGGACACCATTTCGGTGACCGGCAACATCTTGCGTGATTACCTGACCGACTTGTTCCCCATCATGGAGCTGGGTACCAGCGCCAAGATGTTGTCGATCGTGCCTTTGATGGCCGGTGGCGGCATGTACGAAACAGGTGCCGGCGGCTCTGCGCCCAAGCACGTCAAGCAGTTGGTGGAAGAAAACCACCTGCGTTGGGACTCGCTGGGCGAGTTCTTGGCTTTGGCTGCCAGCTTGGAAGAGTTGGGCATCAAAACCCACAACGACAAAGCCAAAATTTTGGCCAAAGCTTTGGATGCCGCCACGGGCAAGCTGTTGGACAACAGCAAGAACCCATCCCCCAAAACGGGTCAGTTGGACAACCGTGGCAGCCAGTTCTACTTGGCCATGTACTGGGCCCAAGAGTTGGCGGCACAGAGCGAGGACAAGGACTTGCAAGCCAAGTTCGCACCTCTTGCCAAGACACTCAGCGAGAACGAGGCCAAAGTTTTGGCCGAGTTGCAAGCCGTGCAAGGCAAACCTGTGGACATCGGCGGGTATTACATCTTGGACGCCAAGAAGGTCTCTGAGATCATGCGACCCAGTGCCACCTTGAACGCCGCCTTGAGCGCCTTCTGACCCTGAACGCGACTGTGGTCGTACCTAGCCACCGCTGACTTGGTTTGCGGTGGCTTTTTTTTACTTTGTTGAAGAAAGTCCGCTGGTTATGAAAATTTTGTTTTCCCCCACCTCACCCTATGTGCGCAAATGCATGGTCATGGCCATGGAGTTGGGATTGGATGCGAACATGGTCTTGCTGCCATCCAATGCACATCCGGTCAACCGCGATCGCAACATCATTGCGGCCAATCCTTTGGGCAAAGTCCCCACGCTCTTCACCGACGACGGACACGTGTTGTACGACAGCCGGGTAATTTGTGAATACCTCAATGACTTGGGGCAAGGCCGTTTTTTCCCTGTGGCAGGACCTGAGCGCTGGACGTCTCTGACCTTGCAGTCCTTGGGCGATGGCATGTTGGATGCGGCATTGCTGGCCCGCTACGAAGATGTGGCACGTCCTGAGGCGTTGAAGTGGGCTGACTGGCGTGCAGGTCAACTCGACAAGATCGACACATCGCTGCAAGCGCTAGAAGCTGCACCCCAGAGCTTGGCGAATCGGGTCGACATTGGCAGCCTCACCATCGGTTGCGCACTGTGGTATCTGGACTTGCGGTTTCCAGAATTGAACTGGCGCGATCGCTACCCACACGTGGCCGCTTGGTACGCCAGCTACAGCCAACGCCCTGCGATGCTGGCCAATTGGGCACTGCCTGCTTGACCGCGTGATATCGGGGCGTTGAGCTTTGTGGCTTCAGGCCGAGGCAAACAGTTGTGCGCGCAGCCAAGCATGCACCGGATCGTCTTGATGCCGCATGTGCCAGATGGCATACATCGGCATCTGTGGGGTCTCAAACGGCAATGCCGCATCGGCTAAGCCATGCAGTAAACCTTCACGCAACAAGCCGGGCAGGGTGGTCAAACGGGGCGTGCCCCGCACAAAGGCCGCAATGCCTGCGAAGCTGCTGAGCGTGACTGCAAAGTTCCGCTGTATGCCGCGTTGGCGCAGCACGTCGTCAATGTCCAGTGCCCGTTTGGGTTGGTAGACCACGCTCACGTGTTCTGCGGCCACATAGGCTTTGAGGGAGCGCGGCGCTTTGCGAACTTGGGGGTCGTAAAACACCCGGTAGCTGTCGCTGAACATTCGCTTGTGTTTGATGTCGGTGGCATCGGGGGGCCGTGGGCTGATGACCAATTGACATTCTTGGTCACGCAGCATGTCCGCGCTGGGAATGTCCGAGGCCAGCACCCGCAACGTGACCCCTGGTGCTTGGGTGCGCAGACGGTTCAATAAACCAGGCAGCAGCAAGTCTCGCTGCATGTCATTGGCTGCAATGGTGAAGCACTGGCTCAAACGCGCGGGTTCAAACGCCCCGACATGCACAAACCCTTGCATCTGGGTCAGCAGTGTGTGGGCTTGCAGGGCCAATGCCTCGGCGCGCGCGGTCGGCACGATGCCCCGGCCAGATTTGACAAACAAGCTGTCGCCCACGATGGCGCGCAAACGATCGAGTTGATGGCTGACCGCCGACTGTGTGACCCCCAAGGAAAGGGCGGCTCGGGTGACCGAGCCTTGTTCGATGACCGTGCTCAAGAGCTTGAGCAAATGACCGTCCAAATCTAAATGATCAAATTTTTTCATGGGATAGATGAGCTTTGCGCTGTTTATTTTATGGGTAGGGCGCTCCATACTTCGGCCACTTCACAGATTTTGTGTTTCAGGAGACGCCATGGCCACCGCACCTGCCCCTATTCCAGGCACCACCTTGTTTGACGGTGAGCAAGCCCAAAAGGGCTATGCACTCAACAAGATGTGCTTTTCTTTCAACAGTGCCGATCAACGCCAAGCCTTCAAAGCCGACGAAGAGGCCTACATGCGCAGCTTCGGTTTGAATGCGCAGCAGGCGCATGCCATTCGCACGCGCGATGTGCTGGGCTTGATTGCTGCGGGAGGCAATGTGTATTACCTGGCCAAGTTCGCAGGCATCTTGGGGCTCGATGTCCAAGACTTGGGCGCGGCACAAACCGGCATGACCAAAGAAGCCTTCAAAGCCAAGCTGTGCGCCGCCGCACACGCATAAAAACACGCAGGAACTCAAACATGGCACACATCGTTGGCGGCCTCGCCACCTCACACATTCCCTCCATTGGCGGCGCGATTGCCAAGGGCTTGCAGCAAGACCCCTACTGGAAGCCGTTTTTCGATGGCTTTCCACCCATCCGTGAATGGTTGGGTCAAACCAAGCCCGATGTGGCGGTGGTGTTCTACAACGACCACGGTTTGAACTTTTTTCTCGACAAAATGCCCACGTTTGCGGTGGGTGCTGCGGCGCAATACAACAACGCTGACGAAGGCTGGGGCATTCCCACCTTGCCGCCGTTCAAAGGTGCGCCTGACTTGTCGTGGCACATCATCAACCATCTGGTGGAGAAAGACTTTGATGTGGTCACCTGCCAAGAAATGTTGGTGGACCACGCTTTCACTTTGCCTTTGAAATTGTTTTGGCCTGACGATGTGTGCCCAATGCTGACGGTGCCCATTTGCATCAACACCGTGCAGTTTCCTCTGCCCTCTGCCAAGCGGTGCTACAACCTGGGACAAGCCGTGGGCGAGGCCATTCGCAGCTGGGACAGTGGCATGAAGGTGGTGGTGCTGGGCACCGGCGGATTGAGCCATCAGCTCGATGGTGAGCGTGCGGGGCACATCAACAAGGCGTTTGATTTGGAGTTCTTGGAGAGTTTGAAGCACAAGCCGGAGTGGGCGACGCAATTCAGCATCCACGAGTTGGTGGAGAAGGCGGGCACCCAAGGCATTGAGCTGTTGAATTGGTTGGCCATGCGCGGTGCCTTGGGCCAAACCGTGTCGACGGTGCATCAGAACTACCACATACCCATTTCCAACACGGCGACGGGTGTGCTGGCGTTGCAGTCGGTGTGACCGGCCGAGCCGATGAAAAACCCCCGCCAAGCGTTGCCGCTTGCGGGGGAGTGTTGTGACCCAACGCCAGGTTTGGGTCGACCTGCTTAGATGGTGTCGATGAAGCTGCGCAGTTTGTCGCTGCGGCTGGGGTGCTTCAATTTGCGCAAGGCCTTGGCTTCGATTTGACGGATGCGCTCGCGCGTGACGTCAAACTGCTTGCCCACTTCTTCCAGGGTGTGGTCGCTGGTCATCTCGATGCCAAAACGCATGCGCAGCACTTTGGCTTCGCGTGGGGTGAGGCCGTCCAAGATGTCTTTGACCACATCGCGCAAGCCCGCTTGCATGGCGGCTTCGATGGGGGCGGTGTTGACGCTGTCTTCGATGAAGTCGCCAAGATGGCTGTCGTCGTCGTCGCCGATGGGGGTTTCCATCGAGATCGGCTCTTTGGCGATCTTCATGATCTTGCGGATCTTGTCTTCAGGAATTTCCATCTTTTCAGCCAAGACGCTCGCATCGGGCTCAAAGCCAAACTCTTGCAAGTGTTGGCGGCTGATGCGGTTCATCTTGTTGATGGTCTCGATCATGTGGACCGGGATGCGGATGGTGCGGGCCTGGTCGGCGATGGATCGGGTGATGGCCTGACGGATCCACCAGGTGGCGTAGGTGGAGAACTTGTAGCCACGGCGGTACTCGAACTTGTCGACGGCTTTCATCAAACCGATGTTGCCTTCTTGGATCAGATCCAGGAACTGCAAGCCACGGTTGGTGTATTTTTTGGCGATCGAGATCACGAGGCGCAAGTTGGCCTCGATCATTTCTTTCTTGGCATTGCGCGAGTTGCGCTCGCCTTCGTTCATGCGCTTGTTGATCTCTTTCAGACGCTCCAAGGGCACGACCACGCGGGACTGCAAGTCCATCAGTTTTTGTTGCAGTTCTTGAATCGGTGGAATGTTGCGGCCCATGGTGGCTGACCAGGGCTTGCCAGCAGCGGTTTGTTTTTCGACCCACTTCAAGTTGAGCAAGTTGGGTGGAAAGTCTTTCACGAAGGTCGCTTGTGGCATGCCGCATTTGTCCACAATGATGCGGCGCAGTTCACGCTCTTTTTTGCGCACTTCGTCGACTTGGCCGCGCACCATTTCGCACAACTTCTCAATGGTTTTGGCCGTGAAGCGGATGGTCATCAACTCTTCAGTCAATGCCGTTTGTGCCTTTTGATATGCGGGTGTTCCGTAGCCTTCTTTGTCGTAGGTCTTGCGCAGTTTTTCGAACAGCGAGGACATGCGGTCAAAGTGTTCCAAGGCTTGGTTCTTGAGTTCTTCGAGTTTTTTGGTCAAGGCCTTGGAGCCACCTTTGCCGTCGTCGTCGTCGGCTTCGTCGAACTCGTCAAAGTCTTCCTCGGCCACATAGTCGTCGGCTTCGTTGAGGTTGTTGAAGCCGTCCACCACGGTGGAGATCACCACCTTGTTTTCGCGGATGTCGTTGGCCATTTCCAAAATGGCGGAGATGGTGGCTGGTGAACCGCTGATGGCTTGCATCATGTCCATCAAACCGCCTTCGATGCGCTTGGCGATTTCGATTTCGCCTTCACGCGTGAGCAACTCCACCGTGCCCATTTCACGCATGTACATCCGCACCGGGTCGGTGGTGCGGCCGAACTCACTGTCCACCGTGGACAGGGCGGCTTCAGCCTCTTCCTCAGCTTCTTCTTCGGTGGCGGCTGTGGGCGTGTTGTTGTTGAGCAGCAGGGTTTCTGCGTCAGGTGTGTGTTCGTAGACCGCCACACCCATGTCGTTCAACATCGAGATCACCACTTCCAGGGTCTCGGCATCGACCAGTTTGTCGGGCAAGTGGTCGGAGATTTCGCCGTGGGTCAGGTAGCCGCGGGTTTTGCCCAGTTTGATCAGGGTTTTGAGGCGCTGACGGCGCTTTTGCATGTCTTCTTCAGACAGCACGGTCTCGTCAAGACCGAATTCTTTCATCAAGGCGCGTTCTTTGGCCTTGCTGATTTTCATGCGCAGAGGTTTGACTTTTTCAGTCGTGGCCACTTCTTCGACTTCGAGGTCAGCCTCGATGTCGCTCATGTCTTCGTCGAGCGCTACTTTGCTGGCTTTGGCTTTGCCGTCTTTCTTGGCAGGAGCTTTTGCGGCCTTGCCTTCAACAGCTGCGGCTTTCTTTTTGGGTTCTTCGACTTTGGCCTTGGCTGCTTTGGGGATGGACTTGACGACGACAGGTTTGGCGTCAGCTTTGGCTTTGGATGCGGGCACTGGTTTGGCTTTCGTGGCGGGCTGTTTTGCTGTTTTGGCAGCAGGTGTCGCAACGGGTTTTTTGGGAGTCTGGGTAACTGCCTTGGCAGTGGCTTTGACGGCGGGCTTTGCCGCAGCTTTGACGACAGGTTTGGCTGTCGTTTTGGCTGCTGGTTTGGCTACCGTTTTGGCCGCTTTCGGGGCAGGCTTCTTGGACTTGTGGTCAGTGGGCATGAAAACTCCTAGACATCAAAGAAACAAATACTTAGCACCAAATCACCCGGTGCAGGTAAAAAATAGGGGCGGTGGGCTTCAATGGCAAGGGGGATGGGCGAACATTTGGAATGCAGTCCTTGCGGTAATTGGCGAGTCGTGCGCTGTGTGTCACGTTTGGCCGGTCCGGAGGTGTTGCTGTCGCTCTTGCCGAGAAAAAATGGATTATACCTAACGATCAGGGCCGCCCCGCACCAGCAGGCACTTTCTACTCAAGTTTCTTGTGCCGCAAGGTGGGCCGATTCGAGCTGGCGACGGCGCGTTTGCAGGCTACGGTAGCGCTGTAAGGCCGAGGGATCGCTCTTGGCGGCTTCAATGGCTTCTGTCTCTTGCGCTTTGAGGCTTTCGATCAGCATGCGGTTGAGCATGCCACGCAGCTCTAATTCGGCTTCGTGGGCCAAGGCCTGCGGCGTAGGCGCATCTTTGGGTAAGTTGGCGTTTTCGTCGAGCACGGGGCTGAATGCGGTGGCCATGACCCGAACGGCCAAGTCCTCACTCTCGTGGCCACGCAATCCTTCCCGCAACGCGCCCCAGGGCTGGGGCCCGTATTCGTGGTGTTGATGGTCGAGCCAGGCAAACAAGGGGCCGTGGGGTGGCGCCAAGTCACACAGCAGGTTGTGGTCTTCACTGGAGAGGTCTTCCCAGATGGCCATGTCCGACAACAACACCCGAGCGGCATGGTCGGCACGCCCAGCGGGTATTTGACGCGTGTTGCTGCGCTTCCAGTTTTGCGGTGCGCGTTCACGCGGGCGGTAATCTTTGGATTTTTGAAAACTGCCTGAACGGGTTGCTGGTGATGCTGCCTGTGGTGGGAGCCAAAGTTCTTGCAGTTCGTGGGTGCCCAAATCGGCCAAGCTCGCAATTTCTCCTAGCAGCTGGCGTTTGAGTGCGCCTTCTGGCAGGGCCATCCACAGGGGCTTGGCGTTGCTGGCCATGTGCGCGCGGCCTTCGGCTGTGTGCAAGTCGCAGCCTTCGCGTGCCACTTCAATCAAAAAACGGCTCAGCGGCATGGCCTCGGTCACGCAGTGCGCAAAGCCCTCTTTGCCAAATTCGCGGATGTAACTGTCGGGGTCATGCTCTGCCGGCAAAAACAAAAACTTCACGCTGCGCACGTCACTGGCGTAGGGCAGGGCGCCATCCAGGGCTTTGCGTGCGGCGCGGCGGCCAGCACCGTCCCCGTCAAAGCTGAACACCACGGCATCGGTGAAGCGAAAGAGTTTTTGTACGTGGTCGGTGGTGCAGGCGGTGCCCAGTGTGGCCACAGCATTGGGAAAGCCCAGTTGGGCCAAGGCCACCACGTCCATGTAACCCTCGGTCACCAGCACATAGCCTGCGTCGCGCAGGGCGTTGCGGGCTTCAAACAGGCCGTACAGCTCGCGGCCTTTGCTGAACACGGGAGTTTCGGGGGAGTTGAGGTACTTGGGGGTGCCTTCACCCAGCACACGGCCACCAAAGCCAATGCATTCACCTTTGACGTTGCGGATCGGGAACATCACGCGATCTCGGAAGCGGTCGTAGCGTTTTTCGTCTTGACCTTCTTCTTGGTTGACGATGACCAAGCCACTTTCTGCCAGCAAAGGGTCTTGGTAGTCAGGGAAAACACTGGCCAAACTGCGCCAACCTTCTGGCGCGTAGCCCAAGCCAAATTGCTTGGCGATTTCACCGCTCAAGCCGCGCCCTTTGAGGTAGTCCACGGCTTTGGGGGATGACTTGAGGTGCTTGCGATAGGCCTCGCCCGCTTTTTCTAGCACGTCGGTCAGGGTGACTTGCTTTTCACGTTGCTGGGCGGCGCGCTCTCGGTCTTGGGGCGAGATGTCTTCTTCGGGCACTTGCAGACCGACGCCTTGGGCCAGGTCTTTGACGGCTTCGACAAAGTTCATGCCCGCGTGCTCCATCAAGAAGCCAATGGCGTTGCCGTTCTTGCCGCAGCCAAAGCAGTGGAAAAATTGTTTGGCTGGACTGACCGAGAAAGAGGGGGATTTCTCGCCGTGGAAAGGACACAAGCCCATGAAGTTGGCGCCGCCTTTTTTGAGCTGGACATAGCGGCCCACCACCTCGACCACGTCAACGCGGGCGAGAAGTTCTTGGATGAAGGATTGGGGGATGGCCATGTGAAAAAAGGGTGAAGCCCGATTTTAGGCTTCACCCTTTGTTCAGAGCGCTGGGTTTTATTTCGGGGCGAGGCGAATGGCGCCATCCAAACGAATCACTTCGCCGTTGAGCATGTCGTTTTCAAAAATATGCAGTGCCAGTTTGGCGTAGTCCTGAGGGGTTCCGAGGCGCGAAGGGAAAGGAACGCCTGCCGCCAACGCATCTTGCACTTCTTGGGGCATGCCAAACAACATGGGTGTGCCAAAGATGCCGGGCGCGATGGTCATGTTGCGAATGCCATTGCGGGCCAGGTCACGCGCAATGGGCAGGGTCATGCCGACTATGCCGCCTTTGGACGCGCTGTAAGCGGCTTGGCCGATTTGCCCGTCATAGGCGGCGACCGACGCGGTGGAGATCAGCACACCCCGTTCACCGGTGTTTTCAGGTTCGTTCTTGCACATGGCTTGAGCCGCCAAGCGGATCATGTTGAAGCTGCCCACCAAGTTGACCATGATGGTTTTTGTGTAGACGCTCAAGCTGTGTGCCCCGTTTTTGCCCACGGTTTTTTCGGCCGGAGCAATGCCTGCGCAGTTGACCAAGCCCATCAATTTGCCCATGGAGACCGCTTGGTCAACTGCGGCTTGTCCATCGGCTTCACTGCTGACATCGCATTGGACATAAACCCCACCGATGTCTTTGGCCACAGCTTGGCCTTTGTCTGATTGCATGTCGGCAATCACCACTTTGCCGCCCCTTGCAGCCACGGCGCGGGCTGTGCCCTCGCCCAAGCCTGACGCGCCGCCTGTCACGATGAATACCTTGCCATGGATGTCCATAAAAACCCTTTTGCGTTGATTGATTGACGTTTACGTTAACGTCAATTATCTGCCAAGCGCAGCTTCCCGGACAATGGCAGTGGAATGCATACCAACCTGAATGTGATGACCTTTTTTTCTAAGCGCTTTGACCACGCACAGCACATGCTGCGCTTGGCGTTGCTGTCGGTGTGCGTTGTCGCGCTGACCGCTTGCACCACCCCCGGGTCTGTGGCTCCCGTGACGGACTCTAAGACCCCGCCCGTTGCCCCCGCCGCGGACGTGCCTATGCCCAAGCGCCCGCCGCGTTTGGGCTTGGCGTTGGGGGGAGGGGCTGCACGCGGGTTTGCACATGTTGGCGTTTTGCAAGTGTTGGAAGAGGCGGGGATCAAGGCTGATTTGGTGGTGGGAACCTCTGCGGGCAGCGTGGTGGCGGCGCTGTATGCCAGTGGCAAGACCGGTGCGCAGCTTCAAGTGGTCGCCGAAACCATGGAGGAGGCTTCGATCACTGACTGGACGGTGCCGCTGTTGGGGCGAGGCATGATGCGCGGCGACGCCTTGGCGCGCTATGTGAGCGCCCAGACGGGGGGGCGGCGGATAGAAGACCTCAGAATTCCATTGGGGATCGTCGCCACCGATTTGCATTCCGGCCAAGGGGTGTTGTTCCAACGCGGCGATGTGGGGACTGCGGTGCGTGCTTCTAGTTCAGTGCCATCGGTGTTTGAGCCGGTTCGTATCGGCACCCGCGAATACGTAGATGGCGGCCTGGTGTCTCCCGTGCCCGTGCGATATGCCCGCCAGATGGGGGCTGAGTTTGTGCTGGCCGTGGATATTTCAAGCGCCCCTGAGGCT
>CAITHK010000179.1 GCA_903892175.1 uncultured Burkholderiales bacterium | reverse complement strand
GGCCTGGTGATGCCCCCCGATTCGGCCACGCCCAAAAGCTTTGCACAGGAAGTGCCCGCACAGAACACACGCTCCTTGGACAAGCCAAGCCTTGCCCTGCCAAGCCAAGCCGCCGGGGGCTTAGCTCTGGCACCCCGTGGACAGACGCTCAGCCGTGAGAGCGAGCGCCTCACCGTGGCACTGATGGACGTGCCTTCCAACGAACAGCACAAGCCCATGCCGCACCTGGCCGCGAGCTCACCGTTGGCGTCTGCGCAATCGGCGATGGACAAGTTCACGAACGAAGCGCCTTTGCGGGCGACGGTGGTCTCATCGATCGGTACTGACCCAGACCGCTACAACGCGTCGAGCTGGACCTCGATGCAGGTCTCGGGCGACTTACCGCCCAAGATCGCGGCTTTGGGCGAAGACTTGATTTCTGTCGTGCAAAAAGAGATACCCGGCGACAAGCGCGTCAACGATGCGATGCCATTTGACGAGTTCAAGCTGCGCGTGAAAGAAGCGGTGGTGGCCAGCCCCGACGTGGGCATTGTGTCAAGCCAGTTGGGTCAGTCGCAGTCTGGCAAGTCGATCGCTTATGCCAGCATGCTGCCCCAAGTCACCGGCACGGCCGACAGTGGCAAGCGCAACATAGGCCGCGACCCTTACCTCAACACCCCCAGTTACTCGCGAAACGGCGTGAACTATGGCATCACGGTGAGCCAGTTGTTGTTTGACTTTGGCGCGTCGCTGTTTGGCTTCAGGGCAGGCGAGGCCCGGGTGGTGGCCGCTCAGGAGTTGTTGAACTCCAAGCGCTCAGAGCAAGCGCTCAAGTCGATCAGCGCATTTGTCGAGCTCGAGCGCGCCAAGGCCCAGATGGTCTTGGCCAAACAAAATGCCTCGTCGCGCCTGGCCATCGTCAAGCTGGTGAAAGAGCGCAGCGAGATTGGCGGCGGCACCAAGGCCGACATCATTCGGGTGGAGTCCAAGTACGCTGAGGCGCTGTCGACCATCAGTTTGGCCGAGACGCGCTTGGCCAACGCCGAGGAGGCTTACCGCGAGTTGTTTGGCAGCAGCCCCAAAGGCGTGGTGCACGGGCCCTTGCACGAGTTTGCCATCTCGGGCTTGAACAAGACCGCCGAGGAGTTGGCGGGCACCTACCCCGGTTTGTTGCAACTGGCCAAATTGCGCGATGCCTCGCAAGCCGATTACAACAGCGCCGTGGCCAAGACGCTGCCGAGTTTTCAGCTGGTCTATGGCAACACGGTGAATGGATTCAGTGCGCCTTCTCCGATCGAGCCCAGCCGCAACAACTCCTTGGTGGTGCAACTCAAGTACGAGTTCTACACCGGGGGGGCCGACACCGCACGCAAGAACGACGCGATGTACAAGACCCAGCAAGCGGCCCAAGAGTTTGAGTCGGGCATGCGCCAGTACCAAAAAGTACTCCGTCAAAGCCAGGCCGAGATTCGCAACAACGACGAGTTGATTGCTGCGCGCAAAGTCTCTGCCGTGTCGGCCATTGACTCGATGCGGGCAGTGCGTGAACAGTTCTCCTTCAACAAGGGCTCACTGCTGGACTTGATCACCGTGCAAGAGAGCTTGTACATGTCGGGTCGTGACTTGATCGATGCCACGGCCGACAGGGCCTTGGTGCGCTATCGCCTGCTTCATCTCACCGCAGAGCTTGATAAGATGTTTGAGCTCAACACACTGGTTTCTCTGAATACACGCGATTGAACACACAATGACCATTGACACCACGCCTGCTGGAGAGAGACCCAAGCAGGCCCCCCAAGACCCCATAGAGCAGTGCATTCTTTGGGTATTGGAGAACTTTGACAAGCCCATGTCCGCGGCCTCGCTTCGCGCACGTGTGGCGCGCATGCCGGGGCCCTGGACGTTTGACGAGGCGCAAGAAGCGCTCGAGAGTTTGGGCCTTCGGTGTCAAGACAAGAAGCTCTCGATCGAGGCCGTGTTGAGCCTCGACAAGCCCCTCATTTTTCAGACCGAGCGAGGCTTTGCTGCAGCCATCCTGCCCGCAAACCAAGAGCATGCGATGCGCATGTTCGCCCCTGAACTCCAAGTCAGGGCGATGGCGTTGACGCCTGCCAAGCTGGCCTCGCTGTATGCGGGCAGCGCGGTGGTGTTGGACGCACCGATGCGGCTCAACGACGCAGACTCACCCACCCACCCCGGCCGTTACGGGCATTGGTTTTTTGGGCCCCTGTTTGCGGCCAAGCACATTTACTTGCAGGTCGCTGTTGCGGCGCTGCTCACCAACCTCTTTGCCTTGGCGAGTTCTGGCTTTTCGATGATCGTGTACGACCGGGTCATGCCCAATGGCGCGATGGAAACCCTGGTGGCGCTCTTGATTGGGGTGTTCATCATCTTCATCAGCGACTTTGTGATCCGCAGCCTGCGGGCTTACTTCTTGGACGTGGCGGGTGCGCAGGCCGACATGATGATTGCCGACACCTTGTTTGAGCAAGTGATCGACATGGAGCTGCGTTCCCGCAAAGGCCCGATTGGCTCGGTTGCCAATTCGCTGCGCGAGTTCGAAACCTTGCGCGAGTTCATGACCTCGGCCACGCTGACCACCTTGATCGACATTCCGTTTGCGGTCTTGTTCTTGTTTGTGATTTGGAGCATCGGTGGGCCCTTGGTGATCGTGCCCTTGTTGGCGATCCCGCTGGTGGTGGGCACCAGCTTGCTGATTCAGCCGCGCATGAAGCAGCTCGCGCAGACCAGCTTTGAAGACGGACAGACCAAGCACTCGGTGGCCATTGAGACCTTGCAAGGCATCGAGACCATCAAGGCCATCGGCGCGGGTTCGATCATGCGTCGCCGTTGGCAAGACGTGGTGGCGCACCAGTCGGCCATCGGTTTGAAGACGCGCATGTTGGCGCAGTTCGCAGGCAATATGTCCAACTTCTCCAACCAGCTGGTGTGGGTGGGCACGGTGACGGTGGGCGTGTACATGGCGCAAAGTGGCTCGATCGGGTCGGGTGCCATCGTGGCGTGTTCGATGTTGTCGGGCCGTGCCATTGCGCCCTTGGCGCAACTCTCCCATTTGCTGACCCGCATCAACCAATCGATCGCCAGTTACAAGGCCCTGTCGGCTTTGATGCAGCAGCCGCGCGACCACAAGCCCAACGCGGCCTACATGAGCCGAGAGCAGTGGCAGGGCTCGATCGAGTTTCGCAATGTGAGCTTCAACTACCCAGAGCAAACCGAGCACGGTTTGCAAAACATTTCATTCAAGATCGAACCCGGCGCACGCGTGGCCGTGGTGGGCAAGGTGGGCTCTGGCAAGTCCACCTTGGCCAAATTGATGCTGGGCCTGTACCAACCCGACGAAGGCTCGATCCTGATTGACGGCGTGGACATCCGTCAGATGGACTTGGCAGACTTGCGTCGACATGTGGGCACGGTGATGCAAGATGTGTGGTTGCTCAGCGGCACGGTCAAACAAAACATTGCGG
>CAITHK010000178.1 GCA_903892175.1 uncultured Burkholderiales bacterium | reverse complement strand
CCCACGACGGCAAGGTGCACAGCGAGCTGTTTTTTGCCTGGGTGGTGGTGCGTGGCTTAGCCGAGCACCGGCTGATGGCGCACGTGCCCAAGGCCCTGCTGGCAGCACTCGACCAACCCTTGCCTGCCACGCTGCCCAACGCCAGCACCGCAGACGCGCCACCCGCCGCCACCTTGCTGATGTATTTGGTGTGGCTGATGATGGACCAAGCTACCCAAGACAGCAAAAACCTGTTCACGCCAGAAGGGCGCAAGGTTTTCTTGCCCTGGTTCTTTGGGGTGGTGCAGCCGCTTGGGCTGGGCCCTTTGGTGGCAGGGCGCTGGAAGTCGTGGCTCAAAACCCAGCCGGGTTTTCAGGCCGCGCAGCACCCTTGGGTCAACCCGCCTGCTGCTTCAGCCAACGCCTCAGCCCAAGCACCTTCAAGTTTTGCCGCACCCGCTAAGCCAAGGCCCTTGGGCCTCAACATCTACGGCTTTGCCTATGGCGAGCTGGGCATTGGCGAAGACCTGCGCATGGCCGTTGAATGTTGCAAAGCCGCTGGCATTGCCTACCACGTGGTCAACGTGGACGCAGGCGACACCGGCCAGGCCGACATGCACCTGAAGGGCCAGGTACAAGAGCTGGCCGACGGCGAGCTGCCTCCCTACAGCACCAACCTGTTTTGCCTGCCCGCGTTTGACACGGTCAACCGCATCTTCATGCAAAAGGGTGCCAGCGTGTTTGCGGGCTACCGCAACATTGGCTGGTGGCCGTGGGAGCTGGCTGTGTTCCCCAAAGCTTGGCAGCCCTATGCGTTTGAGCTGGTGGACGAGGTGTGGGCCAGCAGCCAGTTCTTGTTTGACATGTACAGCGCCGCCACCGACAAGCCTGTGAAGCTCGTGCCTTTGGCCGTGAGCGTGGAACGCATGAAGCCCCACCCACGCAAGCACTATGGCCTGCCCGAGAAAATGTTTTTGTTTTTGTACATCTTCGACTTCAACTCCTCCGTGGCCCGCAAAAACCCCATGGCTGCTGTGCAGGCGTTTAAACAGGCCTTTAAGCCCACTGACAACACCGTGGGCCTGGTGCTCAAAACCATGAACACCAAGCCCAACAACCCAGAGTGGCTGGGCTTTTTAGATGAATGCCAGGCTGACCCCCGCATACACCTCATCACCGACACCCTAGATCGCCCCGCGGTGCTGGGGCTCATCAACGCGTGCGACGCCTATGTGTCGTTGCACCGCGCCGAGGGCTTTGGTCGCACGCTGGCCGAGGCCATGTTGATGGGCAAGCCGGTGGTGGCCACTGGCTATTCGGGCAATGTGGACTTCATGCACCCAGACTGCACCGAGAGCGTGCCCTTCCAGCTCAAGCCCTTGGGCGATGGCGACTACCAGTGGCTCACCCCTGAAGACCAAGCGGTGTGGGCCGAGCCAGACATCCGCCAGGCAGCGGCAAAGATGCAAGCCCTTAAGTTGCAAGCCGTTAATTTGGCGCAGGCTCAAAAACCGACCAAGAAAAAAATGGTTGCACTGGCTGATGGGTTCTTCAACCCGGCACGTTTAGGCGGCACCATGAAAAAAGCATTCATCCCAGCGGGCAACTTGGCCCAAGTTTGAAACATCAAAGAAAAAAATAGGTTCACATGATTGTCGTTTTTTACCAGTACTACAAGCCAAAAACTGCAGCGCGCAGGGCTGAGATTGACGAGTGCTTGCGTAAGAACATCGCTAACCCAAAAATTGATCGGCTGATGCTGTTCTTTGAAGACGAGTCGCACATGTCTGAGGTTGCAGACATGCCCAACATGGTCAAGACGTTCTTGCCCGAGCGCATGAACTACGCGTTTTGGCTCAAAGAAACCGACAAGCTGCCCGTGGGTGCCGTGTCTTTGTTGCTGAACTCGGACATCTACTTAGACGACAGCTTGGATTACTTGGCAAAAGAAGCGCAAAGCATATTACAGGGTCAAATGTTCATTGCCCTGACCCGCTACAACCCAGATGGCAATGGCTTCAAGCTCAACAAAGACCCGCATTGGACCCAAGACGTGTGGGGCGTTGCCAAAGGCGTTGAGCCATTTCACAAGGCCTTGTTTCAAGAGGCTGCATTTGAGCTGGGCCAGCCCGGGTGTGACAACAAAATTGCCTACGTCATGCACAGCTACGGCTACACCGTGACCAACCCGTGTTACCAGCTCAAGTCCATCCACCTGCAGGCCGACACGGCCCGCGAGTACGACGCCAAGTCGAGCAAGCTCATCGGTCTGCATGCCTTTGTGCACCCCACGCAGTCGGTGGCCGAGGCGGCCAAGCTAGAGTTTGACTTGCTCACCCGCAGCAAGCACGACCTGACAGAGATCCATTTCAACAACTGGATCAACGGCCGTAAATCGTTTCAACTCCGGCCGCAGGGTGCGCAGTCAGCAGCCGCACCAGCTGCTGCGCCACAGGCTATAGCAGCGGTGGCTCAACCCAAAGCCGTGGTGCCGCAGGCAGACATCCCACCCACGTTTGAGCCCGTGTCTAAGTTCTCTGAGAAAGACCTTTCGGTGTTTTTTCAGTACTCAGGCCGCTACAAAATATTGCAGTCCAACGACCACTTTTATTACCTTGACCGGTTTTGGCCCGTGGTGAAAGTAGAGGCGATTGCCGCCGTGGCGCCAGAGATGCGGGCCGACAAGGCCCACCTGTTTTGCCGAGGCTTTATGCCGTCTAACCTGCTTGAAGGCGCGTTTGCCGTGGCAGACAACTTCAGGCACGACTCGGACTACATGTTTTGGCAGTACCCGTGCATCACCGAGAAAGACGCCTACGAGGTACACCGCCGAATGGGTGCGGTGCATGTGAGCGGCCAGTGTGTGCACAGCTACTTGGGGCTGCCTTGGGCCACCATCGTGGACCGTGAGGCCAACGCCAAGTCGATGATGGGCGTGATTGGCTCGCGCATCAAGTCGGCCCGCGAGGTGTTGAAAACCTTCAACTTAGAGTTGAAGACCCACACCGTCTGCCAACACATCTTTTGGAAAAAGATCTTCCCGCTGTTCAAGCTGTGCGAAATCACCGATTTGTCTATCTCGCACAAAGAGAAGGGCGAAGACGTGTTTGACGGTATCGCCCTGCACCCTTGGCAGTTGTATGCGGTCAACTACTTTGACGCCAACAGGCGTCAAGGCTTCCAGCAGAAAAAAATTGGTGACAGAAAAATACGCGCCTCGTTTGAGGGCGCGTTCATGAAGCACTACATCTCAGAGGTGCGCAAAGACCTGCAGCAGTTTCAGGGGAGCGAGGGCTTTCACATTGTTGTGAAGGACATGTGGCACTTCAACAAAATTGTTTACAACCTGCAGGTCAAGTCTGACGAAAAGGTACTAGAAGAAAAAGTGGAAGACGAGGTGCTCAAGTACAACCGGCTGATGAGCAACACGGTCTTTAGCATTTGCCCCTCAGGCGCCGGCCCTAACTCTTTGCGGCTTTGGGAGTGCTTGGCCAATGGCAGCATTCCAGTGCTGCTGAGCGACCGGCAAGAGTTGCCGAGCTTAGACGGCTTGTTTGCAGACAAGGCCTACCGCTGGGAAGATGTGATGGTGATTCACCCCGAGGCAGACTTGAGGAGCCTGCCCGAGCGGCTGCAAAACATCACGCCCGCTCAGTTGGATGCCATGCAAGCTGCTGGGCAAGAGGTGTTCAGGCGCGTCATCAATAAAACCTGCTACGGAGAGATGCTGGGCGACTACGAGCGTTTGGTGCAAGCCTCATCCAACAGCACCTATGCCACCCAGGCCGTGCTGAGCCACAACACCGAACGCCACACGGTGGTGGATGTGCCCGCCATTGACCACGACATTGTGAAGTTGGCGCTGTTCAAACACCAGCAGGTGCAATGCGTGGGCCAGACAGCCTCAGTGTTCAACGGCGAGGAGACGCCCGCGCCGGCGGTGATGGCGTTCAAGGGCGACGCCAAAGAGTTTTTGCTTTGGTTTGACAAGACCGAGCGAGTTGCTTGTGTTTACGTGAGCTTTGAGGGCAAGCCCTTCAACATGCAGGTGCAGGGCATCCCTAAGCACGCGAAGGTGATGGGGCTGAACGCCAAGTTCAGGTTTGAAAAACCGAACACCTTTGTG
>CAITHK010000177.1 GCA_903892175.1 uncultured Burkholderiales bacterium | reverse complement strand
GGCTCTGGCCTTGCGCGTAAGCGTAAGACGAAACCAGCCTCTGTGAAGCAGGAACCCACCGAAGCGACTATGCATGAGGCAACTCATGTGTAGCACCGTAGGAATCCCCTGCCTTTAGGCGGGGGAGGATGTCAATCAGTGAATCACGAAGCGCCATTCTGGTTTTCGACGCCAGACATGAAAGCCGCCTCAATAGCTTGCACGATGGCGTCCCAAACGCCTTGCTCGCTCAGCAGAGGAATCTCTTTGCTCAGCACATGGCTCAACTGGCCCCGGTTGGCCTGTGCCGAACGGATGACGCGGTCGATCTGGGCATCCGGCATTTCGACCACGTCCTTGATGGCAGCCCTTGCCTGCGCATGACTGCGCATATAGCTTGACTCCTCGCGCATGTCATCCCGGATGGTGCGTTCCAGAACATCAGACAGGTAGATGACGTGGCGGGTCAGATCCAGGTAGCGCCAAGTCGGTCTCGCCACATCATCACCATGGCACACAAAATTCGAGCGGATGCCATCGGGCCAGGATTGATGGATAGGCGCGAACTCATATTGCCCAGCCAGCGCGCTCATCAAGGGCCGCGAAATCACATCCAAAATCCGGTCATACGCGCGGCGCTCAGCCTGGTCACTGGTGATCAACGATGAAATCGGCAGGATCATCGGGTCTGGCACCACCCCATCGCGACGCAAGATGTCGTTGATCAAAAAACGGTGCACGCGCCCGTTGCCGTCGGCCAGCGGGTGAATGTAGACAAAACCGAATGCAGCCACGGCACTGCGCATGACCGCAGACTGCCCTTGCGTGCGTTCCAGGAACGTGGCCAGGCCTTGCAGCATAGCGTGCATGTCCTGGGCGGGCGGTGCCACGTAGTGGACGACTTCCTGAAAGCGAACGACTTCGCCCACAAACACGGGCGACTGGCGAACGCCAAACTGCTGCAAGGTGGTGCGCTTGCCCAGGATTTCAGACTGCAGTTGCGCCAGCGTGGCTTGGTCCAGAGGCCCATCACCCTGGCCTGTGCGGCGTGCCAGCACATCGGCAAAACGCGCAATGCGGTCAGACTGATCGGCCTCGCCTTCGATGGCAAAGCTGGACTTGCTCTCACGCAGGGTCATCCAGACGGCCGAGCGCATCAGGACGTCTTCGCCAAATTCCGAGGCCAACTGCTGCAGAAGACCCGGCACATTCAGCGCCATGGCTTGTTGTGCCTCTGGGCTTTGGCGAACCATGGGGCAAAACGCAGGCGTGCCTGGCAGGTTGTCACGCACACGCCAGCGCCGGTTGGGCACAGCACGGTCGGGCGAGGCAGCCACCAGTTTCTGGACATCGATCACATCGACGTAGCCCCCGGCAGGCTCTACCCGCAGGGCAAGCTCGCGCCCTGTGAGCCATTCAAACAAGAACCCTGCCCGCTTGGCATACTGGCCACTGGGCTCGTCCTGGACCCAGTCGGACAACTCCTGCGGGTCCACCACGGTAAACAGGCGGGTGAGTAATTCCAGATGCGGCACCTCGTGCTTGAGGTGGAAGGTCAAATGCCCGCGCAGGCTTGCGCTGGGGCGCATGGTCTCGACAAAGGTTTCGGTGGTGATGCCGTCCACCACCTGCGTTGAACGCCGTCCGCCGATGCGGCTAAGCACCGGCAAAGGCATGACCAATTCAAGGCCATGGTGGGCCATCAACCAAGCACCGCCGACAAGTGAGGAGGAATTCATGGGCTCATTATGCGTAAAAACGCACCACGCCACACAATTTCACACATAAATTAGGCATCTTGTCAAAAAACATGTTTTACCTGATGACCGCGCCATGCTGCCGGTCAGCTGGGGGTTTGGCTTGCAGTGAATTGGACGTCTTATTGCCGCATAAACAGCGGAGAAAGCATTGCGCCTGCGAGGCGGATGTTGGCACAAGGCAGCCATACCCAGGGTTCTGATCCCCCATGCACAGGCGTCGGCAAGGTACAACCAATTAGCCAGAACCCGCATGAATACTGGGCTGTGCTCACAGACACGTCCACAAGTCAACAGAGAAAAAAGAGAGAAACGGGCCCTCTCAGGTCAAAAATCAGGGAAATTCGCCTTGCCGTGTCCACAAGGTAAAACGGCTGGAGCCCGCAGAAACAGAGGCGTCCAGCCCATAAAAAGGGGGACAGAGAAAATCTGTCCCCCGTATGTGGTGGTGGTGCGCCACCAGAGGACAAACGAACTGGGAATAGCGATCCCCTGTCCTGACTAGCCACCGCTATCTATCCCCAATTCTTACGCCAATTCACACTTGGAACAGCCATTCCAAAACACCCAATTCTATCGATTTGCGGACGGCGGTTCAAATCCGTAAAACACAATTGAATTATCGTCTGTAGCCACTAGGCTGGCCAATCCAAAACACGTTGACTGGTTCGAATGAAATGCAAATGGGAGGCCATTAAACGCGTCATTCCGGTTTAATCAGGTCAATAACTGGGTCTGCCGTAAAAATGTAAACTAGCCTATTCAAGTCTAATCCGGTTGACATTCGGGTCTAGGCAGGCTTACAGTCGGTGCAATGAAGACCGACACCATCCAAATCACGCTCGAATTACTCAATTTATTGAGTGAGGTTGACGAATTCAAAGGGGCCTGGCGCGCGCTGGGAACACTTGCGCCAGAGCGGCTCAATGCGTTGCGACATGTGGCAACCATTGAAAGCATTGGTTCCTCGACCCGAATTGAAGGTAGCAAGCTGACTGATCGGGAGGTCGAAAAATTACTCTCCAAGCTGGAAATCAAGAAATTCGACAGTCGCGATGAGCAGGAGGTTGCTGGTTACGCCGAGACGATGGAAATGATTTTCCATGCCTTTGAAGATATCCACCTCACCGAAAACCATCTCAAGCAGCTCCATCGTGACCTTTTGCGTTACAGCCAAAAAGATGAACGCCATAGAGGTGAGTACAAAAAGTTATCGAACAACGTCGTTGCCTTTGATGCCGACGGCAAGATGGTGGGAGTCGTTTTTGAGACAGCCTCTCCATTTGACACCCCACGTCGTATGACTGAACTGGTTGAGTGGCTGAAGGACGCACGAGAACTTAGGCGAATGCACCCACTGTTGATCGTTGCGGTGTTCACAGTCACTTTTTTAGAAATCCATCCATTCCAAGATGGCAATGGCCGACTGAGCAGGATTTTGACCACGCTGTTGCTTCTCCAGGCGGGCTATGCCTATGTGCCCTATAGCTCACTGGAAAGCGTCATTGAGCAAAGCAAAGAAGGTTATTACTTGGCACTGCGCCAAACACAGCAATCCTTGCACAGTGAAGCACCCAACTGGCAGCCTTGGCTAATGTTCTTTATGCGGGCTCTGCAACAACAAAAACGCAGACTTGCCGCCAAGGTTGAGCGAGAAAAAGGGGCGCTTGCAACGTTGCCGGAATTGGCCGTCCGAATCTTAGATTACGTTCGAGACCATGGCCGGGTCACCACACGCGACATGGTCCGTGAGTTCGGCGCCAGTCCAAACACCCTTAAAACGACGTTCGGCAATCTCGTTAAAAAGGGGCTTCTGGTGCGACATGGCGGTGGTCGCTCGATATGGTACGGCCTGCCGTGACCAGCTAAGGCAACATGGCCACTCTCAAACGCATTCGGGAGTGGGTCGGTGGCTGACTTTCTTCACGAACGACGTGACTTCGATCAATTGCTTGCGGTTGTCGCAAACGAGCGTGCGCTCGACAGGAGTTGGCGCAGTTTGAGATTCTGAGTGGCGCAGTTTGCCGAACTGCGCCAGTTTTGATGACAACTGCGCCAAATCACAGCGACGTGCCATCACGGCAAAGAGCTACTCGCCTCCCAACTTGACTTACGGCCAGAAGCACGCGTTCATTGGTTTTTACTCAAACGGAGAAAAACCACCATGCAAGTCATTCACCTAGGTCAAAAAGAGCTGGCCGAACGTTGGCGAATGAGTGAGGCGACATTGGAGCGCTGGCGCAGCGATCGCATTGGCCCTGTATTTTTAAAAATTCGGGGCCGTGTGCTCTATCGGCATGTCGATATCGAGGCATTTGAAGTTGCCAGTCTGAAAGGCACCTTTGTTGAGCATTGCACCCCAGAGCCGCTGGCGTCGAGCAGTCCGGAATTGGCGTTAGCCCGCAGCGGCACGCAATCACCCGCATTGACCCGCAACTCCCTGCTGGACTGCTGAGGTGCCATGAATTTCAATACTTGTGCTTGCCCTCAATTGCTTTCGGGGGCCTTTCAACCCCAAAAGGAACCCATCATGCTTCACGCTGAAAACGCCACGCCCGGTAACTTCCTCATCGCTCAAGAGCGCCGACAGCGCGCAACACAGGAACAGACTGTGCGTGACATACCGGAAATCAAACTGGCGCTGCTGACAGAACAAGAACTTGCTGAGCGCTGGCGCATGAGCATCCGCACGCTTCAAGGCTGGCGTTACCGTAAAACCGGTCCGAAGTTCATCAAGATCCGTGGCCAAGCCGTTCGATATCCCATGGATGATGTGCTCGCGTACGAGGCCCAATGGCAGTAGGCCAATGCAACAAAATCAACCTTTTGCGGGGTCTCGGTTGGCGACATCCGGCCATGTAAATAACAACGCATTGACGCAGACAAGGCGTCTGGATTACCGTGGCTCAACCTCGCTTGCGTTTCGGAGAACACCATGCACCACTGCCTTGAACTGACACCGGACGGGCGCCTTTTGGCCCGCCAACAGACCGAAACACCAGAGGGACTTCGCGAGAAAGTCACCGATTTCACCGCTCAAGCCCACCACCGGCTGGACGACACGGTGATCATCCAAGCAGGCACGCGCTTGTCCGCTATCTTTGAATTACTCATGGCCAATGAGGCCTTGAAAGAAATCTACACGCGCAACTGGGTGCATGACTACGTGGCTCGCTACGAGGCCATCCGGTCCGGTGAAGCGGTGCCCACCGAAAGCGAGCATGCAGACACGAAGGAGCCTGCAATGCAAGCCTTGGTGCTGTCGCAGCATCAGGAAGTTCGGTTGCCGCAAGGGCTACTCGCGCGGATAACCGCTGCCAGCGAAGCCCCGGCAGAGTCTCGGCGAGGATTGCTGAATTTACTTCCAGGGGGTGGTGCCAGCAAGGGTGACAGCGTGGCGTACCCCCAGACCGTGAAAGAGTCTTCGAGCTATTGGCATCTGAGCGGCCGGTCCGTACCGTTCACGCAGGACACCGAGCTCTGGGGCGTGAAGTACAAAGCGGGAAGTCACATCGACTACTCGGTCAGTTTCAGCTTTGACCGCTGCATCGACCTGCCGCTGAGCATCGGCGCTGGCGTGTTGACACTGGACCTCGTCGGTAAGCGCCGAAAGGACCGGTTGACGGTGCAACTGCCGGTGGGCACAGATCACGAACCACCACTCATCACCCTGCATGAACTGATCGGGGCTATCACCCATGACTTTTCTTTCCACGGTGGGCCGCAGGAAACACAAGTGGCTGGAGATGACCTTCGCCAAACCGTTGACAACTTAGACGATGAGCATCATGCTGAAAATTTGAGCTATGGCCTGCCCCACATGTTTTGTCCAGACGATGCGTTTCATCTTCGCGAAGCGCATGCGCAAGAACTGCAAGACCGCGCACGCTACTGGGACCGCGCCTTGGCCATTGAGCACACCGGCTGGACAGAAGGGGAGCTCAAGTCACGGCGCAACCAGGGGCGTCTACTGGAACTCAGCGCCCCAGCAACCATGACCACCCCGCACCGCAAAGCCTATCCAGCTGAGCAATTCATGCCGGGGCTGGATACCGAACTTTTTCGATTATTGAACTGGCTGGCCAGCCGCTCGTGTTCAGAGTGGGCCACTCATCAGTTCCTCTCAGGCTGGACAACCCCAAATAAGCAAGGTGAGGCGATCAACGGCTGGTCAGTGCTGGGATTGCCTGATGCACCCGTAGATCATGAGCCATTGACCGACCCGGTTTTCACAGGCGTTGGCAATCGCCCCAAGCTGATGCGGCCGGTGTACGCGCCAAAAACGCCAAAGCATGCGCTTGTCGACGCCTTTGAAGCCTTTGCGGCGCAACGCCGCCGGGACTATGAACAGCGCGACGAACTCGAGGACGACGAGTGATCGCAAAAGGCGCTGGCACATGGACCATGTACCTGGCTTAGAGGCCCAAAACTACTTTTTTGCGAAGCCCTGCGCAATGCAGCGTAATGGAAAGTAAAGGAACGTGATTGGAGGTGGGGTGCTACCAGAGGGCAAACGGTCTGGGAATAGCGATCCCCGGTCCTGACTAGCCACAGCTAGCCATCCCCAATTCGTAGGCAACTCCCCCAATGATAAGAGCCATTTCAAAGTGAGCAGTATCTAACGATTTGCGGACAGCGGTTCAATTCCGTAAAACACTATTGAATCAGCGACCACAGACTTCAATTTTCCATTCAGCCCTGCTTACCGAGCGGACTCCCCCACCTTGTTGACAACACCCAGCCCTTCTGATATCTTTAAGATATCTAACTTCAAAAGAGCCAGAAATGAAAGCTGCAGCAGCCCAGATCGCCTTCCGTTATCGCCCGCAAGACAGCGCAACTGGCGTGACCCGCACAACGACCAAACGTCTGGCCGATGTATTGGGTGTTGACGAAACGCAAGTGATTCACCTGGCGCTGCATGAGCTGGCCACCAAGTTCCTGCCT
>CAITHK010000176.1 GCA_903892175.1 uncultured Burkholderiales bacterium | reverse complement strand
TGGTCTGGGGTGTAGCGTGCTGCTGCGCGACTTCTTGGATGAGAAACAAATCAGACGGCTAAACATGTAGAACTGGGTGAAAAAGGCTTGTGGACGGGGGTTCAATTCCCCCCAGCTCCACCATATGCAAGTTTAAAGGCCGCTAGGTTTAACCACCTGGCGGCTTTTTTCATAGGTAAATCAAGGGGTTGAGCGATAAGGGTGACTAGCAACAACTATTGACAGCTAATACGAAACGGGGGTATAAACGGGGGGGGAAGTGGCGAAAGTGGGGGTGTTTCGATGCTGTACCCCCAAAGCCCGTACCCCCATTAGGAGCTGTACCCCCATGCTGACCGAAGCCGAATGCAAGAACGCGATATGTCCTCCAGAAAAGAAACAAACCCGGTTTGCTGATTCCGGCGGTATGTACCTGCAAGTTAGCCCGGCAGGATCAAAACGCTGGTTTTTGAAATACCGGGTTGGGGGCAAGGAAAAGCAACTGGCTTTGGGCAGCTACCCTGACGTTTCGCTGAAATCGGCACGTTTGGCCCGTGATGCGGCCAAACTCCAAAAATCCGAAGGGACAGACCCCGTCCAAGCCCGCAAGCTGAATAAGCTTAAGGCATCCAGAAATTCAGGCGATACCTTCAAGGCAATCGCCCTCCAGTGGTTCGGTAAACAAGCCCCGCGATGGAGCGCAAGTCATGCATCACGAATGTTCAGGCAGTTGGAACGGGACTTGTTCCCTTGGATCGGAGAGCGCCCCATCGAGCAAATTCACGCCATGGAATTGCTGGCGGCACTGCAAAAAGTGGAGGAACGCGGTGCACTGGAAACAGCAGATCGCGCCTTGATGCTGGCGCGGCAGGTCTGGGAATATTGGTTACCAACGGCAGGTGTTGAGCAACGCAACATCACGGAGGGCTTGAAAGCTCGACTCACACCTTACAGGAGCAAAAGCTTTGCAGCCATCGTTGAACCGAAACGGTTTGGTGACTTGATGCGGGCTATTCAAAGTTACAAGGGCGGGCCAATCGTTCGAACTGCTTTGCAATTGGCCCCATTGCTCTACCAAAGGCCTGCAAATTTGCGAATGATGGAGTGGGCAGAGTTGGACTTAGACGCAGCTTTGTGGACTATTCCCAGCATGAAAATGAAGCGAACCAAAGAGGAAAAAGAAAATGGCGAAGACCACGCCGTGCCGTTGCCGGTTCAAGCCGTGACCTTGTTACGAAACCTTCAGCCCTTGACTGGTCATGGCGTTTATGTTTTCCCCGGTGAACGCAGCCATGACAGGCCCATTTCCGACAACAGCGTTCGCAGTGCTTTATACGCGCTGGGTTTTGGCAAAGAACAAACGTGGCATGGATTCCGAGCGAGTGCTCGCACGATGTTGGTGGACGAGCTGAACCTGGATCCTTTGGCCATTGAAGCCAACCTTGCACATGCTGTGAAGGACTCTAATGGGCGAAGTTACAACCGTACTCAGTATTTGAAGCAACGTGCTGACATGGTGCAGCAGTGGGCTGATTACTTGGATAAATTGGCTCGCGGTGCAGAAGTAATTGCCTTTAAAACAGCATAGGCACTAACACAGCATCAAAGGACAATCGTTATGAGGCGGGAGATCAAAAAATCTGGGCGCAGAGCCAATAAGGATGACCGCTTTGTTGCAAAAATATTGGTCGAGATATATCAAAAAGCATTGACGGAACACGATGGAAATCTAACCTTGGTGGCCGAGAATGATCCTGAGGATCAGTGTGTAGTTGATAGTTCCGACATCAAGCCATTGTTGGCTTTATTGGATAATTTTGCGAAGCATGGCACTTTTAAATCAGCAAAAATTCCAAAGCTTGAGATCATCGAAATTCGTGCCGCATTCAAACGACTTCGAGACAATGGGCTTACTTACGCTGAAGCTGCGCAGCAATTGTCCCAAGAGAAAAACATGTCCGTCTCAAGCATAGAGCGCAGGGTCAAGAAAATTAATACTCCAGGAGCGTTAAGTAGTCTGACTAAAAATATTTAACCTCAAATCGTGTCACAAATTGACGCTGACTTTTGTTTAGTAAATCAATAGCCTTACCCCTAATCGCTGACAACCGCCAGCGAGACACATAGGGGGGCAGTAATGTTGATATTGAGATTACCTGAAGTCAAACGGGTTCTGGGGCACCGGGCGGATGCCAGCGTCTACAACGCGATTCGTGCTGGGTTATTCACAAATGGGGTCGCAATTGGTCAGCGTGCCAGAGGTTGGCCAAGATTCTTGGCAATT
>CAITHK010000175.1 GCA_903892175.1 uncultured Burkholderiales bacterium | reverse complement strand
GTGGCGGTGGCGGAGTACAAGTTGTTCCTGGGCATCATGTCCGTCTTTGATTGGCATATTGCTGACTTCAATAAATTCAACAAAGTTTTAGAAGTTAAAAATATCAAGCCATTTGATATCCGCAAATTTGAAATCTCAGAAGCACATCTACGGGCCATCGACGCAGTCGATGCGGAGTCCGAGGTGTTCGCCATGGCGAATAACAAAGCCGAGTTGGGTATTGAAGTCCGTCGCACCCTGCATGACACCACCGAAACCATGCAGCATGATGTGGGAACAAGCGAGAACCTCATCCAAGTCCACCACAACGCCACGGATGACTTGAACACCCAATGGCTGGTCGGTGCGGTGATGGATCCCAACCAATTGTCGCTGGACCTCGACGCCAACAACGTGTCGCGCGTGCGTGTTGACACTTTCAGCGACCCGTCCACGGTCCAGTTCATCGATGGCACATCGCCATCCCCCGATGCACAGCGCATGAGTGAGTTGCGTGAGCTCGAAGCCAACTACCAAACACTCAGCAAAGTGGGCGATTCAAAACTGATGGAGATCTTGCCGCCAGAGGTTCGGATCAAAAATCTATTTGGAAACATTGAGGTGTTGACCCAGCGCTTGGATGATTTTGAGACCAAAAACAAGTTGCTGCTAGACACCGTGAAGAAAGCCAAGATTCTGCACAATCCATCTGCAAGTGGCGCTGACAACTTTCATCAAAGCAGCGCTTCCTCCGTTCCGTCAGTGGACGTTGACTGGGCGCCAGAAAATCAACAAACCTTAAAGTGGGACGCCTTGGATGCGAATCGGCAGAAGTTAGCGCAGCCTCTCAAGGCCGACAAGCCACGGTCCTTTGAAGGCATGGCTGCTGAGCGCCCCAACGCACGCACAGGCCTTGGCAAGACGCATGTCCAGAGCAATATGCAGTCTGTCGGCGTGCCAGTCATGGGCTCAAATCACCCCATGATGGGGCAAGTGAAGTCTTCATCCAATTGGCAACACATTGCACCATCTGAAGTCACAACCCACCTTGACTTGACTCGGCCAGCTGCAAACAGCCCATTCCATGCTGACGATGTGGCTGAGCCGATGCCCACCATGGGCAAGGGCTTTGAACGTGCGACACAAACACCTTCGGATGACACGTCACAAACTCAGCCTGCTGGTTCTGAGGCCACTGGATGGGCCAAGACACCAACGCAGACGAAGCGCGTGAATCCTGAGTCCAGGCTTTCAATGCGTGACTTGATGTTGTGCGCCAAGCTGGTTGCCACGTTTTGCATGTTTTCGATGTGGAGCCCCAGCACCAACGCCATCCGCAGTGTGAACCCCAGAGTCGTGACGGGCCAACTCGTTCGACTGCATCAAGTGCCCCTGGTCGAGGTCGAGCTCGACACCTTGTCAGAAATTAAAACGGCAGATTGACCGAAGTCCACAGCCGGGTTCTGACCAAGGAACCATCCAAGTCTTTGCCCGTTTCAATGTTGGCACTGGGGTTGACGCCGATGCGTCGAGCCCAAATGACTTTCAGTGTTGCACCGTCAGCGGTTTGCCAGGCCGCAGAAAACCCCGCACCTTTGAGTGAATAGGCATTCAAGGCCGTCACGTCTTGCAAGTTTTTGGCTGGGAACAAGGTCACCTGTCCGATGTCGTAAAAGCTGGTCACCATCACACGCGGATCCACTTGCCAGCGCAACTCAAAATTGCCCATCACCCCATTGCCGCCACCGGCTTCGCTGCTGGGGTAGGCGCGCACACCTGAGCTGCCGCCGAGGTAAAACTTTTCTGAAGAGTCGAGGTTTTTGCTCGCCATCGAACGCTGGCCGGACAAAGACCCATAAAAGGACCAATCCGAGACAAGAACTTGCTGGCGGCTTAAGGCATAGCGAATTTTGCGATAGGCCCCAGCGGTTTGGGTGGTGGATGCAATTTCAGCGGCGTTGGGCGAACCATCCAAATTCAAAAAGCCCTCGCTGTAAGTCAGGCTGCCGGTGTTGGAGCCGCCGCCGCCCCAGTCATCGAAGCTGTTTCCATACATGCCTAAGGACTTCACGCGGTTGAAGTAATCACTTGCGAGTTGACCTTCGCTGAAGTTGAGAAATCTCTTTTCGTCCATCGACAAGCTGAGGTAGAGGTTTTGATTGCGCGATCGCAGCAGCGGGTAACTGGCTTCCAGGCCGGTGGTGTCTGACGAGCCTGTGGGGGCCACCGTGGTTTGAAACTGCAGCACGCTGTAAGCCAGGTGCGACGAGCTCATGCCAACCCGCCATCCGTCCACCCCCACAGGCACGGTCCAGCCCACGCGTGAGTAGCGGCTGGCTTTGGTTTCAATCCAATTGGTGCTGACTTGATCGCCGTTGCCCAGGATGCTGTTGAAGTTCAAATTCAACACCAACCGGTTGGCGCCGGTTCCCCGGGAGCCGGTGTTGTCGGCCGTGGCATTGCCGTCGTACCAAGGCCGTTGAGCCGCTTTCAACACCAAGTCGGTCTCGCTTTCTTGCGTACCCTCTGCCAGGTTGCCGTTGACATACACGCCAGAAATATCATCGGCAATCAGCAGCGAGCGGTCGATGTTTTTCGAACTTAAAAACGCGCCACTCGCTTGGTGTGCCGCAATGATGGCTTTGAGTGACTCGGTGGTGGCGGGGCGGGGAATATCACCCTCGATCACCACTTTGCCAAAACGCGCCTGCACGATCTGGATGATCACCACGCCATCCATCACATCTTGTTCAGGCAAATACACCTGCACGGTCCATCCGGCTTGGCGGAACACTTCGGCCACCTCGGCCACCACCGCTTCGATATCACTGAAGGACAGTTCTTTACCTTCGTAGCGCTGCAGGAAGTCTTGCAGCTGAGCTTCCTCGATCAAGGTGTTGCCTTGGAGCTTGAAATGCTTGACCAAAATTTTCAAACCCGTGCTGGGTTTGTTGGCGATGGGCTTGGGCAGCGCAGGGGCCATCTGGCGAGGCAACTTGAAATTTTGGTTGCGATCGATTTGTTGTTGCAGCGCACCTGCATCGAGGTCTGCGGCTTGCACCATGGCTGGCACGGACAGCATCAGCATCAACCCGCTGGCACGAGACAGACCCAATGGGCGAAGGAGAGCTAGGCGACGCAGGAGATGAGCGGTGTTCATGGCAATGACGTTCGATTAGTTTTGCAGAGATTCTGAGACCACCACCACGGTGCGTTGCTCGCCCACGGTGATCACCACGGTGATGGGGAAAGTCGCGCGCGAGTCGGGTGAGGTGACCAACGCTTTTTGAGCTGGGTCGTAGCGAATCCATGCGGGCAGCGGCTGGTTGTTGGTCAGCGTTACGCTCAACGGTGGCTGCTCGCCGCCTGTGTTGGAGACGGGCGCCACCACCAGTTGAGGCAATGGAATCACCAAGCCCACCGCCGCCACGTTGGTGGAGCCTTGAGGCAGCATGACAGTGACCAGTCCTGAGGTTTGCGCCGTCGGGGCGGTGATGGTGTTGATACGAATGCCGGGGATGGTCAAGTTGGTCGTTGCCGCCGCCGCCGCCGGTGCCGCGACAGGGGCAGGGGCAGGGGCAGGGGCAGGGGCAGGGGCAGGGGCAGGGGCAGGGGCAGGGGCAGCTACTGGAGCACTCACCGAAGGCAAGCTGGGGGGCGGTGCGGCGGGGAAGGTGATCACCTCGTCCGGCGAAATCAGTTTCACCATGTTCATGGTGTTGCCGCCGTCTGAGGCTTTGGGCACCGCATTCACCGTTTGCGTGATGGCGTAGTTGGCCATATTGGCTACCCCAGCCCCGGGGCTGACGGTGATCGACTTGACGTAGTTGTCATCGTTGCGCGACACGTCTTTGTAGGCCAGAGTCAGCAGGTCGATTTTTGGAATCGTCTCCCCGTTTTGCAGCCCCACCACAGTGAAGTCGCGGGCTGCAATGTCGGGCAGATCGGTCTTGGCTTTGAACAAGGTCTTGATGGCAACGCCCAAAGGAGCCTTGTTGATGGTGGCGAGTTGGGCACCACCTGTCAGGGTGTAGTTCGGGTTGTCGATCGTC
>CAITHK010000174.1 GCA_903892175.1 uncultured Burkholderiales bacterium | reverse complement strand
GAATCAAAGATTCAATTATTTCAACAAGGACAAGACAGACTGTGAAGACTGGTTGGCTTGGGCCAACATGGCGGTTGCAGCTTGAGAGATGATCTGGCTGCGAGCCAAGTTGGTTGTTTCTGTCGCGTAGTCTGTATCTTGGATACGGCTGCGTGAGGCTGACATGTTTTGATTCGACTCGGTCAGGTTGCTCACCACATCGTCCAAGCGGTTTTGGAAAGCACCCGCTTTGGCTTGAATGGCAGACACGGTTTCGATGGCTGAGTCAATGGCCGTGATGGCTGCTGACGCACCGTCTTGGGTGGAGATATCGACAGCTGCAACTTTGATGCCATTATCAGAACCACCAAACGTACCCTTTTGGAAACCCAACAGAGCAAAGTTGTTGTCTGCGCCAGCTGTGTTGTTGCCCTCAGAGCCACTGTTCAAAGTGAACTCTTTGTCGGAAGACAAAGTCACTTGCGAGTAGTAAGTTTGAGCAGCTGTCACGGTACCAACCGTCACGCCTTGCAAACCCAAAGCAGCAGCACCACCCGCACCCGTCACTCCGATCGACACGTTGCGACCATCGGCAGCTGTCAATTGGATGCCAGAGCCGTAAGCAGAAGCCACGACACCGGTTTGACCTTGCGCTGCATTGATGACGTTCAACACATCGTCACGGGTAGAAGATGTATTCAACGACGTATTGATGGTCTTACCGTTCAAGTAAATCGCCGTGACAGCACCTGCAGTAAAACCTGTACCTTGAATGAGGTTGGGTTGCGCAGTGGCAGAGACGCCTGTGAGCGTGGTTTTCTTGTTGATCGCGGCGGCAATAGCAATACCGCTGGATTCTTTTGTAGAAGCTGGAGCATTGGTGGCATCTTCGTTAGAAGACAAGTCATCGCTGCCCACGGCGGCATCAATGCCCACACCGTTGATCACCAAGGTGTTGCCCTTCAACATGCCTGCACCAGCGTTGGTCGCAGGGGCAGATGCTGAAGAGGTACGGTTCACGGTCACCACTTGGGCCACATCCGCTTGGTAAGTGCCAAAGGCCAAACCAGCATGCAATTCGCCTTGTTGCGACTGAGCCACGGTGCTGCCAATGGTGATGGCCGAGCCGTCACGGGTGTTCAACTGGTAAGAGCCCACATGCGTTTCAGCGGTAGCACCAGACATTGCCAAACCTGTGACCGAGGTAGTCAAAGCAGCATCTGTTGCAATGGTGATGTTGCGCCCGTCAGCAGCCACCAAGGTCACGCCTTGTGAATCATTGTGCGAGTTAACCGCCTTCACACCTGTTTGCTCAGAAATGGCGTTGATGGCCTGCTCGACGGCAGAACGGTTCAATTCAGTGTTGGTGGCCGAGGTGCTGATCGCAGCAGTCTTCACACCGTTGATGGTGATCGTACCTGACGCACTTGCAGCATTGCTCATCATGCCGCCGAACACAACCGTTTTATCAACAGTGGCGTAGACACCGCTGGTATCGCCGACGGCGTTGATGGCAGCAGCCTTGGCAATCGCGCTGGTTGCAGCATCACCGGCTGTTGTTTCGTAAGACACTTTGTCTGAGGTGGACAACGAAGCACCCACCGCCACGCCATTCAAGACCAAGTCGCCGTCTTTGAGGGCTGTGTTTTTGTCTGCAACTGTATCCAACTTGCCACCCACGGATGACAAAGAAGCGCGGCTACCTTGGCCAATGTCTTTGGTTTGCACCGAGTCAAAACCCATCGTCATGACGTCGCCAGCATTGACACCGGTCTGGATTTGCACTTTGCCGGCACTGCCGTCCAAGAGTTTGATGTTGTTGTGGTTGGTTGTGGTAGCAACCGATTGAATTTGAGATTTGAGTTGTTCAACTTCCAACTGAAGCGAAGAACGGTCTGGCGCCGACATGGCACCGTTTGATGACTGCACAGCCAATTCACGCATACGTTGCAGCATGGTGTTGACTTGACCCAAGGCACCTTCAGCCGTTTGAGCCATAGAGATAGCGTCGTTCGAGTTACGAATGGCAACGGCGTAACCACGAATTTGCGAGGTCATGCGGTTGGTGATGGCGAGGCCGGCAGCGTCGTCCTTGGCGCTGTTGATGCGCAAGCCAGTCGACAGGCGTTCCATAGAATTTTTCAGGCTGGCATCCACTTGACTCATTGATGCCTGTGCTGCGAGTGCTTTTACGTTTGTGTTGATCACGGACATGGTATTTCTCCTAAAAAGTCCATCAAGTTGAAGTTACAAGATTTCGGAAATCCAAATCCTGATACACAGTGAATCGGTGTGTTGATTCGAAACTTTAGCGACTGTCTTGATTTTTTATACAGAACTGCTATGGAGCTTGCCTTTGAAGTCAGCCAACTCATGCGCCATGTTGACCACCACCGAGTTTGGCAACTGGCGAACCACCTCACCCGTGGTTGAGTTCTTGACCACCACAATGGGCGCGCCCAGCGCCTCATCCATCACGAAGGTCAGACCGCGCCCGCTCTCTTGCATCATGCGGTTCAAGTTATCAATGGCACTGGTCAGCTGCTGACGCTGCTTTTCTGGGTCAACTTGAATGTTTGACTTTGGAATGGCCATCACATGCGACGTGTCTTGCGCCGCCTGACCAGGCACAGGCAACACAGGCTGAGGAGCAGGCACACGCGAAGCCGTACCGGTCGATTGACCGAGAACACCTTGACCTAACAGTTCATTCGTCATTTTTTGCTCCTTGTTGATTGCCCTGCCACCCCAGCACGCAAAAGGCCCCATCTGCATCGCAGTTGGGGCCTTTGTTGATTCGGATGGAACCCAAGGAACTTGAGAAAAAATTTATGAATTTTTACAATGTAATTATTTGGATGTATTTTTAGAATGACAAAACTTACTTATTGGTGTAGGTTGCCATCATGCCGTCAAAGGTCGCCTTCAAACTGGTCTTTTGACTGTTCACGCTGCCAACCAAGCTGTTCATGGCGGCAAACTGTTTTTGATAACGCGCAAGCAAGCTGTCCATGCGCACACCCAGTTTGGTGAGCTGGTCTTGGTATTTGGTATTTTGATTCGTCGCCGTTTCACTCTGCGAGAGCATGGGCCCATTGGTTCCCAGTAATGCTGTGAGCTTTTTAACAGCATCACCCGCAATGCCACCGGGCGTGGTGCTGAAGGTGCTCAAATTGTTTTGATTGCCCGTGAACGTCGTGACCACATCGTCAAAGTTATTGGTCAACGCCGCGTCTAGCTTGGTGGCATCGGCCGCCATCACACCTGTCTGGTCAATGCTCAGGCCCATCTGCCACAAGGAATTGACGGACGTGCCTGGCGTGCTGGAAGCGCCAACAAACATGGCACGCAGTTGCTGCTTGACCAAACGCACGGTCGAGTCACCGACAAGGGTTGCGCCGTAGGTGGCCACCGTAGATTTGGGATCTGAGACCACGTTGAGCATGGTGATGGCATCGTTGTAAGACGTCACCAGCGTGTTGATTTTGTCTTTGATGGCGGTCGTGTCGCGCGATAAATTCACGCTGGCCGTGGTCGTTGTTGTTCCCGTGAGATTCAAGGTGGCACCGGGGATGACATCGGTCATCGTGTTGGAAGCACGCTTGTAGGTGATGCCGTCGACCCTGACCTGTGCATCCATCGCCTCTTGATTGTTGGTGAAAGCAACACCCGGCGTGCCCGTCCCACTCCCGTAGTCGGCAGAAACGGAAAACACTCCTGCGGCGCCAGTGGCCCCTGTCAAAGCAATTTGGTAAGGATTGGCAGTGCCATCACCTGTATTCACCAGTTGCGCTTTGACGCCCGTGCCAGCCGCATTGATGGCGTCGACCATGGCCTGCGGCGTGTCCTTGCCATCGGCAAGGCTGATGCTGATACTGGACGCCGAAGTTGCAGGGTTGCTGGCTGCCACGGTTAAATCAGTGACGCTGGCATTGTCCGTGGTGCTGGTGAACGTGAGAGACCCAGTTCCCGTGGCCGCCCCCGCTGTGAAGCCCTGCAACGCGCCACTCAAAGTTCCCGTACCTGGGCTGCTCAGGGTGCTGGTGGGCGTCAAGCCAGAAAAAATGGAAGCCACTTGCGCAGCCGTGGTCGCACCCGTGGACTTGTAGGTAAGCCCCCCCACCGTCACTGTTTGGCCGGCCACCATGTCTTGAAACGTGACAGACGATGACTCGGTGGATGTCGCACTCCCCTGTTGCGTCACCACGGTGGGGGTGATGCCAGAGGCGGAACCTATGGCAATTTTGAGTGTCAAACCCTGGCCCGCATTCAAAGAGGCTGCGCCAGAGGCCATGCCTGTACTGACCGAGCGTTGGGGCTTGGACAATTGAAGCACATCAATATCATGAGTGCCAGCAACCGCGGACGCACCAGCGGTGACCGTGAATGCGCCGGTATTTGAACTGCTGACCGTCAGCGAGGCAAAGCTGGTTTGATCTTTGATGGCAGCAAATGCCGTTTGCACTTGGGAAACTACATAAGAAATGGCAGAGTAACCCGAGATGCGTGCTTCGTTCTTGGTGATCTTTGCGTTGATCGCATTCTCTTGCGGTGCACGCTCGGCACCCACCAAGTTTTGGGCCAGCGCATTGACGTCAACACCAGAGCCCGCACCAAGCGATGTGATCAGGCTCTGTGCTGAAGCCTTATTCGCAGCTGCCAAAGCACTGGCCGACGGGGTTGTAGCAGTATTCGTGGCAGCTGTAGATGTTGATGTAGATGAGCTAACCGCGGTGGTCGTCATAGGTGTACCTCTTGATATTTAGGATGATCGGACGCAACGCCTGTAACTTGAGCGTTTTTAGTTCATGTATTTGAACAAGCTCAGTTGCGAGATTTTTGCAAAGCTACTTTGCGCCGCTTCCAGCGCGAGTTGGTCTTTGTTCATCTTGGTGATGGCTGAGGTGTAGTCCAAGTCTTCTGTGTCCGACTTGGTGGTCTTCAAACGCAAGGTGACTTCGTCAAGGACACTGTTTTGCATGTCAATCACATTCATATCGGTGCCCACCTGAGCGGTCGCGTCACTGACCCCTTGCTGTAATGTGTTCACTTCTGTTAAACCACGCTGCATGCCCGTGTGGTCAGAGTTCTTGACGGCCGAGGCCAGATCATCTAGCGCTTGGAAAAAACTAACGCCTACTTTGTTGCCTTTGCCATCGTCACGAATGACGCGCACAAAAGCATCAGAGCCTGGCATGTTCATGTTCATGCGGCGGTTATCGCCCACCGCTACGACCATGCGTGATTGATCTCCTTGGTAGACGATGTTGCCTTGGGCATCTTTGCCAAACGCCTGTTGACCCACACGACTGCCAGAGAACAAAAAGTTGCCATTGGTGTCTTGCGTGTTGGCCAAGCTCAGCACTTGGTCTTTCAAAGAACTGATTTCTAAAGCAATCGATTGACGGTCTGCGGGCGCCAATGAATCGTTGGCAGCCTGTGTGGCCAACTCTTTGACACGGGTCAACACGTCGCTGGTGCTGGTCAACGCGGTTTCCTCAGACTGAAGGCGTGTGTTGACGGCCTTGAGTGTGTCTTGGTAGCTGGCTTGACGCGCCAACTCCGAGTCAAGCCGCGTCACCAACGAGGCTTTGTCTGGCGAGTCGCTGGGTTTCACAATTTGTTTGCCCGTTGACAACTGCTCTTGCGTCTTGGCGAGTTCGCCTTGCACATTGCCCAATTGGGTTGTCGCACGGTCAAAGTAGAGGGTGGTTGAAATTTTCATAATGCGTGACCTCTATCAACGAATTTGAACTACAGAGTCAAATAATTGACCCGAAATTTGTAAAGCCTTGGCACAGGCTTGGTAGGCCTGTTGGTAACGAATCAGCGCAGCGGCTTCTTCGTCCAAGTTCACGCCCGACACTTTGTCGCGCGCGGCTACGGCTTGGTCGTTCACCACGGTCAAGGCTTGCTGGGTAATGTTGGCTTGTTGTGCCAAGTTACCCACGTTGTTGATTTGGTCGATGTAACTGTTGGAAATGGTCTTATCACCAATGACAGGCTTTTTGGCCAAGTCAACCATGGCCAACATGTTGACGTTGTTGCCCAATCCGTCTTGGTTGCCATCGACCTGAAAGCTGTCACCCACGCTAGGGTTGTGTGACAGCTTAAGTTGCAAACCTTCAAAGTCAATCAAGGGCTCAAGCACCGATGGGTCGTAATGCCGGTCAGCGAGTTGTGTGCCTGTTTTAGCATCGGTGATGGTGTAGCGATCTGCAGCGGTGAAATTGACCACCAAAGACTGGCTGCGCAAGTTATCGCGAACGTTCAACGGCGTACCACTGAAGCTGGCCGCCACGCTCGCCTTGCCTTGTCCGGTGACAAATACCAATAAGTCGTCCGGAGAACCGCCTTCAACGTAAGCACCAGTTCGCAAACCGGCTTTCGTCAAATCAGCAGGAGATCCTGTCTGAGGTGGATCGCCGTAAGTGCCAAATGACAAGCGAATCGACCCCTTTTCAGGGTCATTGACAGACAATTGTTTGAGGCGGTCTTCAACGGAATAATCCAGGGGCTCCAACCCCAAGGCGTTTTGATCGTACGTGCCATCGCTATTTTTTCCTGGACCGACAGAAATGTTGGCCGTACCTGCAGCATCTGTGGTGCTAAGGACTAAATCGCCATAAGCACCGATAGATGCTTTGACGCCTGGACTAGGCACCAAACTTGGGTTGTTGATGCGATCTGCAAAAGCTTGCAAACGATCCGCCAACGGCAAAGCCATCAACCCAGTAGTGTCAATAGCTACCCCATTGATTTCCAAATTTTTGTTGTAGTCAATATTTGTACTAGAGACATGCAAGTCACGCGCCACTTGGGTCAATCGAACTTGCCCGTTGTAAGTCATAGGCGATAAGTTCAGCACATTGTCACTGCCTGCACCGGGTACTGCGTTGGAGTTCAACACAATCGGGGCTCCGTTGGAGAGCGAGGAAATCACCAATTCGCCATCTTTGACAGTAGCTTTGACGCCTTGCCCTGCAGGAAACGCAGTGCCATTAACTGCATCGACCAGCTTATGCACATCTGTTATTTCACCTGCAATCAACTGCCCGTTGATCATGAGGTGTTTGCTGAAATCAAGTTGCTGTGTTGGAACGCGAAGCTCACTGAAAACATCGGCGTGCACTCCAGTTTGAGAGGTCAAACTGCTCGCCACGGTCACGTTGCCGCCGCTAGTCGCGCCAGCACTCGGGGTCAAGACCACATTGCCGACAGAGCGCCCCAACGCATCAGAGATTTGGATGTCTTGACCGTTGTTAACCAATGCGACTTGAAGATTGTTACTGCCATCGGCTGCTTGTAATTGCGCTTGCAAACTGTTTTGCAGCGTGGACAGTGAGGTTGCATCCAGACCCGTCGTCGTCAGCTTCACCCCACCAAATGACGCTTGGAGGCCTGTAAAGTTGGCAGTTGAGATTGTGACCTTGGAAGCACCATTGATCCAAGCCGCAACATCGTTGGGTGACAAAGCATTAGCAGGCTGTGTGGATAGGTCAGGCAAACTGACGCCGTTGAGAACAATGGCTCCACCTTGAATTTGTGTTCCAGGGGCATTGCTGGGTATACGACCGGTCTCCAAAACCGCAGCCTGAGCTTGCGGAGCGGCGGCAACACCGTTTTTGTCAAATACTTGGGCGTACCGCACATCGGCCTTAGCGCCGTAGAAAACATTCATCTGGCGATAACCTTTGTCACCGGTTTGGTTTAGGTATGCATCGCTGTAAGTGGAGTTAGGCACAAACCCGTTCGAGGGCGTGAGCATTTGATACTTTTCGGTCTCACTCAGGGTTTGACCCAGCAGTTGACGACCATCGCGGGTCAAGACTTGCAGTTGTTGTCCTGGTTTTGCGTCATCCAAGTAAAAAGTGGCTTTGGTACCTGCTGACAGTGTGGTTACAGGACTGTAGACCAGTGCGCCCTCCACTTTAATGGTGACTCCAGCCGTGGGGTTCGGGTTGTTCAATAAGCTGGTGTTGCTGATGCCATTGGCAGGAGCTGGCGCACCAGGTGCAAACTGCACACTGGCCTGCGTAGAACTCGTGTTGCCATTGGCTTCGCTGACGCGAAACTGTGCAGCAGTCGCCACACGCATGGCGTCATTGAGGGCCACATGCATACCTGCAGCTTCGTTGGCAACGCTGGGGTCTAAGGTAAACAGGTTTTGTCCGGTTTGCCCATAGCCATCTATACCGTTGGATTGAATATTGTTAGCCTCGGTGACCACGGTCTTGGCCAAAAAGTTCAGGTTTTTCTGAGCAGGCTCCAACACCTGGCTGATGAAGGTTTGTAAGCCTCCCAATTGACCACCACTGGCCGCAGCCAGTGACTCTGTCTTGCCATAAGGGTCAAGCAAAAGCTCAGTTTTTCCGGCAACAGATTTGTCAATGCCCACCGGGCGTGACTTTTGGCCATCAACCACCACACTTTGGGTGACCGTGTTGCCCAAGCTCACATTGACTGTGCCGTTGGTGGCAAAACTGGTTTTGATGCGCACCAGATCGGACAACTGACGAAGTAACAAATCGCGACGATCTAAGATTTCGGCCGATTGACCATCCAAAGTGGCCGACTTGGCCATGTTTTGGTTGACCAAGGCAATTTGCGAGGTCAGGGTGTTGATCTGGTTGGTGGTGCTCTCTAAGGCTTGACTGGTTTCAGTGCCCACCAAATCGAGTTGACCCGACAGCTCGGCAAAACGAGAGGTCAAGCCTTCGGAACTACGCAAAAAAGTGCTGCGCAAGACGGAGGAAGCAGGATCTGCCGACAAGCCATTGGCCGCAGTGAAAAAGTCGTCCAACGCAGAACTCAAGCCCACGCTTTTGTCACCCATGATGTCCATCACACGCTTGGTGTAATCGACCATGGGTTTTTGGCTCGATAAATCGCTGGTGCTGTTGCGCAAATTGGATTCGGCAAAAGCATCAAATTGGCGTTTGACCGCTTCAAGTGCCACGCCCGTGCCAAAGAAGTTATTGGCCGATTTGGAGGGGGCCGTGTCCTTGAGCACCACGTCTTGGCGTGAATAGCCTTCGGTGTTGACGTTGGCAATGTTGTTGCTCACCGTGCTCAAGGCACGCTGGTAAGCGCCAAGCGCGTTGCTGCTGATGCCTAGCATGTCACTCATGAACCGCTCCTGTTCATGAGTTTGAGCTCATCCAACGACTTGATGCGCAGTTTGGGCAGGCTCATGCTGTCCACGGCAGGCACACCCATCGGCAAGGCCGGTTCTTTGGGATGCAAGGCCATGCCCGTGCGGGCTTTGAGCATGTCGGCGGTGCTGGGCTGAATTTGCTGCTTGACGGCCTTGGCCATGAAGTCGGCCACACCCATGGCGCCGCGCTTGGACATTTGCAAGGAAACTTCCTTGTCAAACATGTTTTCAAAGGTTTCGCGTGCGCTGGACTCGTTGTCTTCGTCCTTCATCGGCGAGGAGGCTTCGCGCATGGACTTCATCATCATTTGGATGAACAAGCCCTCAAATTGCTGAGCCGACTCTTTGAGCGCCTTGTCTTGGTTTTGCTGCGCTTGCCCGCGCAACTCACCCAGGCCCGAAAAGTCCAAATAGGACCGGGCGGTGCTGGTGTCGACGGGGCTGCTCATGGCGTGCTCGGTAAGAGGTCGATGAGGTTAGATGATGATCAGCTCAGCGCGCAAGCTGCCGGAGCTTTTCAAGGCTTCGAGAATGGCAATCAAGGCAGAGGGCGTGGCCCCCACTTGGTTGACGGCATCCACAATTTGACGCAGCTCCACACCAGGCTGGAACAAGAACATCGGGTTGTTGGGCTCGGCCACTTTGACGTCGGCGTTTTGCACCGCAGCGGTTTGCCCGCCTGCCAACATATTGGGCTGAGAAATTTCGTTGGTTGCCGTGATGGCCACTGAGATGGTGCCGTGGGACACCGCTGCTGCGGTGACGCGCACCGAGCGGTTGATGACCACCGTGCCAGTGCGTGAGTTGATGACCACACGTGCAGGCGGCTCGCCTGGCGTGACCTCCAGCGACTCCACCATGCTCATGAAAGCCACGCGTTGATTCAAGTTTTGGGGAGCTCGTACCGATACCGATACACCATCCAAGGCTTGTGCAATCTCACCGCCAAATTTTTTATTGATTGCGTTGACGATGGCCGTGGTGGTGGAGAAATCGTTTTCACGGATGTTGAAGATGATGTTCTCGGAACTCTCAAACGGCGTGTCTACCACGCGCTCGACGATGGCGCCGCCTGGGATGCGCGCCGAGGTGGGCACGCCAATTTGAACTTTCGAACCCGCTGCTCCTGCGTCGATGCCGGTGGCCGTGAGCGCACCTTGGGCCAAGGCGTAAATTTCACCGTCCACACCGCGCATGGCGGTCATGACCAAGCTGCCACCGCGCAAGTTGGTCGCTTTGCCAATGGCTGAAACGTTGATGTCGATGCGCTGACCGGGCTTGGCAAAACCCGGCAAGTCGGCGGTAACCAACACGGCTGCGGTGTTTTTGATGTCCACCCGTGCGGCTGTGGTGGCCTGTTCAAAGTCTGTCAAAGGACCGTCAATGCGAACGCCCATTTGGGCCAGCATGGCTTTCATGCTTTGGGTCGTGAAAGGCACTGAGGCATCGTCCCCCGTGCCTTGCAAACCCACCACCAAGCCATAGCCAATCAATTGGTTGGGGCGTTGTGCCGCCAACGAGGCCAAATCCTTGACGCGGTCAGCGCAGGCTGAACCTGCAGCCACCATGCACACGGTGGCCAAGCAAGTTTTGATCAGATCAGAAATGCGCGTCATAAATGTCTCGTTTCATCAGAAAGGCCACAGCTTGTGCATCAAGCTGGTTCCCCAGCCCACGCGTGTGGCATTGGCCAAGTCGCCGGTACCACGGTAAGCAATTTGTGCGTTGGCCAAGCGGCGCGACTGCACGGTGCTGTTGGGGCCCACGTCTTCAGGACGAATCACACCGGTGACTTGAATCACTTCGGTGCCCTCGGCCAAGCCGAGTTTCTTTTCACCGCGAATCACCAAGTTGCCATTGGCCAAAATTTCAACCACCGTCACCGCCACTGAGCCGACCAAAGAGGCTTGTTGGTCTGCCTGGCCTTTGCTCTTGCTGTCGATGGCGTTGTTGTTGAGGTCGATGCCGTTCAAGAACGGGCTCATCTTGCCGAGCTGGGTGCTGAAGCCTGTGGGCAAGGTGTTTTTAGAGTCGCGGTTGATTTCGCTGTTTTGCGTGCGCGCTGCTTGGGTGGACTCGTTCAACAACACGGTGATGATGTCGCCGACTTGGTAATTGCGGCCACGACCAAACCAAGCGTCGCTTTGACGGTTGCTGTAAATGCCGCCGGTGGCAACTTTTGGCCGGTCGGAAGCCAGCGGATAGACCGGGGCAAAGTCTGGTGAGGGCTTCAAAACCAGCTCGGTGTTGTCGCTGGCACAAGCTTGCAGCAAGCCCACAAGCGCCAAAACAGACAGAATTCGAAAGGTGTTCATGATGTGCTTTTATCAAACGTTCTGGTTCAAGAACTTGAGCATGCCGTCCACCGCCGAGATGGCTTTGGAGTTGATCTCATAGGCACGTTGGGTTTCGATCATGTTGACCATTTCCTCCACCACGTTCACGTTGGAGGCCTCCAAAGAACCTTGGTTCAAAGTTCCCGCACCGTTGACACCGGGTTGCAAAATTTGCGCAGCACCGCTGGCTTGTGAGGCTTCGTACAAGTTGTTACCAATGGGCTTCAAGCCACTGGGGTTGACGAAGCGAGCCAATTGAATTTGGCCAATGTTTTGTGCGCCTGCACCGGCGACCAATTCAACGCTGACCGCGCCATCTCGGCCCACGGTCAAAGCCGCAGCGTTGTTGGGAATGGTGATGGCCGGAACCAGTGGAAAGCCCAAGGCGGTGACCATTTGGCCGGTGTTGGAGAGCTTGAAGTTGCCATCACGCGAATACGTGGTGGTGCCATCAGGCATTTGAATTTGGAAATAACCGTCGCCTGTGATGGCCACGTCCATGGGCGCTTGGCTGTTGACCAAGTTGCCTTGCATGTGCAGCTTTTCGGTGGCGTTGATTTTGACACCCGTACCCAGCATCAAACCGGTGGGTGACTGGGTATTAGCGGTGGTTTGACCACCGGGTTGCTTGATGTTTTGATAGAGCAAGTCTTCAAATACCGCACGGTCGCGCTTGAACCCGGTCGTGTTCACGTTGGCCAAGTTGTTGGAGATCACGTTCATTCGCGTTTGCTGCGCGTCTAAACCTGTCTTGGCTACCCACAATGATGCGTCCATGGCTGTTCGCTCCCTATTAATCTGTCAAATTCAGCCGACCTTCATCATGGAAGCGCCGGACTCGTCGTTGGACTTGCTTTCTTTGATGATCCGAACCTGGTGCTCAAACGAGCGGCTCTGTTCAATCAGCTTGACCATCGATGCCATTGGATTGACGCTGCTGCCCTCGAGGGCCTGCGGTGTCAAAGAAACTGGCCCAGTACCACTTGCAAAGTCTGTGCCAGCAGGTTTTCCGTCAACTTTATACAGACCATCCTCGCGTTTGCTCAGGGGTGTACCGCTGGCGTCTTTGATCAAGAGCTGCGCTATCGCTTGTTGTTGTGGCACACCAGGTTGGGCCGGGTCAATGGCGTACAGACTTCCATCTGAGCCAAACGACAGCTTGAAGCCTTGGGGCACGGTGATGGGTCCGCCGTCTTGGCTGCGCACGATGTGGCCCGAGCCCGTCTCCAACACACCGTTGGAGTTGACTTTCAAGTCTCCCCGACGGGTGAACGCGAGCTCTCCCGTGCTGGAAGTTACCCCCAGGACGGTTTTGTGGTTCATGGCGACATCCAAGTCGCGGCCTGTGACCATCAATGGACCTGGGTCCAAAATGATTTGGTCATTGGCGTACATGCGCGGTTGCAGGCGTGAGTCAAAGCCCTCGCCCACCGCTTGGTGAGGCTGCAACGTGACTTCGAAGGTTCTTTTGAAACCCACGGTGGACACGTTGGCGATGTCGTTGGACAACTGATGGCGTCCAATACGCTCTTCGTTGATCGCGGCCATCGCGTTAAAGGCTAAGCGGTCCATGGCTATCTTTCAGTCAGTCGCTTAATTGCGGATCTGAATAATGGTGTTGGTCAGCGAGGTGCTGGTCTCAATCGCTTTGGCGTTGGCCTGGAAGTTACGCTGCTCGGTGATCAAGTCGACCAACTCCTGCGTCAAATCCACGTTGGCCCGCTCAGTCGCGCCAGAGCGCACCGTGCCGTAACCGGCTGAACCTGCCTCACCGTATTTAGGCGTGCCTGAGTCAGAGGTTTTGTAGTAACTCGTGTCACCAATCTGGCGCAAGCCCGTGGGGTTGGAGAAGTTCACCAACACCACCTTGCCTAACGATTTCTGGGAACCGTTGGAGTAACTTGCATTGACCAAGCCATCGTCTTTGATGGCCAAACCGACCAAGTCACCTTCAGGAGCGCCGTCCTGGGACTGCGACAACACGGCATAGGGCGAGGCAAACTGAGTCGACTTGGAATAGTCGATGTTGATAGTCAAAGAACCTTTACCGTTTGGCAGGTACACGGTATCGAGTTGTGCGCCTTGTTTTGGAGAGACCAAGTTACCGGCCGTATCAAAGGTCAGCTCACCTTTGTCAAAGTAAACCGGTGACCAATCGGGCAGGCTATCAAAGCCTGCGGCTGTGGATGACTCCTTGCCAAAACTATCGATATAAACCGTAGAATTTTTCGCGTCCTTGAAAGGTGTTGGTTTAATCCAAGTGGTGGTCTTGCCAAACTGTGCGTCCAAGCCGTCTAAGCCCCAACGTGCGTCGCCCGTGACTTTGATGTACGACGAGGTCGAGGCAGTGCCGGTGGTAAACGTCAAAGCGTTTTTGGTGGTGTCATAGGCCACTTTGACGCCGTCGACTGTTTGAGCTGTCAATCCATCGGCCGAAGCGCTTTGCAAATTGTTGATCCCAGACTGCAAGGCCTCCATGAAGGTACCTAATGTGTAGGTGTCCTTAGGGGGGACCACCACAGTACCTGTCACGCCGTTGACCGAGACCACGAATTTGTTATTGGTGTCATCAACCGAGAAGTTGTTGTCTACGTTGATCGCCATCGCGTTGCCTTCGAGCACTGCAGGAGTAGAGGCAATACCGCGCAAGGCATCAACTTTTGATGGAGCGACGGCGTAGTTCGTCACGTCTCCAGTCAATCCCAGGCCGCGGTCGTTTTGCGTAGCCAAACTGTTGGGCTTGATGTCGGTGATGACAATGCTGGACTGGTCGCCAGTTGAACCTGACTGGAACACAAAGCCACCCTTGACAGCGTCGTATTGCACTTCCATGCCGTAGCGCTGGTCATTGATCGAACGAAATGCTGGCGTAGACACCGAGGGAGACAAAGTCAAGCCCACCGATTGGTCGTTCACACCTTGGACGGTCGGAACCGTCAAGCCAATACTGCTTTGTGTACTTGAGATTTCAACCTTGTCGTTGCCACCAGGCGTGAATACCAACTGCTGGGTCTTGGTGTCATAACTGGCAGTCAATTTGTATTTGTCGTTGAGTGGCAAAGGACCATTGATACCTGTCGTAGGCGTGGGTAGCGCCAAAGGATCGCCATTGAGTTTCAAATCGATCTGTGCTTGAACCGCTTTAACCATGTCTTCGCTGCGCATGTCCCCCAGTGCAGACAGATCAATGTTTAAAACTGGAGCTGCAAGAGCGCCTCGTGCGGGCAACTTGAGGGAGAAAGTTGGCGCGCCGGCCAAGCTGCTGAAGTTGAATGGTTTTTCATCGCCATAGGCGCGGTTGATCGAGTTAGTGAGCTCAGCAGCCACCTGCGCACCTGAGAGCTTTTGACCTTTGCCTGAACCAATGTCTGCCACGCTGATTGCGAGACGATCCAACCCCACAGTCACAGGATCAATAGAGTTGTCGATATTGATCGCAAACAAGTCCTTCAATTCATCTGAACTCTTCAAGTTCGCAAATTTTGGGTCCGCCACAGTTGGGGCGCCTGCCGATGCCCCTGTGACAGCTGTTTTTGCGACGCCATATGTCATGGTCACCGCCGATGCAATGTCAGCACCCAACATTTTGGTGTCAATCGCCGTGATTTTCAATTTGCCTGAAGAATCACTGGCAACGTAACTGGCAGCAAATTTTGAATCCTTATTCAATGCTTTGGCAATGTCAGAGGCTGTCAATGCGTTGACGCCATCGGAAGAGACATCTACCGATGCACTCGACGTCGCGGTGCTGAACGCCACCGTGACCGTATCGGCCGCCGTGTTGCCGCTGATCGCGTAATTCGCAGCACTGGCCCCCTGCTTGGCCAACAAATCGGGTTTGCTCATCTGCACATAGTTGTTGAAGTCAATGCCATCGTTGGTGCCTGTTCCTAAGTTGGTGGCGCTGCCACCAGTTACGGCTGCAGGTTGAGATGTGCGGATATCGGTCAATTGGTCTAGCGAGAACTTGTAGGTTTTCTTAGAAAAGCTGCTGTTCAAGGCTGCGATTTCATCTGGGGTTGTGAAATCGGATTTGGCTTTGAGTTCGCCATACTTGTTCACGTACATCACGTCCCCCACCTTGTTGGTGGCTTGCTGCAAGGAGGCACTGACCAATTGGTCGCCTACATATACAAAGGTTTGCCATTTGTTGTTGGGGGTGGCTTGGCTGGCGTTTTGTGTTTTGACGTAATAGACCGTGGCCAGGTAACCGTTGCCACCGCCGTCGTACACCGTCAAGGCGGTACTCTTGTTGTAGGTGGTTGGGTCGTTGCGGTTGAAATCAGTGGTAATCACCGGCGCATCAGCCGGGAAGTTCAAGCCCAGTTGCACCTTGCTGGTTTGCGTTGCCATACCGGTAGTTTTTTGTGGGATGGTCAGCACATTCATGTCTGTCAAGTTCGCTTTGCCGGACGAGTCAACGGACGCCGCCATCAAGCGCTGACCGGCTGAGTTCACCACGTTGTATTGGTCGTTCATCATGAACGAGCCGTTGCGCGTGAAGATGTCTTGGAAACCGTCTTGCGATTTGAGCGGGAAGAAACCGTCACCGCTGATGGCCAAGTCCAACGTATTAGATGAAAAGGTCATATTGCCTTGACCAAACTCTTGCGTGACTTTTTTAAGCGATACACCTTGACCGATGGTGGAGGATGCTTTTTGCAACGGTGAGGTGGCAAAAATGTCGCCAAAATCGGCCCGGCTGCGCTTGAAGCCCACGGTACTCACGTTGGCAATGTTGTTGGCGGTCACAGCCAATTGGGCGGTGGCGGCATTCAAGCCTGTGAGGGAGGTGTAAAAAGACATGGTGTATCAACTCCGATGAGAAATTTTTAAATGCTGGATCAAGAACCGACGCGCTTGACGTCGGCCAAGCTGACGGTCTTGCCTCCATCGACTTCAAGCAACAAAGTGCCGTCACCCGTGGATGAACTCGACACGCTGCGCACCGTGGCGTAGGTGTTGACGGTGGGTGTCGTTGTCTTGCCTGCGCTATTGACAGTGGCCACATACCGGTAAGTGCCGTTGGCGGCTGCAGCGCCGCCATCGGTCATGCCGTCCCAAGCCAAGGTGAAGTCACCCACCGGCTGCGCACCGATGATTTGCGATCGAACCAAGGCGCCCTTGCTGTCAAAGACTTGCAATTGAATACCGTCGGCACCTGTGGGTAAATTGATCACACCTTGCGCCACTGTGGTGTCAGTCACAGTCACAGGACCATCTGGCACAGAGACAGTTTTGCCAATCAGCGAGGAAGCACCCAATATGCGATCCCCCATCATGGAAGCAGACAAGCTTTGCATGCTGTTCTTCATGGCGGTGGTGGCCTCGAGTTGTGAGAATTGCGCCAACTGGGCCACAAAGGCTTCATTTTTGACGGGGTCGGTCGGGTCTTGGTTGGTCAGTTGGGTGGTAAAGAGCTTGAGAAAAGCGTCTTGTCCCATGCTGGCCCCAGCGGTGGCAGCCTTGGTAGCGTCTTGCTGTGCTTTGAACTGCGCACTCGTTAAGATGTTGCTGGGCACTGAGCTCAGACTGGAAGTGGTGTCGATTGCCATAGGTGTTTCTCCGTCGCTTTAGCCGTTAGCTTTTGATGATGTCGAGCGTGCGCGACATCAGTTGTCGGGCGGTGTTGACCACCTCGACGTTGTTTTGGTAGGAGCGAGAGGCGGCCATCATGTCGACCATCTCGGACATTTCGTTGACGTTCGAATGAAATACATAGCCTTCTTTGTCGGCCAAGGGGTTGCCCGGCTCCCAGGTTTTGCGCACCGGCGCGGTGTCGTCGACGATGCGGTCGACCTTGACGCCCCCTACAAATTGCGCGCCCGCGTGGGTCATTTCTTCTTTCATCAAGGCCTTGAACAGCGGACGTTTGCCACGGTAAGCCTCGGCCTCCGTCCCGGCCACCGAGTTGGCGTTGGCCAAGTTGGACGCCGTGGTGTTCATTCGGATGGACTGCGCATTGAGCGCAGTGCCGGCAATGCCAAAGACGTTATCGAGTTGCATGTGTCATCACTCCCCGCGCATGGCTTTGCGCAGTCCGCCGATGCGGTTTTGTAAAAATTGCAAAGTGGCTTGGTAATCCGTTGCCGCCTTACCGTATTGGGCTTGCTCGACGTTCATCTCGACAGTGTTGCCATCGAATGAGCTGTTGAAGGGTGTGCGAAAGCGCATGCCGTTGTCAGGCGCTTCTTGAATGCCAGCGAAGTGTTTTTCGTTGGTGGCCGTCAAGTACTCGGTCTTGACTTCTTTAAGCATGGCCTTGAAGTCAACATCTTGTGCTTTGTAGTTGGGCGTATCGGCATTGGCAATGTTGCGCGCGAGCACTTCCATGCGCTGGCTTCGCACACCCAGGGCTTTTTCATGTATTCCAAACGCGTTAGAAAAAACATCCACCGCACAACTCCAATCTGGATTGACTCCAATTCATTGACACCCGGCCTCAAGTTGTGAGGCCTCGTGTCGATTAGTGCAAGAGATGTGCCAAGTGTTTTTGACGCTATTTGCGGCAAAGCTTTGCCGCTGGTTTGCCGCTTTGCATCCCTTCACCAAGTTCAGGCGTTGATGCGGGTGCTGCGCCGGTTTGACTCAGTGCACCTCGGTGACGGCAGCTTGGGCGGCATACGCGCTCATGCGCGCGGTTTGAACGGCGTTGCGTTGCGCCACGTCGGTTCCCAAGCGCTCGTTGGCGTTTTGGTGCAAACCCGCCAAGATGGAGTTGCGCGTGATGGGCGCGCGCGTGTCACGGTTGACGTGCAGGTAGGCCGCTTGCTGACCCGGAATATTAAGCGCCACGTTGGGCCTGGTTTCATTGCGGGCCGCCGGGGTCAGCACGGTCAAATACAAATCGTCCAAACCCACAGGACCGAAGTTTTTCAAACCCGTATCCTCAAAGTATTTGTCGACCATGTCGAGTTGCTTGAGCACGCTGTGGCCCAGGATGGCTTTGGGGTTGGCACCAAAGCCTGCACTGGCAGCCCCTCGGTCAGGACCATCGCAAAACTGGATGATGCCGTGGCAACGGCTGTTGCTGGCCTTGGGGTTCATGCCGTCGCTCTCCATCAGCGTGAGACGGGCAAAGTCATCGGGCGCAAATCGGTGTTGCTCCGACAACTGAACAATCTTGTTCATCACCGCTTGTTTGTCTTGTGCGGGGATGAAGCCTTTGTCAACGGCGCGGTCGATGGTTTTTTCAAGCACCGGATGGTTATTGCGATCCGCACGCAATAGCAGTTGTATTTGTGCCGTACCGGCCAACGCTGTGTTGGACGCTGTATTAGCCGGTGTGTTAGCGGGGGTGTTGTTGGCTCCCGCAGCGCTGGACGCGTTGTAGGCGGCTTGCGCTTGGGTGACCAAGGGGCTCAAGCTGTCCAAGCTCAAGCGTTGGCCTGGATGGATCAAGTTGGCGTTGTTGATGTTGTTGGAGCGGGCCACGTTTTGTGCCAAGCGCATGGCTTCGGTGTTGCTGATGCTCACACCGCGGGCTGCCATTTGGTCGCGCACGATGCCGGTCAAGGTTTGGCCCGATTGCACCGACACACTCCAGGGCGCAGTAGTGGCCACAGGGCTTGCCGTGCCTGCCAATGTGGCAGAGAGGTTGGCGGGAACTACCAACTCACCACCCGGTTGCTGCTGGGCCGCGGCCAAGGCGCGCGTGAATGCGGGCGCTGAGCGAGCAAACGCCAAGGGACTGCGAGCCAACTGGGGAAATCCAGAGGCATCGGTGCTGGTCACCGTGGGGTTCATGGGCGGATCGAATCGCATGGGCAGGCCTTGTGGAAAGTCCGGGTTTAAAAAGCTGGTCTCGTTCTTGCAATGAGGTGTGGGTCTGCAACAAAAAGTCAAAAAACCAACACCTGACCCGAATGAATATGCAAGTGCTGTGCCTAAGAAATTCCGACAGTCGCCCTGCCCTGATGGCCCGGCGCTGGGGGACAGTGCTGTGCCTGGCGGTCGCCCTTTTCACCCTGGCGAGCCTCGTCAATTCGGCCTTTGCACAAACTGTGGAGACACAGCCCAGCACGTTTGACGTGTTGCAAAAACAAGCCTTGCAATGGGCAGCCAACACCCCTACTTTTCAAGGCAAGACCTTGCACGTGGCGCCACTGGATGGCCGCATCACGGTACAAAGCTGTCAACAAAACCTGCAATTTGAACAACCGTTTCCAGGCCAACCCTCGGTGCGTGTGCGCTGCGCCCAACCGCAATGGCAGTTGTTTGTGACCTTAAACCAAGGCTCCGAGCCTGCGGTGGTGTCACGCAACGGCACGGTGGCACCTAGCCTGCACAAAGTGTTGGTGCCCAAAGAATTGCTCAAGCGAGGCACCTACCTCAATGCCGCCATGTTCAACGTGGCGGAGATGCCCGCGGCCGGCATGGAGAGCCAGTTGATCTCCGACCCCAAACTCATTGCCAACATGGAACTGGTGCGCGACTTGACACCCAGCACGCCCTTGAGAACTTTTGATGTCAAAACGGCGGTTCTGGTCAAGCGTGGACAAGAGGTGCAGGTCACGGCGGGTGAAGGACAAGGCTTCTCCATCACCATGCGGGCAGAATCTTTGCAAGATGGTGGATTGGGAGAACAAATTCGCTTGAAAAACAGCGAGTCGGGTCGATCTTTAACAGCAGTGATCACAGGGCCCAACACTGCAAAAGTGAGATAAAAAGTGTTAGCAATAAAAGAAGTGAAAAAAACCCCTCAAGTTCTAGAATTTGGGGTCGATTGAAGTGTTGTGGAAAAGTTTGACCTGCTTTGACAGGTTCAAGAAAGAGAGAACATCATGAGTGACGCTATTTCGAACTATGGACGGATGGCCCAATCGAATGCTGCCATGCGCAGCAACATCGAAAAGGTTGACAAAAAGAGCGCTTCTGCCGCACAAGGCCAACAAGAAGCCGCACCCCAAGCGCCTGAAAAGGCAGCAGCTGGAGCAGACAAAGTGAGCCTGAGCAATGTTGCCCAAAAAGTCATGGCCCAGCCAGACTTTGACCGCGCTAAGGTCGAGTCGATCAAACAAGCGATCAAAGATGGCAATTACCCCATCAACCCACGCCGCATTGCAGAGAGCTTTGTGGCGTTGGAAAAAATGATCACCAGTTGATCGGCGTTTCACCGACATGACCCATACCGCCAGAACGGCTGCAGATCAAAGCGACAACGTGTTGAGCGCTTTGGTTGCGGCTGAGGAATTGGAGGCGTTGCTGGAAACCGAGTTTGAGCACCTGAAGGCTCAAGAGTTGGATGCGTTCGAGGCCACGCAATCGCGTAAAAACGCGCTGTTGCAGGAGCTCACGCAACTCGTGGACATCCAAGGCCCTGATTCTGCGGACGCTTTGGGGCCTGAGTGGGATGGCTTCAAAACGCACATGGTGCACTGCCGCGATTTGCATCGCCGCAACGAGGTGTTGATTCACCGAAAAATCGACGCCATCCGTGGCGCCTTGCAAAGCTTGCAAATGCAAGACCCCACCAGCTCGGTCGAGATTTATGACCGCTTAGGCCAAGTCTCGCGCACGCGCCGTGGCCGTGGTTACAGCGACGCCTGATTTATTTTTCGTCCCCGGGCTGCATGCCCTTGAGCCAGTACACCCAAGACAAAATCACCGCCACGGCATTGAACATGTCGGGCGGAATTTCTTGCCCCACGTCGAGCCGGCTGAGCATCGCCAGCAATCTGGGGTCTTGGGTCACATACACCCCCTGACGCTGAGCCTCTTGCACAATGCGTGCAGCCAATTCGCCATCTCCCTTGGCGCTGACCACTGGTGTTTTGTTGCGGCCGTATTCCAGGGCCACGGCTTCGGTGTAAGGCTTATGGTTCATGGCAGGTGGTTCATGATGCGCTGCAAGCTCAGGCCCGTGTATCGACCAAGGCGCCGTGGTTGACGTTCTCACGCACAGGCTGGCTGTCGGGGCGACGTGCATTGAAGACCTGAAAACTGCCCATCACCAACCCGGCGCTCTCCAATTCGTAGGTCAACTCGCTGGCATTGAAACGCGCCAAGGAAGCCACTTCTTCTTTGACGGCCCACATGGTCAGGTCCACTTGGGCGTCGCCTCGGATGATGGTTTTGAGCCAGACCTCGCCCAATTTGCGGCTTTGGGTATGGATGTTGACGACCATGGGATTTTGCGGCTGACCGGGCTTGTTGCCTTGGCGCTCAAATTGCATTTCAACCGGGTCGGCATCCCTGAATGGAATCACCAAGTTGACATTGAGATGGCCTTTTTGCAGGTCTTGGACGGCTTGCACTTGCGCACCTTCGAGCTCGTCCAGCGCATGCTGCAAGGTGTCATGGCTGGCCAGGCTCTCTTGCGCCTCCTCGTTGGCTCGCGCGTTCATGAGCAAGCGCAACAAAGCCTTGGGATCGTCCTCAACAGGCTGGCCCTCGGCCAAACTGGCCTCTGCCGTCTTGGTGTGTTTGAGCACCCAACGCTTGAGCGTTTGAGGCTGCAAGCTGGCCATGCTCAGGCGCTGCGCGTTGAAGCTGTCGAGCAAATTTTGGGCATTCGGCGTGGACAACATGGCATCGAGCACGCCTGGACGCAGCAAGCTGAGCCAGTTGGCAAAGCCGCCCGGCTGCAACAACAAAGCGTTCAATCGAGACGGCGTGGCAGTCGCGGTGAGCGGGTCGTGCCCGGCAAAGCCGCCGGTGTGCAACAGCTGCAAACTCCACTGCCCGGTGGGCAACAAGTGCGCACGCAGTTGTGCCACGTCGCCTTCTTTGATGTAGGGAAACAAGGGCATGTCAAAGACATGTTCGTTCAAGACCAACTTGAGTTGGTCTTGCCGAACGGCCGCAGTGGCTTGCACGACTTGTCCATCGTGCAGGCCGAGGTGGCGCGCGACAACAGCCTCAACATAGACCTGTCGCATCTCAAGATGCACAGGAGCTACGCGGGTGATCTGATGGACGCCCTCGGGCCCGAGGATGGCCATGTCAGGGGAAGCGCACCCAGTTTTTGCGCTCGCTCATGTTGATGTCTGCGGTGGTGTAACCGGCCAAGGGAGCCCCTGGGGCCGGACTGCCTGTTTTGCTGCCAGAGGAACGGGGCAGCAGCTCGTCGGTCGTGGGCAGCGTGAGCACTGCGCCAGCAATCAGCACACGGGGGGTGGTCTTGGTGAAGGCCTGTGGGTTGTGTGCCATCAGGGCTTGGCGCAAGACGGTGGTCTTCAAGGGACTGTCACCCATGGTTTGACGGATCACTTGGTCTACGGTGTCACCAGGTTTGACCTCGTAGGTTTTGGGTTGTGCCAAGGCCATCGATACGCCAACACAGCAAGCCAGTGCACAAGCGATTCGGGGCACAAAATTGAACAAGTTCATCTCGGTTTCCAATCAGGTTCATTGGGATTATCAGTAGGTGTAGGGCCATGCCACCCAAGCACCTTGAAATTTTTGAGCGCGTCCAGCCACTTGCTTGAGCTCGGCTTGGTAGGGGGTGACCGATTTGACTTCGACCAACACCGCAGCGTCAAGCGCTCCAGCTTCGAGTGCATGCTTGGGCAACACACGGGCATCCGACAACATCAGCTTGTCGCCCACCCGCAAACCTGCACGCAGGCCAGCGTTGACGCTCAAGCGTCCGCTGTCGTTTTGGGTCACTTCGATGCTGGTCGGCTCGCAAGAGAGGTGCACGTCCAAGGCCTGGGCCATGCGCGAGACCGCGCGGTCAATGGCCTCTTGCATGTCCGTGTCGAGCTTGGGGGTGCCCCAAGACGCAGGACGGGGCGCGGTCAGCAACAGGTCTTGCGATCGGTACATGTCGTGCAATTGACCTGGGGCACGCACTTGCCACTTCAGCAGGTAGGCGGAGGCATCGTCGGTGGTCAGTCCTAGGGCAGCAGGCATAACGGTGAGTTGCAAGTGCCATTGCACGCGCTCTTCACCGTGGCCGTGGATGAGACGGTCATAGGTCCGGGTGTAGACCGGGTCTGTCATCAGTCGCCAGTGTTGGGCTTGGCTGGCCGCCTGCAACACACGTTGACGCGCAGCCAACCCAACTTGTTGCGCGGTGTAACGCTGACTGGCCGACAAGCTGGGGGACAAGTCCATGCCCACCGACATGACATGCATCACCGCCGTCTTGGCTTGGGGAGCACTGCAACGCACCGGCTCGACGGGCTCGGTGGCCACAGCCACCACCTCGGCCTCGGGCTCTTGCGCTTCGTCACGGCCGTAGCGGGTGACTTGCAAATCACGGACTTTGATTTCCGAGGAGAAACGGTTGAGCTCGCGCAAAGCGCCGTTGGTGTCCATCCAACTCGTCGCACTGACACGGGTGTTGCTTTTCATGGCGGCTTCCACCAAGGCCTGGCGAATGGCTTGCAAACGCTGCTCCGGGTTGAGCTCGGCAGCTTTCGCGGCTGTGTGCAAAGCGCCTACCGCCAGCACCAAGCCACACAACAGGCGAAGCAAGAAAAAGCGGCGCACAAAAAGAGTCGACATGGTGTTGTTCTCGTCTGTTCAGGTTCAACGCCGTTTGCTGGTGAGATGCGCGATGTACAAAGAGCGCAAATCATTCACCAAGCCGCGTTCGAGCGACAAGGTGGTTTCATAAGTGTCGTCACCCACAGGCGTGATGCTCACCAGCACAGCCCCATACACCACACCTTCCACGCGTGCACGGAAGGTGTCGCTCATGACCGTCATGTCAGCCACCGTGGTGTTGGCATCCAACTGTTGTCCATAGACCTGTTCGGTCAGGGAGCGGTAGGCATCGAGCTTGGAAGCGCGAATGGCCAGCAAACGCTGTTGGGCTGGGTTGCGGTGGTTCTGAATGCTGATGACGGCATAACCGGTGGCCGTGAGTGTGTCGCGTTTGTCCATCATGGGCGAGATCATGGTGGCCGCAGGTTCAGCCGGTTTGCGTTCGGCGCCAGCTTGCGCAGGATCTTCTTTCCATTCATGCACATGGTTGAACTTGAACAAAGAGCAGCCGCTCAAAAGCAAAGCCGCTGCAACCAGCGCAAAAGGGATAAAGCGTTTCATGTCGTTGTCCTTGAATAGGTCTCCCCCACGATTCGACACTAAGCCGGGCATCTTTAACGCTTGCGTGGATGAATACTTTTTCTGTCTTGTGCAATTTGACGGGCTTCAGACAATGGGGTGTAGGAATTTTTGACATGAAACCCATCACCCACTTCATCGGCTCTAGCGAGTCAGCCCAAGCCTTGCGCGACCTCGTGAGCACCATGGCGAACTCAAATGCCACAGTCATGATCACCGGTGAAAGTGGTACCGGCAAAGAGTTGCTCGCACGCTTGTTGCATGATCAATCGCACCGCTGCGGCGCGAACTTTGTGCCTATCAATTGCGCTGCCATCCCCAAAGATTTACTCGAAAGTGAACTTTTTGGTCACCGCAAAGGTGCCTTCACGGGTGCTGTGGCAGACCGAATTGGACGCTTCGAATTGGCCCATGGCGGCACCATTTTCTTGGATGAAATTGGCGACATGTCTTTGGACATGCAGGTCAAATTGTTGCGCGTGTTGCAAGAGCGCACCATCGACCCCATTGGTGGAACCCGACAGGTCCATGTCGATGTACGTGTCGTTGCCGCAACACATCGTGACTTAGAGCACGAAATTTCTGCTGGACGCTTTCGCGAAGATTTGTACTATCGTTTGAATGTTTTGCCCGTGGTGACGCCGCCTTTGCGTGATCGTCCAGCCGATGTGGGTGAGTTGTTGGCTTTTTATGCCAAAAAGTTTGTCAACTTTGACCAAAAGCCGATCCGCTTCAAGCCCGAATTTTTGACAGCACTGCAAAACTACCCTTGGCCTGGCAACGTGCGTGAGTTGTCCAACTTGGTGGACCGCTTCAGCACCTTGTACGCAGGTCAAGAACTGGATTTGCGCGCCATCCCACCCACCTTGTTGCCCAAAGGTTTGGTCAGCGCACAGGCCGAGTTGCAGGCCCAAGCGCCACTGCTGGCCACCTTGGAGATGACGCCGCCCCCCGAAGTGCTGGCAGAAATGCAAGACCCGCAAGCAGAAGAAGAGAACGATGTGGAGAGCATCATCATGCTGGCCCAAGGCATGCCTCAGCTGCCGCCAGAGGGTTTGTCACTCAAAGAGCGCATGGCCCAAATCGAGCGCAGCATCATCGAACAAGCGCTCGAGCGCAACTCAGGCAATGTGTCACGCACCGCCAAATTGCTGAATCTGCAACGCACCACTTTGATTGAAAAGATCAACAAGTACGAATTGCGCTCGGTCTGAGGTCTGTGGTCACGTCCAACAAAAAAAGCAGCCCGTGGGCTGCTTTTTTTAGTCTTGATCGTTGTAGAGCACCGTGATGCTCATGCGGCGGTTGCGCGGATCGCGCGGGTCTTTGGGATTGAACGGGTCGGTATCGGCCACCCCTTCAATGCGCGCAAAGCGACTTTCTTTGATGCCACTCTTTTCCAACAACGCACGGGTGACTTCGGCCCGCTCGGCCGAGAGCGACCAGTTGTTGCGGCCCTCTTTGTTTTGAAATGGCACGCTGTCGGTGTGGCCACGGATCGCAATCTTGTTGGGCATGTCCGCCAAAGAAGCCGCAATCTCGCTGATCAAACTCGAGGCTTTGCCTTGCATGCTCATGCCGCCGCTGGGGAACATCGCAAAGTCGGCTTTGTCAATGATCTCGATGCGCAAACCCTGCTTGTCGCGCGTGACCGAGACCTGGTCTTTCAGACCGCCGAGTTTTTTGTTTTCCGAGAGTTTTTGTTCAATCTCTTTTTCCAACTTGTCAAAGTCGGCTTTTTCTTGCGCTGCGGCAATTTCCTTCTTCTGCTCAGGCGTCAGCTTGTCGGGGTCTGAATAAGGGTTGTTGTTTTCTTGACCTGGGTCGGTGCTGGGATTGGGGCCGCCTTCAGAGCGCGGCGTCAAGCGCTCCAGCAAGGCAGTTTGTTTGGCAGCAAATGGGAAACCATCCGGGTCGATGATCGAGCGGCCCCCCAGCACACCGTTGGAGCCGGCCAATTGCCCAATGGCGACCAAACTCTGAGAGGTGGGTTTGAAATAGTCTGCAATGCTTTTGCGCTGGTCTTCGTTGGACGCGCCCAACAACCACATCAATAAGAAGAACGCCATCATGGCGGTCATCATGTCGGCCAAAGCGATTTTCCAGGCACCCCCGTGGGCACCGCCGTGACCATCGTCAATGATCTTCTTGATGATGATGACGGGTGCTGGTGCCGCAGCGGCGGCAGCGGCTTCGGCGGCAGCTTTTTCGGCCTCTGCGGCTGCAGCGGCGGCCGCAGCTTCTGCGGCTAGGGCTGCTTCGTCTTTTTCTTCAGCCATTATTTTCTCAACGCATCAAAGACTTCGCCGAAAGACGGCTGACTGCCGTGGCTGATACACACGCGTCCCGCTTCGATGATCAAGGGCACTGGATAGCCGTGCATGTTGCCGATGATGATTTGTTTGGCCACGTTGAGGGCTTCGCCGTCTTCGTCAATGATTTGTTTGAGTCGGCTGCCAAAGGGCTCGAAAATACCGTAGGCCAAAAACACCCCCAAAAAGGTACCCACCAGCGCACCACCGATCAAGCCGCCCAACACAGGGGGAGGTTGGTCAATGGCGCCCATGGTCTTGACCACACCCAACACGCAAGCCACAATGCCCAGCGCGGGCAAGGCGCCCGCCAAGGTGGCGATAGCTTCTGCGTTTTTCATTTCGTTGTGGTGGTGCAATTTGATCGACGCGGTCATCACGTCTTCCACCGCATAGGGGCTCAAGGTACCTGACGACACCACCATCAAACGGATGGTGTCACACACCAAAGCCACCAAGCCGTGGTCGTGCAGCATCTTGGGACACTCGCCAAAGATGGCGCTGGCCTCCGGGTTTTCCACGTGAGATTCCATGGCCACCGCACCCTCGGCTTTGAGGGTTTTCATGAGTTTAGAGATCACAGCAATGATGCCGATGTAGTCTTCTTTCTTATACATCGGGCCTTTGATCACGCGGCCCATGCCACCCCAAGCGCCTTTGAAAATGCTGCCAGAGTTGCCGGTGATCATGCCGCCCACACCGGCGCCACCAATGATGAACATTTCGTAGGGAGTGGATTTGATGATGGGCGCCAAACTGCCGCCGGCGATCACAAAACCGCCGAACACGCAAATGAACAAAACCACCAAACCAATAATTGCTGACATCTCACACTCTCCCTAAGCAGGATGGCGCATTCAGAGGGGCCTCTGGTATGCGCCGTAAATTTCTCACCAACCTATGAGATTAACTGAAAAAGAGGTGTATTCCGCGTTGTGGCGGAAATGCGCTCTCAATTCATCAAGCTCACAGGACGCGCTGGCGCGGGGACCAAGGCAGGCACCCCCTCCCAAGCATCGCGAATCTCGCGCATCAAACCATGGATCTCGTCCAAAACGAGCACGTCATTTTGGGCATTGACATGAAACAACCGGCGGGTCACATAGCTGTACAACTCATTGAGGTTGTTGGCCAGATCGCCTCCTTTTTCGAAATCCAAAGCACCTTGCAAGCCAATCACGATGCGGCTGGCACGCGCAATGGCTTTGGATTTTTCACTGATATTTTTATGTTGGATGTGACCACGTGCAGCCACCAGACTTTCTAGCAGTCCATCAAACAGCATTTGAATCAATTGCACATTGTTTGCCGATGACACGCCACTGGTGACTTTGACATCACCGTAACTTTGGATGGCTCGTTGGTTGGCTCGCATGGGGTCTAACTCCTGTGTTTTCTACTTGACACAGGCAGTATCGGTAGCGAGGGCACAAACTTGAGGTGAAAGACAGTCACAGTCTCGGGGTCCTCACGCTGGCTTGAGTTCAGCTTGTGCGACATTGACTTCGATCACTTCAGCATCGGTGGCGGCGGCAAGGTCTTGCCGCTGCTGCGCCTCGTACTCTTGTGCGTGTTCCAAACCTTGCGCCAATTCTTGGGCCACCAAGTCTGGCATGCCCTCTAAGACTTCGGCTTGGTCGCTTTGGTCGGTCAAAGCCAGCATGTCATCCGCCGTGGTTTCGGGCTCGGCAGGTGGCGACAGCAACAATTCAGAGTACGGCACATCCAGAGGCACGCCAGCTCGCTGATAGAGCATGCTGGTGACACTGTCGAGGGTCTCTTTCAAACGCGCCAGCACATCGGGGTTGGGATCTTTGGCATACAGGCCACCAAACTCCACCCCGGTGCGGTAAATGCTGCCCAAATGTTGAGGCGGCAACCACGATTGCACGTGGCCACGCACGGTGTCGATTTGGCGTTGCGAACTGGGCGTTTTGGCCTCCGCTTCGTTGGCCTCGTCCACCCCATCTTTGAACGTGGCACTGATGTGCTCACGCAAAATGGGTTCGTAATGGGGTCGCAACGAATCCAACAAACTGGTGTCAAAACCTTGCACGGCCTTGCCGTTCATGGCGTCCCAGAGTTTTTTACCTTCCAAGCCGGCGAACAACAAATCGCCTGCAGGCGGCGCTTCGGGTTCTGGCAGCGGCTCAGGCTTGGGCGGCTCATACATCGCGGCCAAGTGGTTCACCTTGTCAATCAAGTACAGGGTCAAAATGACCAACAACAACAAGACCCATGAGATCATGTTCATCATGAAGTTGCTCATGCTTGTCTCCTCATGGCGGGTTTATCCGACTCCCCTCCATCCACTTTCAAGGTACCCCTGAGCTTTTTGACCACCGAGGAAAGAATTTGACTCACCCGTGACTCGCTCACGCCCAAGGTTTCGCCAATTTCTTTCAGGTTGAACTCTTCCACATAGTAGAGCTGCATCACCAGTTGTTCACGCTCAGGCAACTCGGCGATTGCATCGGTGACGGCGTCCATGAACTGGGCCTCTTCCACAATCACATCGGGCTGCTGCGATGAATCGTCGGCAATGCTCATGACCTCTTCGGTCACCACTTCCATCGAGTAGGTTTCAAAGCGTTTGGCTTTGCCCCGCTCTTTGTGAAAGTCTTCCAAGTCTTTGCCCATGTAGTCGGCAATCTCAGACTGGGTCGGCGTACGACCCAACTCAGCGGCCAGCGTGTGGATGCTTTCGTTGTGCGACTTGTTGAACGCCACCGCGGAACGGGGCAAGAACGACAAACGACGCACCTCGTCGAGCATGGCACCACGCACGCGGCTGTGGGCGAAGTTTTCAAACTCCACCCCCTTGACGGGGTCAAAGGCACGCGACGCTTCCAGCAAACCGATCATGCCCACTTGGATCAGCTCGTCGAGCTCCATGAACGCAGGGATACGCGCTTTGAGGTGCAGCGCGACGCGCTTGACCAGCCCCAAATGGGCCAGCACCAAATCCTCACCCTTGGGCTTGCAGGATTCGTACATTTGAACGGGGGACATGGACTTCATGCGTCTGCCGGACTGTTTTGAATCAGCCGCTCCATGAAAAATTGCATTCCACCACTGAGGTGGCCCAAGGGGCGCAGCTGGGTACAGGCCTCTGCCAAACGGCGGTAATCACGCGAGGCACCACTGCCCGGCGCCAGTTCGAGCACCGATTGGTATTTTTTAAGCGCTCTCAACACCATTTCATCGTCTTCAATCGAGGTCAGGTAATGCACGGGCTCACCCAAGAAGCGCACGCAAACGTCATTGAGTTTTTTGTACAGCTTCCAGCCTTCAGATTGGCTGTGGACCATGTTGGGCAACAGGTAGATTTCGTTCAATCCCATTTCTTTGGTCAAAATCTTGATGGTGCCGTAGGCGTCGGCAATCGACGATGGATCGTCTTTGACCACGATGAAACGACGCTGGCAAGCCGCCAAGAACGACAAGACCGAAGGTGAGATACCGGCTGCGACGTCCACAATCAAGTAGTCCACATCGTCTGCCAGCACACTGAACGACTGCACGATGCTGGCCGCTTGCATTTGACTCAATGCCGCCAACTCTTGCATGCCCGATGCACCTGGAATCAAACGAATGCCTTGGCGCGTGGTGACCATGATGTCGTTGAGACTTTTTTGCCCGGCCAAAAAGTGACCCAGGTTGAATTCGGCGCGCGCGCCCAAGGCAATTTGTGCGTTGGCCAAACCCAGGTCGGCGTCGAACAACATGACCTTGTGCCCCATCTGGCTCAAGGCGACGGCCAAGTTGATGGAGGTGGTGGTCTTACCCACCCCTCCTTTGCCACTGGCGATGCCGATGACTTCTGTTTTGCGAGATTTACTCATGGCTCAGACCTGTGGTTTCGGGTTGGAATCGGGCGGCGATTTGAGACAGCTTGGAAGCTGCCAGGTTGTTCAGCGCGGCATCGCGTGCGGCGCTGGGCATGTCATCGGGTGAGGCCAGTGGCAAATGCTCAAGGGCACGTTGCACCAAGTCGCTCAACACCACGTCTTGCACCAAGTCGGCGGTGCGCTCGCCACGACTGGCCACGGACACCCCCAATGTTTTTTCAGTCAAAAACTGCAACAAGGCCCAAGGTTGGCTGGCTTCGTCGAGCTTGCTCAACATCAAGCTGGCCCAAGGGTTATCGGTGTTTTCAAACACGCGACGCAGGGTCGCGGCGGAGGCGTCTGCGGGCACCACCGCGTGGCACTGAACTCCGGCTTGGATGGCTCGGATATCGGCCAAGCGCTCGTTCATTTGAACGCCGGGAATGTCGATGAGGACCAAACGGCGACCTGCATGCTCTTCCAGCAAGAGTTTGAGCGTTGCGGCGCTGGTGGCACGGAAGCAATCCACGCCAGACTGCGCGCTGAGCAACTGGGTTTGGCTCCAGGCGCCAGCGCGCTGGTCTTGGAAACTGATGACCATGACTTGTTCGCAACCATGTTGCACGGCGGCACTTTGAGCCAGGCGGGCCACCATCAGCGATTTACCGGCGCCCGAAGGACCGGCCAAGACGTGCATGCCGGTCAAAGGGGTCTCGGCTTGCTCTTGCTCCACGGCGTGGCTGAGCTGACGGTGCAAAGCACCCATGGCATCGGCCAAGTTGTCATGGTCTTTGATGCTGTCAATCAGCAAGGCACGCAAAGCCACAGGAATGGGTGCATCGTTGAGGGCGTCCCGCAAAGGGTTGAGTGCAGGAGGCAATGGCATGTTGCCTTGCCAAGCCGCCATTTGCTGGCCGAGTTTGAATTCGCGGCGCAGCGAGGCCAGCTCTTCACGCACCAGCGCCACAATTTCTTTGCCACGCAGGCTGTCGTGCTCTTGTGCTTTGACCACTTCGGACTCTTCGACCACCGGCTTGGTGCTTGTGTGTGACACCGATTTGGCTTTGGTGGCCATGCGCGAGGCGGGCGTTGCAGACATTTCCACCAGCGGCTTGGCCACTTGGGTGGCTTGGCGCTCGCGTGACGAGCGTTTGTTGTGCTCCAAGGTTTGACCCAACAACACGTCGAACTTTGGCGTGGGTTTCAAGCTGTGAGGACGCACAAAATCGGTCTTCAAAAATGGTTCCGCTTCCTCTGGCGTGAGCGGGGCCAAGTCGACCGCAACGATCAGCTCGGTCAGACCATTGACTTGACTGGTGGAGATGACCATCACGTCTGGGCCGTACTGGGCCACCGCCTTTTCATTGGCGGAACGTGCATCGCGGGCAAGGATTCGTTTCAGTTCCATGTGTCAGCTCACTCAGTTTTTAAAGTTGTTATCAGGTTCAAGGGTTCAACGGGCTTTGGCGTCCACGGTGTGGATCACTTTGACAGCCTGGTCATCTGGGATTTCGCTGTAAGACAGCACCGTCAAATCGTTCACACGGAAACGGGCGGCTTTGGACAGCCAGCCACGGATCACGGGCGAGACCACCAACACGGCAGGGTGTCCCATGTCTTCCACGGTGCGTGCGCCATCGCGCAAACCGGCAAATAAGTTCTCGGCCAAGCCAGGCTCCATCACCACGGGTTGACCGGGTTGGCTTTGTTGCAACACGTTGTGCAACAACTGCTCCAAAGAGGGCTCCAAGGTCATGACTTGCAAGCCGCTGTCGCTGTCGACCAAACTTTGCATGATCATGCGGCCCAGCTTGGGACGGACCATGGCGGTGAGTTGCTCGGGGTCTTGGGTGCGGGTGCTGGCCTCGGTCAAGGCTTCGGCAATGGTGCGCATGTCGCGGATCGACACTGACTCGGACAACAGGTTTTGCAAGGTGCGGGTCAAGATACCCAAAGACAACTTGCCGGGCACCAGGTCTTCCACAATCTTGGGGGACTTGGCGGCGAGTTTGTCGAGCAGTTGTTGTGTTTCGTCATGGCTCAACATTTCAGAAGCGTTTTCACGCAGCACTTTGTTGAGGTGGGTCGAAATCGCGGTCGCTGCATCCACCACGGTGTAGCCCAAGGTGCGGGCTTGGTCACGTTGTGAGGGTTCGATCCACACGGCTTCCAAACCGAACGCGGGTTCGCGGGTGGCAATGCCTTCGAGTTGACCGTACACATGACCGGGGTTGATGGCCAGTTCACGTCCCACTTTAACTTCGCCTTTGCCGCGAACCACGCCTTTGAGCACGATGTTATATGCGTCGGGGTCGATGTTGAGGTCGTCGCGAATGCGCACCGGTTGGACCAAAAAGCCCAATTCAGCAGAGAGTTTTTTACGCACCCCTTTGACGCGGTTCATCAATTCGCCACCGGTCTCGGCATTGACCAAGGGAATCAAGCCATAACCAATCTCTAAACCAATCAGGTCGACTTGGTCCACATCGTCCCAATCGAGTTCTTTGGGGGCATCTGCGGGGACCGCATCTTTGACAGCTTGTTCAGCTTGCTCGTCTTGCACTTCGCGGGTGACGATCATCAGTGCCAAACCAGCGGAGGCCACGGCCAAGGTGATGAACATCAGGTGCGGCATGCCAGGCACCATGCCCAGCACCACCAAGATGGCTGCAGAGATGAACAGGGCCGTGGGGTTGGCCAATTGGCTGGAGGCCTGCTCAGAAATCGATTCGGCGGTGGTGACGCGAGTCACCACGATGGCCGTGGCCAAGGACAACAGCAGAGACGGGATTTGTGCCACCAAGCCGTCACCAATTGTCAACAAGGTGTAGAGCTTGCCGGCTTCGCCCACTGGCAGGTCGTGCTGTGCCACACCGATGATCAAGCCACCGACCAAGTTGATCAACAGAATCAACAAACCGGCCATGGCGTCGCCGCTGACAAATTTAGAAGCACCGTCCATGGAACCAAAGAAGTCCGACTCTTGGGCCAACTCAGCGCGGCGCTTTTTGGCGGTGTCTTGGTCGATCACGCCGGCGTTCAAGTCGGCATCGATGGACATTTGTTTACCAGGCATGGCATCCAAGGTGAAGCGCGCGTTCACTTCAGACACGCGGCCTGCACCTTTGGTCACCACCACAAAGTTGATGATCATCAAGATTGCAAAGATGATGAAGCCCACCACATAGTTACCGGCGATCACGAACTCGCCAAACGCGGCCACCACTTTGCCAGCGGCATGGGCGCCTTCGTGGCCATGAACCAAGATCACGCGGGTCGATGCCACGTTGAGCGCCAAGCGCAACATGGTGGCAAACAACAACACCGTAGGGAAAGAGGAAAACTCAAGGGGTTTGCGTGTACCGATGGCGATCATGATGACCACCAAGCTGCACATGATGTTGAAAGTAAACAAAAAGTCCAACAACAGGGGAGGCAGTGGCAACACCAACATCGCCATGATGACGAGCACCACCAGCGGAATACTCAGTCCGTTGAGGTCAAACTTTGACAAGTTCTGTCGAATCGTTGACAGAGTGAGCGTGCTCATCAGTGGCATCCAGTTGAAAGTTGAACGTTTAGGTTTCTTTTTGTCGAGAAATGATTTCCTCGGCAAGTACCTTAAGCAATCGATGTGCCAAGCCAAACTGACACGGTGAGCCGTCCGCATGAGAAACGGCAAGAACTGTCCTGTCACGGTTTTTGCTTTACTTCTGGGCCAACTCGATTTGAACCAACATGAACCTGTCCAGTTACCTCCAAATGCCGCCGGCTCCGCCAGCGTCTCAAACGTCCACCACCACGGCGCCTACAGGGGCGCTAGCGGGGGTGGGCCCTGTGCCGGGCAACAGTCTGGGGTTGGACTTCGCCAAAATCATGGCGCGGCAGTTTGAGCGCATGCCTCAAGCACAGCGGCAAGTTTTTGCCGCTCCGGCCACTGCCACTGACAGCACCAGCACCACCCGCGCCAACGCCCAAGCCCAAGCCCAAGCCCAAGCCGATGACAAATACACGCAAGCTGCCGATTGGCAAGCACATGACGCCATGGACAGCGAGCAAGCCGCACGAGATCGCCAGCGCACAGACCGTATGTCCCAGTCCTCATCGGACAAAGGTGAGGCCTCCACAAGCCATGTGAGCAAACGCGCGTCACATGCATCCACCTCAGACACGAGTGCGGGCAACGACGCCAGCAACACCTCGTCAACGCAGGGGGCGCCCTTTACCGTCGCCTCACCCACCACGCCGACCCCAGGCAGCGAAGAGGTCAAGCCCCGAGCCTTGCAAGGCAACCCTTATTTGAAAGACGTGGCCTTACCCAGCAGCGATGCCGCCACGCCGCTGCGCACGGTAGAGCTCAGCCCCCACGTGCGCATCATCACGGACCCACGCAAAGCGCCCAGTCCAGAGAGCTTGACCGCCTTTGCCAAGTCCATGGGCTTGGATGAAGCGGCCATCCAAAAGCTGATGGGGCCCACGGACAGCGCACAAGTTCAAGCCATGGCGGCAACGCCTGGCTCACCAAGTACAGCCAATGATCTAACGGTTGGCTTGAACACACCCTCAGCACAACTGGCGGACAAACTGGCAGCCTCTTTGCCCACAGTCACCGTCACCACCATGGCGTCACAACTGCCCAACGCAGGAGGGATGGCAGCCGCTGCAGGAGGGATGGCAGCCGCTGCAGCAAACACAGCAGTGACCACAGCCACCCCAACCTTGGGTGCCGCCTTGCAAGGTTTGACACCCACCGACTTGGCCAGCATTCAACAGATTCAAATTACCGTCTTGCCGCCCGCTGTCGCACCGATCTTGGTGGCCAGCAACACCCCCAGCACCGCGTCGGTGTTGTCCTTGATGGGTCCTGGCTTGAGCGAACAAGAGATCACCGCACTGGCCGCCAGCTTTGAGCAAAACGCCGCAAATGGAGACTCGGCACAACAACAAGCCCCAGGGGGTGACTCTTCTGGCAGCCAGTTTGGTCAAGCCCTGGCGCGCCCGGTGCTGCCAGCCAACTCGTCTAGCGCCGGCACACACGCCGCTTCAGACGTGCACATGAGCGAGGTCTACGACCAACTCAGCGACAAGATGGCCACCGAAATGGCAGCGCGCATGCACAAACAACTCAGCGATGGCGAATGGAAGATGAAGTTTGGTTTGCGGCCTGCCAATTTGGGAGGCGTTGAAATTCAGCTTGAAATGAAAGATGGCAAGCTCAATGCCATGATCCAAGCCGACAATCCACTCACACGTGACTTGCTGCAAAACAGCACCCAGCGTTTGCGCGAAGCACTTGAAAACTTTGGCATTCATACGGGCCAGTTCAACATCGGGCAAGACAGCCGTGGCACGCAACAAAACCCATCGGGTGGCTCTTCAAAACAGCCTCAAGTTGGCGAAAATTCAACCTCGCAAGTCAAGAGCAGTGCCAGCGCCCCCAATGCTGACGCTGTGTCCACCAAGGCCAATGCGTCCTTGCTTGACCTCTATGCATAAATGACGCACGACAATCTGGAATAACAGGAGTACGAAAATGGCAGAAGCAGCAGCCCCCTCAACCGAAGAAGCAGAAGGCGAACCGAAAAAGAAGAAACCGATTCTTCTGATCGCCGTCATTGCCTTGTCGGTCATTCTTTTGATCGTGTCTGTGGTGTTTGGCACCCTGTTCATGTCAGGGTACTTCGCACACAAGAGCGAAGCCGCCGCACATGAGAAAGTCGACGAACTCGACAAAGCTGCCGAAGAGGCACACGCCATGCCCGAAGGCCCGTCGAAGGTGAAGAAGGAAGCCGAAGCCACGCGCTTTGAAAACACCTACCTTCAAATCGACAAGGAGTTCATGACCAACATCACCAACAGCAAAAAGGTGATGGTGGTGCAGATCGCCGTGATGACTCATTACGACGCGCGGGTCTTTGACAACGTGAAAAAACATGAGTTCGCCATCCGCTCGGCGATCTTGGATGTGATGCGCCAGTCCACCGAAGCCGACACAGCCAAGGGCAACTTTCGCACCGAATTGGCGGCCAAGATCAAGGACGTGATGAACGAAATGCTGATGAAGTACGAAGACTTCGGTGGCATTGAAGATGTATTTTTCACCTCGTTTGTGATGCAGTAAGCCCTATCCATGAAATCCAACCTGCTCTCGCAAGAAGAACTGGCCGCCCTGTCTGACGGGGTGCGCGACGGTTCGATCGAGACCGACACGGGCTTTAACACCCGCGCACGGGTGCGCAAACACGACCTGGCCAGCGAAGACAGCAGCCTGGGTGTGAACGTTTCGTCGGTCGACATGATCAACGAGCGCTTCATCCGACTGTTCCGTCTGGGTTTGCTTGAAGTGCTGCGTACCAGCCCAAGGGTGAACCCCACACGGGTTCAGATCTTGAAGTTTGGTGACTACCTCAAGGGACTCAAAGCCCCGTTGTCGGTCAACATCGTGCGCATGAACCCGCTGCGGGGCAACTCGGTGATCATCATCGACCCCAATGTGGTGTTCAGCTCGCTCGACAGCTTCTTTGGCGGTTTTGGCAAAGGTGTGGGCGACCTGCCTTCGGGCCGATTGTTCACCCCCACCGAAACCCGCATCATCAAAATCATTCTGGAAGTTTTCTTTCGCTCACTGACGGAAGCTTGGGGGCCTTTGATGCCCATCGAGTGTGAACATGTGAGCTCTGAGATCAATCCCCAGTTTGCGCAAATTGCCGACGAAAACGACTTGGTAGTCCTGAGCCGCTTTGAAGCCGATGCCACCGTCAGCGGCGGCAAGGGGTTCATCGACTTGGTCTACCCCTATGCCACGTTAAAACCCATTCGTGAGTTGCTCAGCAGCCGCGTGCAAAGCGGTGAAGGCAACGAAGAATCGGACCGCAAATGGCGCAAAGACTTGGCTGCGGCCGTGGGAGACGCCCGTTTGGAACTGCAAGTTTCAATGGGTGAAATCAAAACCACTTTGCACCACCTCAACAACTTGCAAGTAGGCGAGTTGCTGTTCTTCAAGAAAGAAGACACCGCGCTGATGACCGCCAACGGCGTGCCCACCTTCCACGTCAACGTGGGAACACGCGGCTCGCAAGTCGCAGTACAAATTGACCACGAACACGTTCACGGCAAACTTTGAGAGACAGGACACACCATGACTGAAAAAACTGAAAATCCAAGCGCTGAAACTGAAGTTCCAGCGCACGCAGAAGACGAGCATGCGGACACTGCTGATGCCCATGACTTGAAATTACCCGCACACGATGACGACGATCATCCTTCGCTAGAAGACTTCAAGCCCATGTCAGCCGGCAACATCAACCCCGAGGTGTTACAAAACATCTCGGTGACCTTGTCGATCGAAGTCGGGCGTGCTCAAATCAAGATCAAAGACTTGATGCGTTTGACCCAAGGCAGCGTGGTGGAGCTCGACCGCATTGCGGGCGAGCCCCTGGACCTGTTGGTCAACAACTCGGTGGTGGCCCAGGGCGAGATCGTCTTGGTGAACGACCGCTATGGCGTGCGACTGACCCGTGTGGTGCCTTCTTCTGAGCGTTTGAAACTGATTTAAACCTCTTGATTTGTCACGCACAACCCCGCCTCGGCGGGGTTTTTTCATGCATCGGTATAGGTGGCAACCAACATGACTGCTCCCCTGCCACACCACCTAGCATGCGAGTCCGCACTAGGCGGTTCGTGGGGTTGAGATCCATACCAGACGTGGTGCTCCTAGCTTATCAAAGTATTGAATCGTCAACACCCTCTTGATCAACCCGTCGCTGTTTCTCCACCCGCACCTTGAGTTTGCCGCCACCCTTTCAGCCACGCCCTGCGGCGCGCCTAGTTTCGTTAACTCTCGGTACATCGTGCGACCTCGCTTCCACTGCTTGAGCTGTATGGCTCTTAGCCGGTGGCGCATCCATTCATCCAGCTCTCGCCAGACCCTTGGCGTGTGCGCTAATTTGAAGTACGCCTTCCAGCCATTCACATACTGCGTGAGCTTGAGTGCCACCTCAGCCATTGCCTTGCCTCCAACGCGACGCGTCAGTTGCCTCACGCGCTGCTTGTAGGCCTTCTGCGCTTTGTCTGCCACGCGCAGCTTTACAACCTTGCCCTTGGCTGCCCAGAAGCTGTAGCCCAAGTGGAGGTGATATCTCCCCAAAGGTAAGGGCCGCACCCCTTAAATGCACAACCGCCGGATATACACCACCTCGCTTTGAGCACAAGAGCTTCTTGGTTTTTAGCCCAGTCGCCCTGCTTGGCAGTGCCCCATATCCGGTTCTTGTTCATCGGCTCCCAGTTTATGTTCCACGCATCCTTCCCACACTCGGTCGCCCTCATGCAGCTGCACTTCGCTCGTGGTGATCAACATGCGACGGGACTTGCACCCGTAGGAGTGCGCCCATGCTGGGCGCAACATAAAAAAACGCCTGCATCAGCAGGCGTTGAACTTGGAGAGGGGAGATCGATCAGTTGGCGTTGATCTTGCGACCGTTGAGCGGCTGCACCGGACGCGCGTTGCGCTTGAAGGGGAAGTCGGCGACTTGTTTCTTGGCGATGTCCACCGTGGTTTTGAGGATGTAGAAGTTCACACCTTCGGTACAGGGTGGTGTTGTCAGCGAGCCTTCGTAGCTGTAGTGCGTGAGGGCCGCAGGCACCAGGCTGCTGGGGTTGAATTTGACTTTCTCAGGCATCACTTCAGGGCCTTCGCTCTTGGGTGCGTTGTCCCACAAGACTTTGATGGCCTCGTTGTCTTTACCTTCATTGAGCAGCACCCCCAACACTGCCAACTTGCCGTCGGCATTTTTGTGAACAAAGTGCGCGACCATGGCCATCGGTTTGCCGTCAATTTGTTCTTCGCTTGGGCGATGAAAGTGAAATTGCAACAGGTTATAGACCTCTTTGTTGATCTTGAGGGTGCTGCCTGGCTCCACATTCACTTGGATGGTGTGACCGTTGTTCAAAATTTTCAGCGGACCTTCTTTGTAGTTCACCACCAACGTGTCGGTTGACTTTTCAAATGGGCCCGCAATGTTCAGGGGCGACTGCTTCAAGCCTTTGCCGCAGGTGGGGAATTCGTCCCCCCAGTTTTCAGGTCCCATGTCACCGGCATAGTCCCAATGCACAGCATGGCCTTTTTTGGCATGGCCTTCTTCTTTGTCAGCCGCACAGTCGGCCAGCACTTTGACTTTTTGACCCGCCGCTGCCAGGGCGTTTTGCGCTGCACAAATCGACTTCAAGCGTGACGACCATTCGGCCATCTCAAGCGCTTTTTGGAAGGCGCTGACCGTCTCAGGGTCTTGTGCACCCTTGGTCAACAAGCGCAAGGCCCCCAAGCCCAATTGACGCTCGCTGATGATTGGGCCTTTTTGTGCTTTGATGAAGGCTTCGTAGTCTTGCAGCACCACACCGTTGACGAATGAATCTTTGACAGCCGCCAGCTCTTTGGCAGCGGGCTCGAGCTCTTCGACTTTTTCTTTGGCTTCAGCCAACTCTTTGGTCAGTTTCTCCAGCTCTTCTTGAGCTTCGGTGACTTCGTCGCTGACATCGGTCAACTCGTGCATGGCATGGGTTTTTCCGTTGTAGCTCCAATAAGCCAAAGCCAAAGCGCCTGCCAACAGCAGACCCAGGACAACCTCGATAATTAAACGTAAATATTTTTTCATAGCCATTCACTTTTGAGTGGGTGCATCAGATGAGACGCCCGAAGCCAACACGCAGCGCGCATCCTCTTTGGGCAGGTCAGCTGGTATCGGCACGGTGCTCCTGAAGCTTTAATCGCTTCTTGCAGCGGCGAATTATTGCCGCTGCGTTGCACAAGCACTCAACAACTTGCCAGACAGCTGGTACATCTCACAGAGTGACGCCTTTTGAATTAAGCCAGCGCATAGGAGCCGCTCAGAAAGTGCTCCGCGCTCATCACGCCCAAGGGCGACGCGAGCCGGGGCACAAAGCCCATTTGATCCAGCACATCGCGTTGCACGTCAATGCCGGGTGCCACTTCAAACAGCTCCACCCCGTGCGGCGTCAAACGGAAACTGGCGCGTTCAGTCAAATACAAGACCTGCTGCCCACGCAGCAAAGACTGGGCGCCGCTGAAGGTGATTTGCTCAACCTGTGGCACCAGTTTTTTCACCGCCCCTTGCTGCAACACACGCATCTGGCCGTCACCGGTTTGCAAGCGCACGCCCTTGGCAGCCAAGGTGCCGCAAAACACCACCTTGCGTGCGTTTTGCGCAATGTCGATGAAGCCGCCCGGCCCCACCGTCAAGCCGCCCAGCCGCGACACGTTGACATTGCCATGGGCATCGAACTCGCCAAAGCCCAAGAAGGCAATGTCCAAACCGCCACCGGCATAAAAGTCGAACTGGGTGGCTGCGTCGAGCATGGCGCTGGCGTTGCGGGCGTAGCCAAACAGCACACCGTCGAGCAAGGTGCCGCCATAGGTGCCGTGTTCAATGGTCTGGTAGATGCGGTGCATCTCGCCGCGTGCCGACAGCAGTTTGGCCACGGCATCGGGCACGCCTACACCGTAATTGACCACCGGACGTTGTTTGTCGGTGTTGAACAGCTCAATGGCGGCACGGCGTGCAATGGCGTGGCGTTCGCTGAACTGCTCGGCCGCTTGCGCTTGTTCAGCGGCTTGGTCGGCCGCTTCGCTGCTCAAGCGGGCCTGTCCGTGCAGCTCACCACTGAGCGCGGGGTCGAAAGGTATGCCGTAGCTGGTGCGCTGCTCAGGATCCACCACGATGGCGTCCACCCAGGCCGCTGGGATGCGCACCTCACGCGCTTTGAGCGCACCGCGTGGCAAACGCTCTTTGACTTGCACGATCACACGGCCGCCGCTGTTGCGCGCGGCCAGGGCCAAAGACTGCGAGTCCAGGTTGGCCGCTTCGTGCTCGAAGCTGATGTTGCCGTCTTCGTCGGCCGCACTGGCTCGCACCAGGGCCACATGGATGGGGAACGGCTTGTAACGCAGGTACTCGCGCCCATCCATTTGCACCACTTCGCTCAGGTCTTCCTGGGCGCTGGCGTTCATCTTGCCGCCACCCAAGCGCGGGTCACACACCGTGCCCAAGCCCACGTGGGTGAACAAGCCCGGGCGGCCCGCGCCGATCTCGCGCATGAGCTGCGACGACACGCCGCCGGGCAAGATGTAGGCCTCGATCTTTTCGGCCTCGGCCAGTTGCTGCATGGCGGGTGACCACACCCAGTGCCCGCCCACCACACGCTTGACCAAGCCCTCGTGGGCAAAGCAGTTCATGCCTTTGGTGTGTTTGTCGCCAATGCCCAAAGCGTGGATCACGGTCAGGCGCTGTGGATGTTGGGTTTGCAAGTAACGCGCTTGCACCGCTTCAAACAAACAACTGGCTTCCATCAGACCACCGCCACCGCCCATCAAACCGACGGTGTCGCCGTCGCGAATCAAGGCCACCGCGTCGGCGGCCGACATGAACTTGCTCATGCGTTGTCCTTGTTCATTTGTTCAGCTCAAACAAGGCATCGCCCTGCCTCATGACGCGTTTGGCAATGACGGTGCGGTGAATTTCGCTGGTGCCATCAAAGATGCGGTAAATGCGTGCGTCGCGGTAGTAACGCTCAATTGGCAGTTCTTTGCAAAAACCCATGCCACCAAACACCTGCACCGCGCGGTCGACCACACGGCCCAAGGTTTCGGCGGCGTGCACCTTGACCATGGCAATGTGGTCGCGTGCGTCCATTTTTTGGTCCAGCATCCAGGCAGCGTGCAACACCATCCAACGCGCGGCGTTGATCTCGATCACGCTGTCGGCCAGCATTTGCTGCACCAGTTGGAAGTCGCCAATCGCTTGGCCGAATTGTTGGCGTTGCTTGGCGTAGTCCACCATCAGCGACAACACATGACTGGCTTTGCCCACGGCACGTGCGCCCACCTGGGCCAAGCGCACCTGGCCCAACACGCCCATGGCCATCTTGAAGCCCTGGCCTTGTTCGCCGAGCATGGCGATGGGTTCCAAGGGCACGTTGTCAAACCACAGCTCCACGTGCGGCGTGCCACGCAAACCCATCATTTTTTGGTCTTTGCCAACCGTGAAACCTGGCAGGCCTTTGTCCACCGCGAAGAGAGAAATTTCTTTGTCGCCAGTTTTGGCTGAGACTAGAAAAAAGTCGGACACCTCGCCATCGCTGATGAAGTGCTTCGCGCCGTTGAGCACCCAACCGGTGGCAGTTTTCTCAGCCCGGGTTTTGATGCCCTGGGCGTCTGACCCCGCACCAGGCTCTGTGATGGCAATGGCGCACACCCGCTCGCCGCGCACACACGGGGTGAGCCAACGCTCAATCTGCGCCCCCTCACAAGCCAACAAGGCTTCGTACACATTGCCAAAAGCGCGGCGGATCAAGATGTCGCTGGTATGGCCAAATTGCTCTTCACACAGCATGCGTTCAACGGCGCTCAAGCCACCCCCGCCAAATTTCTCCGGCATGTTGAGCGCGTACAGCCCCAAGGCTTTGCTTTTGGCGTGGATGGCTTGGGCCACCTCGGGCGCTAAAAAGCCCTGGTCTTCAACCTGTTGCTCGAGTGGGTGCAGCTCTTCGGCGATGAAGCGACGCAGGGTGTCGATCATCATTTTTTGTTCATCGTTGAGGGCGAAATCCATGCGTTGTCCAAATCAAATCAAAGTTCAAAAAAGGCGCGACTCGCCGCCAGGGCTTGGCCTGACCAAGCCAAGTCACCCACCGCACGCGCACGCACGTGGTGTGGCACTTCCACGCTGATGGGCAGGTCTTGCGGCAGGGCATTGAACAGGCCGCGCAAATCAATCGCCCCTTCACCCGGCAGCCAGCGCTCGCAGCGCGCGGTATGGATCATGTCGTCCACACTCAAGTCGCTGCTACCCTGGGCGTTGGTACTGGGGGCATCGCACATTTGGGCGTAGTGCAACAACGCGCGCGGCAGCGCCGCAATGTCGGCCAACGAGGTGTCAGAGCGGGCCACATGCAGCGCGTCCACCAAGATGCCCGCGTTGGACGGGCACCCTGCGGCGGTGACCACCTGCAAGGCTTCGCGCGCGTGACGCACCGCCGTCCAAGGCATGAACTCCAAATCGGCTGTCATGCCATAGGGCTGCATGAGCGCGCACAACGCGGCGTAGTGGTCGCTCAAACGGTTCAAGTCGGGGTCGTCACCGGCCACCAACACCGCACGCGCTTGCAGCGCGGCGCCTGCTTCAAGTAAGGGCAGGTAGTCGGTGGGGTCAAACGCAGGGCCGATGCGGATGATCTCCAAATCAAATACACCGACGCCGCTGTCGGCCAAGCGCGCCTGGCATTCGCGCAGAACGGCTTTGTCACCCAGCAAACGCTGGTGTGGGCCGCCCGGTGCGTTGGGCAGCAGGCGCAAGCCCACGAAGTGGTAGCCCAGCTGCCCGGCGTGCGCAATGGCGTCGGGGGCGGTGGAAGCCTCGGCCGTGAGGTAGGCCTGTGAATAGATGCGTGGCATGGCAAGCCCTCAGGTTTATTTCAAAGGCGATACCGCCGTGGGCATGGCAATGGTCGAGGTCATGGCGGTGGTCAGCCAAGCAGGCCCGCCCTTGGGTGGCCAAATGCCTTCGGCCACCGACTTAGCGCGGGCTTTTGCGCGCGCATCCAGCGACGGGTAAGCCCAGATGTTGGTGAAGCGCAGCGGGCCGTCCAAGGCCACCATGGCCACCACACAGGGCGAGAGTTTGTCGCGCGCGGGTACGGCTTGCTCCCACAAGTCGATGGTGGGTTGCACACCACCAGGTTGGATGCCGTAGGTGCGGATTTCATAGACCGGGCCGTGGATGCCGCTCTCGGCGCTGGGGCGCACCGGCTTCATCCATGGAAAGCCCTGGTAGCTGTGTTGCTCCAGCGATTGAAAGATGTCGCCACAGCCAAAGGGGCTGGCGTTGCGCTGGGTGCGCTCGCGCTCGGCCTGCAAACTGGCCAAGTCATGAAAGCCACGCAGCACCACCATTTGGTTCAAGGTGCCGATGTCGGTGAACCAGCAGCCCAGCAACTCGCCCTGCCCTTGGGCGGCAAAGGTTTCGACATTTTTAGCGGCTTGGGCCGCCGTGCCAAACGGCAGGGTCAGGGTGGCGAGTTCGTAATACATGGAGGTCCTTTTGAGAAATGAGTGGGTCAGCGGTTGCGCCGCCGCGTGGTGGGCGGCGATGTAGCCAAAGGTCATGGCGGGCCCCAGGGTGATGCCGCCACTGGGGTAGTGGCCTCCCATGATGCTGTTCATGTCGTTGCCCCCGGCGTACAAGCCGTGGACAGCTTGGCCTTGGGCGTTGAGCACCTGGGCGTGTTCGTTGCATCGCAAGCCGGCAAAGGTGCCCAAGCTGCCGGCCACCACGCGCACTGCGTAAAACGGGCCCTGTTGCAGCGGCGCCATGCAGGGGTTGGGGCCGGGGTGCGCTGCGTCGCCTTGGATGCGGTTGTAGGGCGTTTCACCTTTGCCAAACTCGGCGTCACTGCCAGTGTGGGCCATCGTGTTGTAGCGCGCCACGGTGGCTTGCAAGGTGTCGGGCTGGATGCCACAACGCTCGGCCAGTTCTTGCAAGCTGGCACCGCGTTGCAAGTAGCCATTGGCCAGCCACTGGCCCAGCGGCATGGGGGCGGGTTTGACCGCACCCAAACCCCAGCGGCGGATGAAGCGGTGGTCGCACACCAACCAGGCCTGCACGGGCTCGCCAGCAGGCAGGGCTTGAATCAGGCTTTGCAGCACGTCGTGGTACGAGTCGGCCTCGTTGGCGAAGCGCTGACCCAAGCGTGTGACGGCGATGAGTCCGGGCTTGGCGCGCTCAATCAAATGTGGGAAGTGGGTGACGCTGCCGTCGGGCTGCGGCACCAAAGACACCGGTGCCAAGGCAGCCGCTTGGCGCAAGTCGTTGGCCACCAACGCACCCACGCTTTCACCCAAGCGCAAACCGTCGCCGGTGTTGCCACGCGAGGCGGCTGAGAAATGGGCGTCGCCTTGCGGGTCGTGTGGCAGCAAGGCGCGTTTGCGCGCGGGGTCGTGCGGGAAGCCGCCGGTGGCCAACACCACGCCACGCAAGGCGTGCACCACCTGCTCGCCTTGGGGTGTGCGCACCACGGCGCCGCACACACGCACCACATCACCCTGCGCATCGCCGTGCCCTTGCGTGAGCAAGCGCACGGCGGGGCTGTTGACGCGCAGGTCCACGCCTGCATCGAGCGCCGACTTGGCCAAGGCTGCGATCAAGGCGTTGCCATTGACCAACTGCATGGCCCGGCCATGCCACAGCAGATCACGCAGGTGGCGCAACACGCGGCGCGTGACGTGCACGAAGGAGGTCCAACTGCGCAGGGTGTTGAAGAAATGCCGCAGGTCGGCACCCGATGCAATGCCCATGCCCCACAACGTGGTCTCGGGCAACGGGGGTTTGAGTTGAGCGATGTGCGCACCCAAAACACGCCCATCAAAAGGGGCGGCACACACCGAGCGGCCACCGGTGGCCGCGTCGGGGCTGCGCCCATGGAAGTCGGGAATGCTGTTGCCATCGACAAACTGCAAGGCGGTGTGCTGCTGAAAGAAACGCACCATGCTAGGGGCATGGGTCAAAAAGGCCAGCGCACGGATCTCGTCAAACTGCGGGCCCAGTTCATGGCGCAGGTACGACAGCGGTTTTTCCAAAGGCTCGGCGATACCACCGGCCAATGCCAGCGGGCTGCGCGGTATCCACATCCAGCCGCCCGACCAAGCGGTGGTGCCGCCGTACTGCGGGTCTTTCTCGACCACCACCACCGTCAAGCCCAGATGCGCCCCCGTCACAGCGCCCGACAGGGCGCCAGCACCCGAGCCCACGACCAACAGGTCGCAG
>CAITHK010000173.1 GCA_903892175.1 uncultured Burkholderiales bacterium | reverse complement strand
TCGGCCGCATGGTCGGCATAGTTCAAGCCCATGCAAACGATCTTGCTGGGGTTGGGCACCACGGGCAACAAACGCACGCTGGCCAAAGGCTTGATGGCCGAAGCTGGCGCCTGGAGGGCCGCAGCATGGGCTGCCGCCATGGCGCCCGGGGTGGACAGCAACGTCAGCATGTCGTGGGGCAAATGGGCACCGGTCAGCCCCAAGTCGACAAACTCGGTGGCTTGTGCGCTGGCAATCCAGCCGATGCCTGATTGACCTTGATCTTGAAAACTCAGCAAACGCATGTTCAGTCCTTAAAGGAAAAAAGAGATGGCTGGATAATATCGATAATTCCCTCTCAGACAATTTTTTATCGATGAATCCTGTCGCCTTATGAACACCGCTCCCACGTCTGAAACGAGTGCCTCGCTGACGGCCAGCACCTACGAACGGCTGCGCGCCGATGTGCTCAGTGGCCATTGGACCCCCGGCAGCAAATTGGGCATCGAGGCCTTGCGCGCCCACTACGGCACGGGCGCCACACCCGTGCGCGAGGCGCTCAACCGCCTGGCGGCTGAAGGCTGGGTACAGCACTTGGAGCAGCGCGGATTTGCCGTGGCCTCGGTCAGCGAGGACGCCTTGCGAGAGTTGGCCAAGACACGGGTGTGGGTGGAAACTTTGGCACTGACCCAAGGCTTGCTGGCCCGCACACCCGCATGGGAGGAGCAACTGGTGTTGGCGCTGCACCGCCTGTCCAAAACGCCGCGCTCGTTGTTTGCCGACCGCTATGTGGAAAACCCGGCCTGGGAAGCCTTGCACCGAGAGTTCCACCGTGTGCTGGTGTCGCAATGTGGCTCGCGCTGGTTGATTGGGTTTTGCGAACAGCTCTACGACCAAGCCCACCGCTACCGCCAACTGGCGGTGAAAAAGTCGTACAAGCGCCGCCATGAGTTGGACGAACACAAAGCCATGGTGGACGCCGTTCTGGCGGGCGACACCCAGGCTGCCTGCCAAGCCCTGACGGGCCACTACGAAAAAACCGCCGACATCATTTTGAACAGCGCCCTGTCTGCCCCCACCTGACCCCTTTTGAATTTCATAGAAAGAGTTTTCCCGATGAACAACACATCCCACATCACCCGACTGTCCGACGACTTCCGCTGGCCTGGTGGCCGCCGCGTGGCCGTGATTTTCAACATTGCCTACGAAGCTTGGTCGGATGGACAAGCCCCGGGCATTGGGCCCATGGGCAATGTGCTCAAGCCCGGCTTCTTTGACACCAACGCCCATTCATGGGCCAGCTTTGGCATGGTGCGCGGCATCCACCGCTTGCTCGACTACGCCGACAAACGGGGCGTGAAAACCAGCATCATGGTCAACGGCGTGCTGGCCGAGCGCGACCCCGACACCGTGCGCTCACTGCACACACGGGGCCACGAAATCGTCAACCACTCCTGGGGCATGGACGTGATTCCGGTCTACTTTGACGAGGCCCAAGAACGCGAAAACATCCGCAAGAACGACGAGATCTTGACCCGCGTGGCCGGCGTCAAACCCGTGGGCTGGATCAGCCCACGCGGAACCGGCAGCCCCATTTCACCGCGCTTGTTGGCTGAGGC
>CAITHK010000172.1 GCA_903892175.1 uncultured Burkholderiales bacterium | reverse complement strand
TTACACGGCCGCCAAGAACATTGGCATCCACTTCATCGACGCGCCGGTTTCGGGCGGGCAAGGTGGCGCACAAAACGGCTTGCTGACCGTGATGTGCGGCGGGGACGCACCGGTGTTTGAACGCGTCAAACCCGTAGCCATGGCTTTTTCTCGGGCGTTCACGCTCATGGGTGAACCGGGTGCGGGTCAATTGACCAAAATGGTCAATCAGGTGTGTATTGCCGGCTTGGTGCAGGGCTTGAGCGAAGCCGTGGCCTTTGGCCAAAGCGCGGGTTTAGACATGAACTTGGTGCTGGATGTGATTGGCAAAGGCGCCGCACAAAGCTGGCAACTCGACAACCGTGGCAAAACCATGGTGGCCGACAAGTTTGACTTTGGCTTTGCCGTCGACTGGATGCGCAAAGACTTGGGCCTGGTGATGGACGAAGCCAAACGCAACGGCGCGCGCTTGCCGGTGACGGCGCTGGTCGACCAGTTTTACGCCGACGTGCAGCAAATGGGCGGCAAGCGCTGGGACACGTCCAGCTTGATCAAGCGCTTGAAGTAAGCAGGCCTGCAACGTAACAAAATGGCCCGCTCATGCGGGCCATTTTCTGGGTGTTGCCGTGATTCACGGCTAAGCAGTCACTGTCACTTGACAGGTGTCACCACAGGCGCGTTGGTGGTGAGCGGCACACCAGCGCCAGACATGACGGGCGTGGACTTGGTTTGCTCGACAGGCGCAGGCTTGGGTCGCAACGCTTGCAACTCGGCCTCGGTCAGGTATTCGAACACACGCACCACACGCTTGACGCCACTCACGCCACGGGCAATGTCGGTGGCTCGATTGGCTTCACGCTGCGTCACGCGGCCCATCAAATAGACCGTGCCACGCTCGGTGACCACTTTGTAGATGGATGCGAAGACGTCTTCGTTGTCCACCATGGCGGCTTTGACGCGGGCTGAAATGATCACGTCGCTGGAACGCTCGCCAATGCTCGAAGCGGGACCCACGGCCAGCTCATTGACCACGCTTCGGACGTTTTCGATGCGGCCCACCAACTGTTCAATTTGTTGGCGTTCTCGTGCTGAAGGGACCTCGCCCGTGATCAGCACCTGTCGGTTGTAGCTGGTGAAGTTTGCATGCACATTGCTGCCGAAATTTTCACGCAAGGCGCTGGCACTGCGTATTTCAATGCCTTCGTCTTCCACCTGTGCGCCTGAGGTTCGGCGGTCAGCGGCCACCATAGCGCCGCCCACCATGCCACCCACGACCACGGGGGCACACGCGCTCATGCCCAGACTCAAAGCCAAGACGGCCAGCAGGCCCAAGGTTGAATTTTTCATTTTTTTCACTCACTACTTTCTTGATCACCAAGCAATTGGGTGTCGACGCCATCGCAGATGCAATGAATGGTCAACAGATGGACTTCTTGAATGCGCGCCGTGCGGTCATGTGGCACGCAAATATGGACGTCGGTTTCGCGCAAGGCTTGGCCCATCTTGCCACCGCCTTTGCCAGTCAGGGCCACCACCGTCATTTCACGCTCATGGGCGGCTTGAATGGCCAACAACACATTGCTGGAGTTGCCGCTGGTGGTGATGGCCAACAACACGTCGCCGGGTTGTCCCAAAGCACGAACTTGCTTGGAGAAAATATGGTCGTAGCTGTAGTCGTTGGCAATGGCGGTGATGATGGAGCTGTCGGTGGTCAGTGCAATGGCGCCTAACTCAGGGCGCTCACGCTCAAAGCGCCCCACAAATTCGGCCGCAAAGTGCTGTGCATCGGCGGCCGATCCCCCATTGCCACAAGCCAACACCTTGCCACCGCTGGTGACGCTGGCCAAGATCGCGGCCACCGCAGCCGCGATGGGTTTGGACAGAACTTGCGCAGCCTGGTATTTCAGGTCGGCGCTGTCGATGAAGTGTTGTTCAATGCGTTGTTCGAGCATGGGCCCAATGATACCTGCGCACTGTTTAGGCCGCGTCAAAAGCAGCACGAAACCATTGCAAGCCATTTGGCTCGCAAGCCACCACATCAAAGCGACAGGCAGGCTCCTGGGCCAAGCGCATGAGGAAGTGGCGAGCCGCAAAAATAATGCGTCGTTTTTATCGCAAAGATCATGCTGACCAGCGCACCGCCATGGTCGCTGCGACTGCGTTGGCGCACCTCGAAAAACACCTAGGTGCCGTCGGCGTCGCGCATGATGAGGACAATTTCGCCGCCCCCTCGCCCAGGGGTCCGATAATTGCACTGCACCAGTTGCAGGCCTTGGGCTTGCAGATGGCGCAACGCCAGGTCCTCTGCCTCGTCCCCCGTTTGCTGGGTGGTGGCCTGACCTGTTTTTTGCCCTTTGAGGTTATCCATAGCCCCCTTCGTGATGAGCGCCAACTTTGACTCTGCCCTGTCGGCCGCACATGCGGCGGCTTCGGCGCAACATTATCCGACCGGGGCGCTCTATGTGGTGGCCACGCCCATTGGCAATTTGGCAGACATCAGTTTGCGCGCCCTGCACGTGCTGCAGCTGTGTGACACCTTGGCCTGTGAGGACACACGCCACACACAAAGCATGGTGCGCGCCTACGGCATCGACAAGACCTCGTCGCAATGGTTGGCGGTTCATCAGCACAACGAGGCTGAAGCCTCGCAAGAGGTGGTGCGACGCCTGCAAGCCGGCCAACGCGTGGCCTATGTGAGTGACGCGGGCACACCTGCGGTGAGCGACCCAGGCGCACGTTTGGCGTGGCAAGTGCGTGCTGCCGGTTTGCGCGTGGTGCCGCTGCCGGGCGCGAGCAGTGTGACGGCGCTGTTGAGTGCATGCGGTACGCCCGCACACGATGCTTCTGGTTTTGTGTTTGTAGGTTTTCTCTCCAGCAAAGCCACCGAGCGCCAACATGCCGTGCAAGCCTTATGCGAAGACTCGCGCACCCAAGTGCTGCTGGAGGCGCCGCATCGCATCGAAGCACTGGCAACAGCACTGGGTGTGTTGGGCGAGCGACAAGTGACAGTGGGCCGCGAACTGACCAAACAGTTTGAAGAAATTGCCACCTTGGCGGCACAAGACCTGAGCGCTTGGCTTGATGCGAACCCGCAGCGCTTGAAAGGTGAGTTTGCTTTGGTGGTACATGCCCGTGCGGAGGTGTCTGCAACGGGACAAGACCATGACCGCGTGCTGCGCATTTTGTTGGCCGAACTGCCGCTTAAAACAGCCGTCAAAGTCGCCGCTGAACTGACAGGCGAGGGGCGCAATGCGTTGTATGAACGCGCTCTGGTGTTGAAGAACGCCACTTGAGTTGGTGCGCTGGCGGGGATCACATTGATACCACTTTGAGAAGAGAATCTAGGTCAATTTTTTAATTTGTACAAAAAGTACCGCCATAAATACCGCCAAAAGCTTTTGTAGGCCACGGCTCACGAATTGCGGGTGGATTGCGTCTTTCCCGCAAAGCGGCGCTTAAGACTTGGCTCACCCAGGCGATGGCTGCGGAAGGATTGCGACGTTGTCGGAGTGTGTGCGAGGCGATAGCGTAAACAGTCAGCCCTAGAAGTACAACTAGGCCGTGCATGCTTACCCAGCGAAGCGAGAAAAATTGATTCAAAAAGTATACCGATAAAGGTCAAAGATTACCCGTTTCTTCAAACAGCGTCTCACCTCACCAAAGGTTACCAATTTAAATTTTCCAAGTTGTCGCGGAAAGGTGGATGACGTGCGAATTATTTTGACTAAGTGCTCTACCGAACAGAGTTGTATGCCGAAAAGGCAGACAGTAACTCATTAGTGCATGACCCATTGAACGGAGTTCAGGAAGTCAGCGCCTTCGACCCCTTCACCAATCAATTCAAAGGATCAATATGCCCGTCACTAATTCTTCAAATGCATCCGTATTTATTTGCAACTCGCATCAGGAAGCTGAACAGGCCATTCACTCGCTTAAACAGTTTGGCTTTGACGTTACCAAGCTTTCGCTGATCGGCAAGGGCTACCACAGCGAGGAGCATCCAGTCGGCTTTTATACGACCGGCGACAAGATCGCGACTTGGGGCGGCAACGGCGCCTTTTGGGGCAGCATTTGGGGGATTCTGATGGCACCTGCTGTATTCTTTCTTCCACCGCTCGGGGTCGTTGCAATGGCTGGGCCTATTGTCTCGGTTTTGGTGAGCGCCATGGAAGGAGCTGTTCTGGTTGGTGGGTTGTCAGCAATTGGTGCTGCGCTGAGCCGCGTTGGCATACCAAAGGACCAGATTCTCAAATATGAAACGGCACTGAAAGTCGACAAGTATGTATTGATGGTTCACGGCACTGCGCAAGACGTTGACAAAGCGAAGTCCATACTTGCAGGCGTCAAAGACTCCGCATTTGAAACTGCCTGACACTGCGCTGCGACACCCGGGTGACTGACCTAAAGGCAGGGGTAGTCGCTGCCGACGATCACGCCATTGCGCTTAATGTAATGGCATTGACCTGTCGGTTCGGCGATTTTTTAGCGGTTGACAACGTCTCTTTCACCATCAGCAGGGGAAAGATATTTGGCTTGCTCGGCTCCAATGGCGCAGGCAAGAGCACTCTGATCAAGATGCTGACCACGCTGTTGCCGCCCACTTCGGGAGACGCACTGGTTGCCGGGCTTAGCATCGTGCAAGCGCCATCTGCAGTGCGTTCGCATATCGGATACGTTCCGCAGATGCTGTCAGCTGACGGCAGCTTGACCGCGCGAGAAAATTTGGTATTTTCTGCGCGCCTATATGGCGTGCACTCTGGGGACCGAGCCACCAGGATTGCGGATGCGCTGCGCTTAATGGGACTTGAGGAATCGGCTAATCATCTGGTGAGCACCTATTCAGGCGGGATGATTCGTCGTCTGGAGTTGGCCCAAGCGATGTTACACCGGCCAAGTGTGCTATTTCTGGATGAGCCGACCATCGGCTTGGACCCACTCGCACGCCACGCCGTATGGGATCGCCTTCAGGCTCTGCGCAAAGACTTTGGCATGACCGTGCTGCTTACCACGCATGACATGGAGGAGGCATCGAGGCTGTGCGACGAACTCGCCATCCTGAACGCGGGGCGACTGGTGGTTCAAGGCACACCGAGTGACCTGTGCGCAGCGCTGTCGGCAACTGCGACCCTGGACGATGTGTTCTCACACTTCTGTGGCGGGAGCATTGTCCGCGGCGGCGGATTCGTGGATACCAGGGAGGCGCGTGTTACCGCAAGTCGGCTGGGCTGAAATGGGTATCGCCAAGTTCTGTCTGGAGACCGCCGCGGTTGCCGACGTCGAGTTGCGCAAACTCGCGCGGGATCCAACGGAACTGATCACCCGCGCTGTGCAGCCGGTGCTGTGGTTGACCGTCTTCGGTCAGGTCATGGAAAAGGTTCGCGGTATTCACAGTGGTCCGGGTAGCTACCTGGTTTTCATTACGCCGGGAATACTGGCGCAAAGCGTTCTGTTCAGCGCCATCTTTTATGGCATTGCGGTGATCTGGGAGCGCGATCTGGGTGTAGTCCACAAACAGTTGGTCAGCCCGGCCTATCGCAGCGCACTGGTACTCGGAAAGGCGCTCTCGGCAGGCTTTCGGGGGCTTGTGCAATGCGGTGTTATCTACGCACTGGCGGCGTCGATGCAATTGCCAATGCGCTATGAGCCGCTGGCTGTATTGGCGGTGCTTTGTACGGTGGTACTGGGTTCCGCGCTCTTTTCCACCTTCTCGCTGATCATTGCCTGCATCGTCAAAACGCGTGAACGCTTCATGGGCGTGGGGCAGGTGCTGACCATGCCCCTATTCTTTGCAAGCAGCGCAATCTACCCATTGGACTTGATGCCGGACTGGCTCAAGCTCGTCGCGCGATTCAACCCCTTGACTTACTTGGTCGATGCATTGCGCAGTCTGATGGTTCCAGGTGAATTATCAGCATCACACATCGCTACAGATCTGGGCATTCTGACCATCATTGCATTGGCGCTTATTGCGATTGCAGTCAGGTTGTATCCGGGCTTGGTGCGCTAGAGCCATCCAACCAACACTACGAACGGGAGCCGGATATGAATACCCTCACCAAACTTGCCATGGGAATGATTGGCCAAATCAAACCTTTGCCTGCGGTCGCAGGTGGTATTCAGTGCATGCCGCTGGTTCATCCGCAACGCACAGGGGGTATTCCTCTGATGGAGGCGTTGAATGGGCGACATTCCCAGCGGGAGTTTGCTCCACAGGCGTTGGATCCCCAAACTTTATCAAACCTGATTTGGGCGGCCTGTGGTATCAATCGCATCGAGCACCAGGGGCGCACGATGCCCAGCGCGATGAATGCCCAGGAAGTGCTTCTTTACGTAGCCATGCCGCAAGGCTTGTATCTATACGTTCAGAAAACTCACAGCCTGCAAAGGGTTACCGATAAAGACGTGCGACCATTGACAGGAAATCAGGATTTCGTTGATACCGCTCCGCTGGATCTGATTTACGTAGCAGACCATTCAAAAATGAAATTGATTCCAGCGGCACGGCGAACGGCCTATGCCAGTACTTCAGCAGGTGCGATGGCACAAAACGTCTATTTGTACTGTGCTTCTGCAAAACTGGCTACGGTGTTGAGGGCATGGTTTGACAGGGTTGCGCTATCAGAGGCTATGGGTCTTGAGCCAGGCCTTCAGCTCTTGCTGTCGCAAACAGTAGGAGCCCGTGTAGGTTCTCACTAAGCCAGAACTACCTAAGGCTACGGTGAACAAGTAGGAACGGATCAGATCACGAGAGAAAAGTCAATGAAACCGCGTTCGACATTGGTTGAGACCAGTGTCACGCGAACCTGGACACCTATTGCGGGTCTGACAATGCTTCCAACCAATTTGCCCTCAACTGGTGGTGACAAAAGCCGCACCCAAGAACCTTCGGGCGTGCTGCCGGTAACGATCGCTGTGAATTCCTCACCGATCCTAGACTCCAGCAGCATGGCGGCATCGGACTTGCGCATGCGACGTTCCACCTTGCGTGCGGCATCTTCCTGGCGGGTGCAATGCAGCGCTAGCGCCGAAAGCTCTGCCATGGAATAGGGCGCAACCTCATTTGCCAATACCGCCTTCAATAATCGTGTAGTAATAAGGTCGGGGAAGCGTCGGTTTGGAGCGGTCGAATGCGTGTAGAGAGGTGAGGTGAGACTATCAAAAACCGCCGTAGCTGTAGAAACTGGCTTTTTTGGAGCCATCTGAGACGGTTTGACATGAAAAAGTGGTGCGGCTGGCGGGGATCGAACCCACGACCCTTGGCTTCGGAGGCCAATACTCTATCCACTGAGCT
>CAITHK010000171.1 GCA_903892175.1 uncultured Burkholderiales bacterium | reverse complement strand
TCCATGGAGGTCTCGGGCGACACCCTGACAGAGTCTGAGTTGTTGCAAAAAATTGCGCCCAACCAAAAATATGGCATCCGTGCCCAACTGAGTTCGCGCTTGGGCTTGCCTTGCGCCAGTGATGCGGCCTTTGGCACCTGTGCCCCGTACCGGGTGATCGTGGTCTGGCTGCCACCGATCAGCGCCACAGACGCGACCAGCTTCAATGCCTCAACAGGCAGCTTCGTGCCCGATCCCGTGGTGCTCTCGGCGGGAACCAGTCGGATCTTCAACACCTTGCTGTACCAGCAAGGGCTCATGGTTCAGATCAACGAACGCCTCAAAGTCACGGCGTCTCGCATCCAAAACTATGCGCGCGCGCAACAAAACATCACCGGCTTGGCGTCATTCGAGAACTTCTTGCGCTCCAGCGACTGTTCGCGAACCGTGAGTGGCCATTTGCCCTGCTTGGACACCTACACCGCGATCACCAGCACAACCATCCCGACCCTGCTGGGCTTACCTGACAGTGACTTCCTGACGCCTTGGGGGGACGTGATATTGATCAGCAATTTGCTCGACAGCAGTGTGAGTGCGATGCCCTACAGCCTGTCGATCAAAGCCTCCTCGCCTTGGGGGCAAACCACCACGCTGCAAGTGCAGCAAACCGATTAACCCGCAAAGGCAACCCAGATGAACAATGACGGCCAAACAGGGAATTTTCTGGAGGTGCTGGCTGAATTGCTCAGCCAAGATACGGTCAGCGACGTGCACCTACAAGCTGACCAAGCCATTTGGGTACGCAGTGCCCAAGGGATGCATCAGGTCGAAAACAGCTTTGTCTCTGCCTTAGAAATCAACCAGTGGCTGCAATCGCGCTTCAAAGACGCTTCTCCCACAGCCCGTGTGCTTGAGCTCGGAGGGCAAGACGACTTTGCGCTGAACTTGGCCAACTTTCGCATCCGTGCCCATGCGTGGTTGGCGCAGGGACAACTCAATGTCGCAGTCAGGCGGCTAGCCAATGACATCCCACCGTTGGACTCGCTGGGTTTGCCCGGCAGCGTGCAGCGCTTGGTGGAGGCAACACAGGGTTTGGTGCTGGTCACGGGCCCCACGGGAAGCGGCAAATCCACCACCTTGGCCAGCATGTTGGATTTTTTGAATGCATCGACTCAGAGCCACATCATCACGCTCGAAGACCCCATCGAGTACATCCACAAAGACCAGGCCTCACGCATGAAACAACGCCAGATTGGCAAATCAGGCGACTGCGCCACATTTGCCGCAGGTGTCATTGGCGCCATGCGCGAAGACCCCGATGTGATCTTGATTGGCGAAATGCGCGATGTCGACACCGTGCAAGCCGCCCTCAACGCAGCGCAAACCGGCCACTTGGTCTTGGCCACCTTGCACACCAACAGTGCAACCGAGACCATCAACCGGATCTTGGCCTTCTTCTCCGAAGGGGACCGTGAACTCGCACGATCGGTGCTTGCTGCGGTACTGCGGGGTGTGGTCTCGCAACGCCTGATCAAAACCCTAGCGGGCACCCGAACCTTGGCCGTGGAGGTCTTGGTGGCCACACAGCCGATTCGTGTGCACATCACCAACAACCGCAACAACTTGATCATGCAAGAGATGAGCAGCGGTGCTGCCGATGGCCAATTGACCTTGAACCAAAGTTTGGTTCAATTGTTGAAGTCTGAACTCATCGATAGCGAGACAGCCCTGATGACATCCAACGATCGCCCGGGCTTAGAGCGGGTGTTGGGAATCTCGCCATGATCCACCACACCCAGTCAGCGGCAAGCCTGAGGCGTCACAAGTTGCGTGAGCGCCGTGGGCACCGTGAGCGAGGGTTCACCTTGCTGGAGATGATGCTCGCGATTGGGCTGGCGAGCTTGTTGATCGTGCTCATCAGCAACGCCACGGGATCTTCCATGACGTTTTATTCGCGGGTCGAAACCGACAGCAGGCTCAAAGACCTCAGGTCAGCCATCACGGCCGCCTACCAAGACAACGCGCTCACGGTGGATGGCGTCACCACGGCAGTCTTCACCACCTCCACGGGAACACTCAGCCCTTTGTCTCCCACCGTCAACAACTTGTGTGTCGGCGGTTCAACCACCTTCTCCGCCATTGCGCGCTACTTGAGCACCAGCGCCTCAGACATCTGGCATGACGGCTTTGGACGAAGTTTTTGTGTCTACATCACACCCTTGCAAACCCTCACCGTCAATGGCGTGACCTTCAGCTACCACTCCATCGCCGTGGTCACGCCAGGCGTGGACGGAGCCGTCGATTCAACGACGGCGCTGTCGTCTTTGGGAGAACTGACTTTGGGCGGCGACGACAAGGGCGTACTGATCGATGGACGGACCTTGATGCTGGAGAAGGTCACGCAATCCTTGGCGGTTTTGAACCGTGCGGCTGACGCGTACCAGACCTATTTCAACACCCGTTATTTGGCCAACACCACGCGAGATATTTCCATCGATTACTTTGCCATGGCCGACCGCAGTGGCAGCACCTCCAGCAGCTGGGATGCTGGGGGCACGATGCCCAACTCGGGGGGTGTAGCCACCAGCATGGTCACGCTGGGCGCGCACACGGTGCTGGG
>CAITHK010000170.1 GCA_903892175.1 uncultured Burkholderiales bacterium | reverse complement strand
AGTTAGAGAACGCCGCGATACCGGTTTGCGCACGGCCCAAGATGAGGGCATGGATGTCGTGTGTGCCTTCGTAGGTGTTGACCACTTCGAGGTTGACCAAGTGACGCGCCACACCAAATTCGTCGCTGATGCCGTTGCCACCCATCATGTCGCGCGCCATGCGGGCGATGTCCAAGGCTTTGCCGCAGGAGTTGCGCTTCAAGATGGAGGTAATTTCCACGCTGGCTGTGCCTTCGTCCTTCATGCGGCCCAGGCGCAAGCAGCCTTGCAGGCCCAGCGCGATTTCGGTTTGCATGTCGGCCAGTTTCTTTTGGATCAGCTGGTTGGCAGCCAAGGGGCGGCCAAACTGTTGACGGTCCAAGGTGTACTGGCGGGCGCGGTGCCAGCAGTCTTCGGCCGCACCCAAGGCGCCCCAGGCAATGCCGTAGCGCGCACTGTTCAAGCAGGTGAACGGGCCTTTCAAGCCTTGCACGTCGGGAAAGGCGTTTTCTTCGGGCACAAACACGCCGTCCATCACGATTTCGCCGGTGATCGAGGCACGCAAGCCCACCTTGCCATGAATGGCGGGGGCGCTCAAGCCCTTCATGCCTTTTTCCAAAATGAAGCCGCGGATGGGGCCGACTTGGCCGCCTTCGCTGACCTCTTTGGCCCACACCACAAACACATCGGCGATGGGGCTGTTGGAGATCCACATCTTGTTGCCCTTGAGCTGATAGCCGCCGGCCACCTTCTTGGCACGGGTGGCCATGCTGGCGGGGTCGGAGCCGTGATCGGGTTCGGTCAGGCCAAAACAACCGATCCACTCGCCGGTGGCCAGCTTGGGCAGGTATTTCTGTTTTTGCTCTTCCGTGCCAAAGTCGTTGATCGGCACCATCACCAGCGACGACTGCACGCTCATCATGGAGCGGTAGCCCGAGTCCACGCGCTCGACCTCACGGGCAATCAGGCCGTAGGCCACGTAATTCAGGCCAGGGCCGCCGTACTCGGCGGGGATGGTGGGGCCCAACAAACCGAGTTCGCCCATTTCACGAAAAATTTCGATGTCGGTTTTTTCGTTGCGAAAAGCGTTCAGCACACGGGGCTGCAACTTGTCTTGGCAATACGCCGCTGCCGCTTCGCGGATCATGCGTTCTTCGTCGGTGAGTTGTTGGTCCAGCAAAAACGGGTCTTGCCAATTGAAAGCGGCGTGGGCCATGAGAGAGCTCCTGTGTGTCTGAATAAAGGTTGGGCCTGATCTTAAATGCCCCGAGCAACTGACAGAAACGGTGATTTAACATCCAGTTATGCTCAATCCTGATATCTGAACATCCGATGCGCCGCAAAATACCGTCCACCCAAGCCCTGCTGTGTTTCGATGCTGCCGCTCGGCACGAGAGCTACACACGGGCTGCACAAGAGCTGGTGCTGACGCAAAGCGCGGTGTCACGCCAAGTCACGCTGTTAGAAGACTTTTTAGGGTTGAAGCTGTTTCGCCGCACCCGTCACGGTGTGGCACTCACCCCGGCGGGGATGGATTACGCCCGCCAAATCGGGCAGCGGCTGGATGGCCTGGAGCGCGACACCCTCGACACCATGACGCGCCAAGGCACAGGCGGCCACCTCACCCTGGCCGCCGTACCCACCTTTGCCACCCATTGGCTGATTCCGCGCCTGGCCCAGTTGGCGCAAAGCCACCCCGACATCACCGTGCACATCGACACCCGCACGCGGCCGTTTTTGTTTGCCGACACCGCCTTCGATGCCGCGCTGTACACCGGCACGCCCGAACAAGTGCGCAACTGGCCCGGCACGCGTGCCGACAAACTGCTGGACGAAGAGGTGGTGCCCGTGTGCAGTACCCAGCTGATGGCCGGGCGCGCCCACCTCACGCCCAAGGCCCTGGCACAACTGCCCCTGCTGCAACAAAGCACGCGCCCCGAAGGCTGGCGGCAGTGGTTTGACGCCATGGGCGTGAGCGCGCCCAACGCACTGGGCGGCCCGCGTTATGAGCTGTTCTCGATGCTGGCCGTGGCCGCCACCCACCACCTGGGTGTGGCCTTGATGCCACGGCTGTTGATTGCGGGAGAGTTGGCGCGTGGCGAGTTGGTGGTGGCCTGCCCCAAAGCCTTGCGCGGCACACGCGGTTACTACCTGATCACGCCCGACGTGGGCCCAGAGCCCGAAGTGCTGACGCGGTTTCGCACGTGGGTGCAGCAAGAGGCGCAACGGCACAACTGAGCGCTGGCGAGCCAGACCGCCACATTGCAAGCTACCCCGACACTGAACCGCGCTTGAATGAAATAGACAAGATCCTTTATTTGTCGCAACATACAAACATTCTTCGGTTCAGGAGGTGCACCATGGGCATTCAGACTTTTTCCAGCCGTGACTTCACGCGCGACGTGTCTGCGGCCAAACGCGCCGCCGTGGATGGCCCTGTGTTTATCACCGACCGTGGACGACCTGCGTTTGCGCTGCTGAATATTGAGGACTACCACCGCATGGCAGGTCAAAGCGAGGCGTCTTTGCTGGAGGTGATGGAGGGTATTCCAAGTGGTGAGGGCATCGACTTCAAACCACCGCGCATCAATCTGCACATCACGTGCGCGTCGTTGGACTGAGGGCGCGCCATGTTCGTCTTAGATACCAACGTCATTTCCGAACTGCGACAGGGCAAGCCTCAGCCATCGATCCAGGTGCGCAACTGGGCGGCCAACCAGCCCAGCAGCAAGCTCTATCTTTCGGCCATCACGATCCTCGAATTGGAAATAGGCATCCGCGCTCTGGAGCGACGTACCCCGCCTCAAGGCAGCGCGTTGCGGGCTTGGCTCGCCGGTGTGCGCTTGGCATTTGCTGGCCGCGTCCTCGCGTTCACCGAAACCACTGCCCCCGTCTGTGCGGCGCTGCATGTGCCTGATCGGCGCTCAGACCGAGGCGCCATGATCGCCGCGTCGGCCCTTGAACACGGCTTTGCGGTGGTGACACGCAACGTGGCGGACTATGCAGATACGGGTGTGACGCTCGTCAACCCTTGGTTGGGGTGAGCCCAATCAAACAGCACAACAAAGGCGGGTTGGGTGTCAGTGTTTGGCTTGCCACGGGTTGATCACCGATACGCCGGCCGCTTCGAACGGAGCGGTGTCTCGGGTTGCCACCATCAAGCCATGTGTCAGCGCCGTGGCGGCAATGTAGCCCTCTGCGGACGCCACCGCCTTGCCTTGTGCACGTGCCTTGGCGCGTAGCTGTGCGTAGGCTTGCGAGGCAGCATCGTCAAACGACAAGATGCGTCCGGCAAACAAGGGCAAGATGCGTTGCTCCAGGCTGGTGTGCAGCATGTCTCTGCGCTTGCCAGCTGGCAGCGCAGCCATGCCAAAACGCAACTCGGCCAAACTGATGGTAGACAGATACAGCGTTTCAATCGCTTGCGCATCGATCCAATTCAAGACCGCCACATCCCCGCAGAGTTTCAGCGGCTCAGAAACAACGTTGGTGTCCAGAAGAATCATTCGAAACTCAACGGCGCTGTGGGCGACGGGTCGCGCACGATGTCAAGGTCCGCGCCGCCGGCTTGCTGCCCAATTTCGGCCAGCAAAGAGCCGAGTTTGATGCGCCCGTCTGGGCGAACAGCGTTGTCCAGGATCGCCCGCACTTCGGCCTCTGTGCTGCGCCCGGCGGTTGCTGCTCGCACACGCAAGGCGCGGTGCGTCTCCTCTGGCAAATTACGAACGGTGATGGATGACATAGATGGCTCCCCGCGTCTTTTGACATCAGTGATTGCATTTTATGGCGGGCGCAATCACGCGGTCAAAGTCATAGCCATGTCCCCCACTAGACTCACAGCGGCAGGCCCCAAGCCCACAACCCCTGACACTGCACACACCACAGGAGACAAACCATGGAAGTTTCATTCAGCAAAGAGGTGGAGATGCTGCGCATGGGCGCAGGCAAAACGTTTCATGGGGAAGGCATCTTGGCCATCACCAAAGCGCTGCTGCAGTCCGGCGTGGCCTATGTGGGCGGCTACCAGGGTGCGCCGGTGTCGCACTTGCTCGATGTGATGGTGCAAGCCAAGGACTACATGCAAGAGCTGGGCGTGCATGTGGAGGCCTGCGCCAACGAGGCCTCGGCGGCGGCTATGCTGGGCGCCTCGATCCACTACCCCTTGCGTGGCGCGGTGACCTGGAAGTCCATCGTTGGCACCAACGTGGCGGCCGATGCGCTGAGCAATTTGTCGTCGCCAGGAGTCAAAGGCGGCGTGCTGATTGTGGTGGGCGAAGACTACGGCGAAGGCGCGTCGGTGATTCAAGAGCGCACCCACGCCTACGCGCTCAAGTCCGGCATGGTCTTGCTCGACCCGCGCCCGGACTTGAGCCGCATGGTCGACATGGTGGAGCACGGCTTTCGGATCTCCGAAGCCTCCAACATGCCTACCTTGATGGAGTTGCGCATCCGCGCCTGCCATGTGCGCGGCAGCTTTGTGGCCAAAGACAACCTAGCGCCCGCGCAGTCGGCGCTGCACCTGTTGGCCGAGCCCGCCAAGTTTGACTACACCCGACTGGCCCATCCGCCGGTGACGTTTGGCCAAGAAAAGCTCAAGCACCAAGAGCGCATTCCGGCCGCACGCGCCTACATCGAGGCGCATAGCCTGAACGAACACTTTGACGGCGAGCACCACGATTTAGGCATCATCGTGCAAGGCGGTCTCTACAACACCTTGATCCGCGCCTTGCAGCAGTTCGACTTGGCCGACGCGTTTGGCAACAGCCGCATTGCGCTGTTGGTGCTCAACGTGACTTGCCCTTTGCTGCCCGATCAAATTGCCAACTTCTGCCAAGGCAAGCGCGGCGTGTTGTTGATGGAGGAAGGCCAGCCCGAATACATCGAACAAGAAGTGGCCACCTTGCTGCGTCGCCGTGACTTGCAAACGCCCTTGCACGGCAAAGACGTCTTGCCCCAAGGCGGCGAATACACCGCCGAGGTGATGGCGCAAGGCCTGCTGCAGTTTGTGAACCGTTATTTGACGCTGCCGTCAGGCCAAGACTCTGCGCCTAGCGCAACCGACACCACAGCCACCGCCACGTCGGGCGTGCAAGCGTGGCTGCAAGGCAACCAAGCCCGCCGCGCCGGTGTGGCGCAGGCGCTGCAAGCCCAAGGCCAAACCCTGCCGCCGCGCCCGCCGGGCTTTTGCATTGGCTGCCCGGAGCGGCCGGTGTTTTCGGCCATCAAGTTGGCGCAACAAGACATTGGCGCGGTGCATGTGTCGGCCGACATTGGCTGCCATGCGCTGGGCACGTTTGAGCCGTTTTCTACTGGCCACACGATTTTGGGTTACGGCATGAGCCTGGCCAGCCGCGCCGGTGTGTCGCCATCGATGCAACGGCGCGTGCTCTCGATCATGGGCGACGGCGGCTTTTGGCACAACGGCTTGCTCACCGGGGTGCAAAGCGCACTCTTCAACGGGGGCGATGCGGTGTTACTGATTTTTAAGAATGGCTACACCTCAGCCACGGGCACGCAAGACATCATCTCCACCCCAGACGACGCGGCCAAACTGGCCGCTGCCGACAAATGGCAAAGCCTGGCCCACACCAACCAAACCATTGAACGCACGCTGCAAGGCCTGGGCGTGCAATGGCTGCGCACCGTACACACCTACGAAGTGGCCAAGGTGCGCGAGACCTTGGTCGAGGCTTTCACCTCAGACTTCAATGGGCTCAAGGTGATCGTGGCCGAGGGCGAATGTCAACTCGAGCGGCAACGCCGCATCAAGCCCTGGATCGCCAGTTTGCTGAAACAAGGCGCGCGGGTGCAACGCGTGAAGTACGGCGTGGACGAAGACGTGTGCAACGGCGACCATGCCTGCATTCGTCTCTCCGGCTGCCCCACGCTGACCCTCAAAGACAACCCCGACCCCTTGAAGGTGGACCCGGTGGCCACCGTGATCGACGGCTGCGTGGGTTGTGGCTTGTGTGGCGAGAACGCGCATGCGGCCACGCTGTGCCCATCGTTCTACCGTGCTGAGGTGGTGCAAAACCCCGGCGTGTGGGAACGCTTGTTGGCCACATTGCGCGCGGGTCTGGTCCGTGCGCTCCAACCTGTGTAAGGCGTTGACATGACCCAACCCATATCTATTTTGTTGTGCGCCCTGGGCGGCGAAGGCGGCGGTGTGCTGGCCGACTGGCTGGTGGACGCGGCGCGTCATGCGGGCTACCCAGCCCAAGCCACCTCGGTGCCGGGCGTGGCCCAACGCACCGGCGCCACCACCTATTACTTGGAAGTATTTCCCACCCACAGCAGCGCCTTGGGCGGGCAACGCCCGGTGTTTGGCCTCAACCCCTTGCCTGGCCGTTTGGACTTGCTGGTGTCGTCGGAGTTGCTGGAAACCGCCAGGCAAACCGCACTCGGTCTGTGCTCGGCTGACCGCACCTGTGTGATCAGCGCCAGCAACCGGGCCTTGACCACGCAAGAAAAAATGCAGCTCGGCGATGGCCGCTTGGACGATGCCGCGTTGGTGCAGTTGCTGCAACACCACAGCCGCAGCAGCCATGTGCTCGACATGGCGACGCTGACCCGCCAAGCGGGCACCGTGGTGAGCGCCACCATGCTGGGTTGCATCGCCGCCAGCGGTGTGCTGCCCATGCAGCGCGCCGATTTTGAAGCCGCCATCTTGGACGGCCACGCCACGGGCAACGCCAGCCAGCAAGCGAGCTTGCGCGGCTTTGCCTTGGGGCTTGACGCCGTGCAACAGCAACGCACCCAGTCGCGCTATGTCGATGCCGTGCTGGCCCCAGTGGCTGAACCCACAGCGAGCGCAGTGGACGTGCCCGCGCTGCCCGAGGGCGTGGCGGCTTTGTTTCCGGTCGCTGTGCACCCCATGCTGCGCTTGGGCCACGCCCGCTTGATCGACTACCAAGGCGCCAACTACGCCGCGCTGTATGTGCAACGTTTGCAAGCCGTGTGGGCCGCCGAACAAGCGGGCGCGCCGGGGCAAAGCCATGCCACCGAAGAGGTGGCGCGCTGGTTGGCCTTGTGGATGGCGTTTGACGACATCGTGCGCGTGGCCGATTTGAAAAGCCGCGCCTCGCGCTTGCAACGCGTGCGCGATGAGGTGAAAGCCAAAGCCGACGATGTGGTCAAACTCTTCGACCACTTCAAGCCCGGTGTGCCGGAATTTGCAGGGCTGCTGCCCAGTGCCTTGGCCGAGCACTTGATGGCTTGGGAACAGCGCCGTGTGGCAGGCGGCAAAGCGCCGTTGGGCTTGCCGATCAAGGTGGGCACACACACGGTGGGTGGCTTGCTGTTGCTGCGGCTCTTGAGCAGCTTGCGCGGTGTGCGTCGCTTTGGCCACCGCTACGCGCAAGAACAAGCACTGATCACCGAGTGGTTGGCGGCTGTGGAACACGGCGCACGCGCCCACCCCGCCTTGGGGCTGGCACTGGCGCAATGCGGCCGCCTGATCAAAGGCTATGGCAGCACCCACACGCGCGGACGCGACAACCTGCTGCACATCTTGCGCCACCTGGCTGCAACCACGCCCTTTGGCAGCCCGCAAGCCCGCGCCAGTGCCATCGACCAAGCGCGCGAAGCCGCCTTGCGCGACGAGGCTGGCCAGGCCTTGGACGTGGCCTTGCGTGCCCACGGTGCGCCAGCACGCGAGGTGCGCGCACAACCCATCCGCTGGATGCCCCGGGTGCGCAGCGCACACGCAGACAAAGGTTGACAGGGGGAAACACCCGTAGTCAGGTGCGGCCTGAGCGATTACAAACAAGCCCTCACGCCGCCTTGCGTCTGATGCGCTTTGGTGGCTTTGATTTCAACTGCTTCTCTTTTCTTTGCGAGACCTGTCCATGTCACACTCACTCTCCCGCTCCCTGCTCACCACCGCAGCCCTGGCTTTGAGCTTGAGCGCCGCACAAGCGCAAGACAAGCCCGTGGCCTTGAAGTTCGCGAGCTGGGTCCCGGCGCAGCACGCACTGAACCCCGCCTTGGTGGCTTGGGGCGAGAGTTTGAAGGCGGCCTCGGGCGGCACGCTGAGCGCCACCATGTTCCCGTCCGAACAACTGGGCAAAGCGTTTGACCACTACGACATGGCGCGCGATGGCATTGCCGATTTTTCGTATGTGAACCCCGGTTACCAGCCTGGACGCTTCCCCGTCTTTGCTGCGGCTTCGTTGCCCTTCATGATCAACAACGCCAAGGCCGGCTCCGCCGCCATTGACGCCTGGTACCGCGCCTATGCGGCCAAAGAAATGAAGGACGTGCACTTTTGCTTTGCCTTCGCGCACGACCCAGGCGCGTTTCACTCGCGCAAAAAAATCGTGCTGCCCACCGACATCAAAGGCATGAAGGTGCGCCCTGCCACATCGACCGTGGGCCAGATGATCACGCTCTTGGGCGGCACCAACGTACAAGCCTCAGCACCCGAGTCGCGCGACATGCTCGAGCGCGGTGTGGCCGAGGCCATCACATTCCCCTGGGGTTCAGTGATGTTGTTTGGCATCGACAAGGTGGTGAAGTACCACATGGACGTGCCGCTCTATGCGACGCCTTTCGTGTGGGTGATGAACAACGACAAGTACAACGCCTTGTCGGCCAACCAAAAGAAAGCGGTGGACAGCCACTGCACCAGCGAGTGGGCCGAAAAGGTGGGCAGCGCTTGGGCCGACTTTGAAATTTCTGGCCGCGTCAAACTGGCCGCCGACCCCAGCCGCGAGGTGTACAAGCTCACACCCGATCAACTCAACGCTTGGAAACAAGCCGTGGCACCGGTTGAAGTGCAGTGGGCCAACGACGTGAAGAAAACCGGCCAAGACCCGGTGGCTGTGATGTCGGCCTTCAAGCAATCGCTGGCCAAGTACAAGTCGGGTCTGTGATCGCGGCATGACGGGTCTGACCGAGAAAGCCAAGAGTCCGTTCGACCGCATCATCGATGCCATCGAATGGATGGCGGCCTTGTTTGTGGGCATTGTGGCGGCCAACATCTTCATTGCCGTCGTTCTGCGCAAGTTCTTTGACACCTCGATCCCCGACAGCTACGACTTCGGTCGCATGCTGTTGGGCATTCTGATTTTTTGGGGCATTGCCGCCACCAGCTACCGCGGCAGCCACATCACGGTGGACTTGCTGTGGACCGGCGCCAGCCCGCGCATGCGCCGCTTCATCGATGTGTTTGCCACCTTGGTGTTGCTGTTTGTGGTGACGGTGCAAACCATCATGCTGTTTGACAAGGTGGCGGTGACGATGCGAGACAACGTGCTCACCTACGACCTGAACCTGCCCACCTGGCCTTTCTTTGCCGTGGCCTGGATGGGCGATGTGTGCGCGGTGCTGCTGATTGGCATCCGCACCTGGCGGCTGATCATGCAGCCTGAAGCGCTGGAAGATCATCCCGAAACAAAAACCAACGAGTGACCATGGAACTGAGTACCGATGCTGTGGCCGTGATCGGCTTTGTGGTCTTGTTTGTATTGATGCTCTTGCGCGTGCCCGTGGGCATGGCCATGGGCCTGGTAGGTGTGGTGGGCTACAGCTACATCGCCGGCATGGGGCCCGCGTTGAAGCTGGTGGGCCAGACCTCGATGCGCACCGTGACCGACTACACCTTTGGCGTGATTCCAATGTTCATGCTGATGGGCGCGTTCGTGTCGGTCTCGGGCGTGAGCCGTGAACTGTTTCGCGCCGCCAATGCCTTCATCGGCCATTTGCGCGGCGGCCTAGGTGTGGCGACCGTGTTGGCCTGCGGCGGCTTTGCCGCCATTTGTGGCTCATCGGTCGCCACCGCAGCCACGTTTTCTGCCGTGGCCTACCCGGAGATGCGCCGCTTTGGTTACCCACAATCGTTTGCCACCGGCGTGATTGCCGCGGGCGGCACACTGGGCGCCATGCTGCCGCCGTCCACCGTGCTCGCGGTCTACGCCATCTTGACGCAGCAAGACATCGGCAAACTGTTCATGGCCGGCATCGTGCCGGGCTTGTTGGCCATGAGCATGTACGTGATCACGATTGTCTTGATCGTGCACTTTCGCCCCGACTGGCTGCCCGCTGGCGAGCGCAAGTCCTTGGGTGAGCGCATGAACGGCCTCAAAGAAGTGTGGGCCCCACTGACCTTGTTCTTGTTTGTGATCGGCGGTTTGTACGGCGGCTTTTTCACCCCCACCGAAGCTGGCGGCGTAGGGGCCAGTGGTGCGTTCTTGTTGGGCGTGTTGCGCGGCAAGCTCGACCGTGCGGGCATTCGCGAAGCCTTGTTATCCGCCACCCGGACCTCGGCGGCGGTGTTCACGGTGTTGATTGGCGCACTGCTGTTTGGCTACTTTCTGACCATCACCCAAACTCCGCAAAAGCTGACCGAGTTCTTGACCGGCTTAGGCATCGGCCGCTACGGCGTGCTGGCCCTGATCATGGTGATGTACCTGGTGCTCGGTTGTTTGATGGACGCCATGGCCATGATCATCTTGACCGTGCCCATCATCTACCCCGTCATCTTGCAACTTGGCTTTGATCCGATTTGGTTTGGCATCATCATCGTGATGACCGTGGAGCTCGGGCTCATTCACCCGCCCGTGGGCATGAACGTGTTTGTGATCAAGAGCGTGGTCAAAGACGTGAGCTTCATGACCATCTTCAAAGGCGTGATTCCGTTTGTCGTGACCGACATCTTGCGCTTGATCATCTTGATCGCGTTTCCCATCATCGCGCTGTGGCTGCCCAACCGCTTGTGACCCCAACCGGTCTCAGCGCGAAACCACACAACACCAAGCCGCCCTCACCCTAACTCTCGCCCGCAGCCAAGGCGAGCCGTCAGCGCCCGGTGCGGCGATATAAAGCGCGTAGCTCACAGCCGCGTCGGGTGCTGGCTGATCGCCTGGGCGAAGCGAACGAAGCAGGCAAACGAGACAAGCGCCTGAACAACCAAGGTCTGAAACTCAACAGACTTTGTAAAAACTCAAATGCACCGCATCCGGCAAACGCAGCCCCACGCCGATGAACTGGTGCTCCGCCAACCAAGACCACTGCGACGTACTCGCCTCAAAGCTGGGTTGACAACGGAAGTACACCCGCGTCGGGTCCACCGGCTCACCGCGGCGAATCTTCGCGGAGTCCTCGGCACTGGCCACCCGCAGCGCCTTGTTTTGCACAAACACGCGCGTGCCATCGTCAAGCTCCAACACATAGCGCGCATCCAAATGCGCTTGCGTGCCGTCGGCCACGATCAACTGAAAGTCGGCCCCACCCGGCACGATGCGCCCACGCATCAGCGGCCCCGTGACCGTGCCACCCGTGATGGGAATCATGCGGCGCAGGCCCATGGCTGTAGACCCCACTTCCACCGGGGCGTCGATGGTGACGGCCAGGTCACACACATGTTCTAAGGCGGGTGCTGGCAAGCTCATGCGGACTCCAAATGACGCTTCGCCAAGCTCACATACCAAGGCAGGCAGCCCGGGTTGGCCATGGCGTCTTGGTTGACCACTTTTTCTAAAGGCTGGCCGAGCATGAGCTTCTTGATGGGCAGCTCTTGCTTCTTGCCCGTAAGGGTGCGCGGGATTTGGTCAACTTGAAAAATCTCGTTGGGCACAAAGCGTGGGCTGAGTGCTGTTTTGATGGCGTCGTTGAGTTTGGACTTCATGGCCTCGTCCAACACCAAGCCCTCACGCAACACCACAAACAAAGGCATGTAACTGTCGCGGCCCAGGTACTCGAGGTCGACCACCATGCTGTCCATCACTTCAGGCAAGGCCTCCACCGCGCTGTACAGCTCGCTGGTGCCCATGCGCAGGCCATGGCGGTTGATGGTGGCGTCGCTGCGGCCGTAAATCACACATGCGCCGTTGGGTGTGACTTTGAGCCAATCGCCATGACGCCACACCGCGCCCATCTCAGGCGAGGCGTCACCGCCACCGGGCTGACGACCGTGACCTGCGGGGTACATGTCGAAGTAGCTTGAAAGGTAGCGCACATGGCTTGCGTCGTTCCAAAAATACAGCGGCATGGACGGCATGGGTTGGGTACACACCAACTCGCCCACCGCATCGACCACAGGTTGGCCTTGCTCGTTCCAAGACTCAACCGCGCAACCCAGCAAGCGACATTGCATTTGGCCGGGGATCAGGGGCAACTCACGGTTGCCACCGATGAAGGCCCCGGCAAAGTCGGTGCCGCCCGAGATGTTGCACCACCAAATATCTTGATCCGCGGGTTGTGCACGTTCAACTTCTGTGAGGGCCGCCAGAGTGCGCAAACGATGGAACTGCTGCGTGCCCCAACGCTGCGCATCTTCACTCAAAGGAGAACCTGTTGTGCCCAGCGCACGCACGCGTGCGAGCGAGGGCCATTGCGACAAGTCCAGACCGGACTTGAGGCAGTTGGCAAAAAATGCCGCGCCTGCGCCAAAAAAGGTCGCGCCCGTTTCTGCCGCAAAGCGCCACAAGGTGCCCCAATCGGGTTTGTCTTTGTCGGTGCCACCAGGGTTGCCGTCAAAGATGACGCAGGTGGTGCCATTGAGCAGGCCACTCATTTGCGCATTCCACATCACCCAGCCCGTGGAGCTGTACCAGTGGTAACGCTCGCCCCAGCTGTTGGGGTGGTAGCTACAGCCCACATCGTTGTGCAAGACCTTCAAAGCCAGGGCCACGATGGTGCTGCCGCCGTGGCCATGCACGATGGGTTTGGGCAAGCCCGTGGTGCCGCTCGAATACACAATCCACAACGGGTGGTCAAACGGCAGCCACATCGGTTCGAACTGCGCGGTGGCCGCATCGTCGCGGCCGATGGTGCTGTCGTAGTCGGTGCTGCCAGGCAGGCGGGCCTCGGGATTGAGGTTGCGCAGCAAGATCAGGTGTTGCACGGTGGGCAGTTGGGCCCGCATCTCGGAGACCACTTGCAAGCGGTCGTGGTCACGTCCTGCATAGCTCACGCCATCGCAGGCGATCAAAATTTTGGGCTCGATTTGGGCAAAGCGGTCCAGCACCGCGGGCGCGCCCATGTCGGGCGCACAAATGCTCCACACACCCCCTAAGCTCACGGTGGCCAAAAACGCCACCATGGCTTGCGCAATATTGGGCAAGTAGGCCGCCACGCGGTCGCCGGGTTGCAGGCCCTGGGCTTTCAGGTGCAGCGCCAGTGACGCGGCTTGGCGTTTGAGTTCGGGCCACGAGAGTTCTTGGTGCAAGCCTTTTTCGTTGCGACTGACCAAGGCCACCAAGCCCGCGGCATGGGCGGCCTCGACGTGGCGAAACACCTGTTGTGCATAGTTCACGTGCGCGCCGGTGAACCATTGGGCACCCGGCATGGCGTTCTTCACCAAAGCAGCTTGATAGGGCGTGGGCGAACGCATGTCAAAGTAATCCCAAATGCTTTGCCAAAACGCATTCAAGTCGGTGGTGGACCAGCGCCACAGGGCGTCGTAATTGTCAAAGCTCAGGCCTTTGTGCTGGCTGAGCCAATCTTGGTAGAGCCGAATTTGGGGAATGTGCGCTGGCGTGGTCATGCGCCAAGATTAACAGGCGACAACCCGAGTTGGCACCCGAGAGAACACCAAGTTAAGCTCTGCGCTCAGAACTATTTCAGGAGACCCAAATGACCCGCCGATTTGTGGATTTGTCTATTTTTTTAGAAAACGATGTGATCAGCGACCCGCCCGCCTTTGCGCCCAAGATCGAATACTTCACCCACGAGAACACTTACGCGCAAATTGAGCCTTTTTTTCCGGGCCTGAAAAAAGAAGACCTGCCCGATGGCGAAGGCTGGGCCGTGGAGTTTGTGCAGCTGTCCACGCACAACGGCACCCACCTGGATGCGCCCTACCACTTCCACTCCACCATGGACAACGCGTTGGGCACCAAAAAGCCCGCCATCGCCATCCACGACGTGCCGCTGGAGTGGTGCTTTCAACCCGGCGTGAAGTTGGACTTTCGCCACTTCGCCGACGGCTATGTGGTGACCGCCGCCGATGTCGAGGCCGAGTTGCAGCGCATTGGCCACAGCTTGAGCCCGCTGGAGATTGTGGTGGTCAACACCCGTGCTGGGTCACGCTATGGGCACAACGACTTTGTGTCGAGTGGTTGCGGCATGGGCTATGAGGCGACCATGTATTTGCTGGAGCGCGGCATCCGTTTGACCGGCACCGACGCCTGGAGCTGGGACGCGCCCTTTGTGCACACGGCCAAAAAATACAGCGACACCCAAGATGCCTCCCTGATTTGGGAAGGCCATAAAGCCGGCCGTGACATTGGCTACTGCCACATCGAAAAAATGCACAACCTCGAAGCGCTGCCACCCACGGGTTTTTACATCAGTTGCTTTCCGCACAAGATTCGTGGCGCATCGGCTGGCTGGACACGGGCCGTGGCGATTTTTGACGATGCGCTGATGGCCTCGTCGCCCAACCGCTGAAAGGCCGAGCGGTGCGTATTTGGCAAAAACCCATTTCTGTGACCCTGCTCAGCGAAAACCACCATGACACCGCGCCTGCGCATTTGGGTATGGAATTTTTGGAGGTGGGAGGCGATTTCATTCGCGCGCGCGTGCCCGTTGATCACCGCACACGGCAGCCGCATGGCATCTTGCATGGTGGGGTGAGTGTGGTGCTGGCCGAAACCCTGGGCTCATGCGGGGCGCATTACAGCTGCCCCGAGGGTTTTCGGGCCGTGGGCCTGGACATCAATGCCAACCACATCAAGGCGGCCAGCAGCGGGTGGGTCACCGGCATCACGCGTGCGGTTCACATTGGGCGCAGCACGCAGGTGTGGCAGATTGAGATGCACAACGATGCAGGCGAACTGACTTGCGTGTCGCGCATCACGATGGCAATTTTGTCGCCGCGTTAACGTGAAAGGCCCGTCGTTAGTCCTGGCTGGCCCCGCGCTGCATACGCTCGCTCTTCCAGTACACATCGTCGCCACCGTTGAGGCGGTTGAGCACACGGGCTAGGACAAACATCAAGTCGCTGAGTCGGTTGAGGTATTGGCGCGGGGCCTCTTGAATGGCTTCTTCGTTGCCCAAGGCCACCACCGCACGTTCGGCGCGACGCGCCACGGTGCGGCACACGTGGGCCAGAGCGGCGGCACGGTTGCCCGCGGGCAGGATGAACTCTTGCAAACGGGGCAGTTGCGCGTTGTATTTCTCCAACGCGTCGTCCAAAGCCAACACCGCTTCTTCTTTGAGCAACTCAAAGCCGGGAATGGACAACTCGCCACCTAGGTTGAACAGCTGGTGCTGAATTTCCACCAGCACCTCACGCACATCGGCCCCCATGTCTTCGCACAGCAGCACACCCATCTGGGAATTGAGTTCGTCCACCTCACCCATGGCATGCACGCGCAAGCTGTTTTTGGACACGCGCTGGTTGTTGCCCAAGCCGGTGGTGCCTGCGTCTCCGGTGCGGGTGGCAATTTGCGTCAATCGGTTGCTCATGGTGTGGGGTCCTTGCCTTGTCTGAGGCTTATTGTGCCTGTCACCCAAGGCCGCGCTTGGTGCAAGGCTTGTCCTTAGAATCTTTGGCAACCACGGAGACCGCCCATGAACGCCCCCACATCCCTCGACCACTTGATCCCCCAGGTTAGCCAGCGTGAGGTGCCAACGCCCTTGCTCGATGCCCTGGGTCAACGCTTTGGCGCCAACTGTTCCACCGCACAGATCGTGCGCGAGCAACATGGCCGTGACGAGTCGGCCTTCACCACCGTGCCACCCCCTGCTGCGGTGGTGTTTGCCGAAAACACCCAAGACGTGGCCGATGCCGTGGCGCTGGCCGCCAAATTCCAAGTGCCGGTGATTCCGTTTGGCGTGGGCTCCTCACTGGAGGGCCAGTTGTTGGCGGTGCAAGGCGGCATCAGCCTGGACGTGGCGCGCATGAACCGGGTGTTGAGCATCAACGCCGAAGACCTGACCGTGACGGTGCAACCCGGCGTGACGCGCAAGCAACTCAACGAAGAGATCAAAAGCACGGGTTTGTTTTTTCCGATCGACCCCGGTGCCGACGCCAGCATTGGCGGCATGTGCGCGACCCGCGCCAGCGGCACCAACGCCGTGCGTTACGGCACGATGCGCGAAAACGTGTTGGCCCTCGAAGTGGTCACCGCCAACGGCGAGGTGATTCGCACCGGCACCCGCGCCAAAAAATCCAGCGCGGGCTATGACCTGACACGTTTGATGGTGGGCAGCGAGGGCACGCTCGGTGTGATCACCGAAGTCACGCTGCGCCTGTACCCCTTGCCGGAGGCGGTGTCTGCGGCGGTGTGCTCTTTCCCCAGCATTGAAGCTGCGGTGCAAACCACGATTGCCATCATCCAAATGGGGGTGCCGATTGCACGCGTGGAGTTGATCGACGTCAACACCGTGCGCATGGTCAACGCCTATGCCAAATTGGGCTTGAAAGAGTCGCCCATGCTGTTGATGGAGTTTCACGGATCGCCCAACGGGGTGAAAGAACAGGCCGAAACCGTGCAGGAGATTGCCACCGAACATGGTGGCCAGTCGTTCGAATGGGCCACCACACCCGAGGAGCGCACGCGCTTGTGGACCGCGCGTCACAACGCGTATTTCGCCGCCATTCAAAGTCGCCCCGGTTGCCGCGCCATCAGCACCGACACCTGTGTGCCCATCAGCCGATTGGCCGATTGCCTGCTGGACTCGGTGGCAGAAGCCGATGCCTGCGGCATTCCATATTTCTTGGTCGGCCACGTGGGGGACGGAAATTTCCACTTTGGCTATTTGATCGACCCCAACTTGCCCGCCGAGCGTGAAACCGCTGAACAACTCAACCACCAACTGGTGCAACGTGCCTTGGCGCTGGAAGGCACTTGCACCGGAGAACACGGCATTGGCTTGCACAAAATGGACTTCTTGCTGGCCGAAACCGGCCATGGTGCGGTGGACATGATGCGCACCATCAAGCAGGCCCTGGACCCTCACAACATCCTCAATCCAGGGAAAATTTTCAGTCGGTGACGCGCACGCCCAGCAAGAGCTCCACTTGCTGGCACAGCCGATCTTGGTCGAAGGGTTTGAGTAAAACCGTGTTGACGCCTGCGGCTTGAAAACGCGCGAGATCCTGCGGGTTGACATTGGCCGTCAGCCCCAACACCGGCGTTTGACATGCGGGCGCAGGCAGGGCCATGCGCAAATTGTGGGTGGCTTCGATGCCATCCATCTCGGGCATCACCATGTCCATCAGCACCACATCAAAAGCCTGTGTCTTGAGGGCCTGCAAAGCTTTGATGCCGTTTTCTGCCTCCACCAACACGCAATGCTTCCATGTGTTTTGCAAAATTTGGCGCATCAACAAACGGTTCATGGGATGGTCGTCCACCACCAAAAACCGCAACGCACGGTCTGCGCTGGCGTGGGATGCGCCCTTTTGCACGGGCCCCACACTCGGCGCCACCACCTCACGCAGAGGCAGGTCAAACCAAAACACGGCACCCCGCCCTGGTTCACTTTCGAAGTCAATGTCGCCCCCCAGCGCGTTGACCAAACGTTGAGAGATGGACAAGCCCAAGCCATTGCCGCCATAACGACTTTGAATGCTGTCATCGGCTTGCGAAAACCGCTGAAACATCCGTGTGCGTTGTTCTCGGGCAATGCCAATGCCGGTGTCCTCGACCAAAAACCGCACGCCGTTGTCATGCGCTCGAACGCGCAAGGTCACATGGCCATGGTGGGTGAATTTGATGGCGTTGCCCAACAAGTTCACCAACACCTGCATCAAGCGATGACGGTCTGAGTACACCCACACGGGCACGTCGGGGTCGATGACGCAGTCGTAGGCGATGCGCATGCTTTGTACCCGCACATGAAACAAACCAAACGCGCTGTTGACGGTGTCTCTGAGCGCAAAGGTCTCCTTGTGCACGCTGAGTTGCCCCGCTTGTAACTGGGTGTAATCCAGCACATCGTTGATGACGGTCAGCAAGTGGTCGGCCGACTGGCGGGTATGGTTCAAAATTTTGACCGCTTGCTCACGGTCTTGTACGCGCGACAACAGCATGGCGTTGAAGCCCAAAATGGCATTCATGGGCGTACGCAGCTCATGGCTGACCGTGGCAATGAAGTGTTCACGAATTTCTGAAGCGCGCAGCAGTTCTTGCTTTTTCAACTCCAAAGCTTGCGTGCGCTCTTTGCTGGTCAACACACTGCGTTTGTACAGCTGGTCATAAAACAAGGGGCCTAGCATCAAGGTCAAAGGCACCACCCAGTTGGTGACAAACGCCAGTGGCGCAAACGACGCATCCAAAACAAAGCTGGGGTCCAGCCCCTGATGGGCGGTGGCGTAGGCCGCACCCGCCACGAACACAGCCACCCAGCCCGCCCAGCACAAACCTTGCTGACGTCCCAGCAAGTGAAAGGCCACCACGGGAAGCACCGTCAACCAAGCCAAGAAGGGGGAATAAATGCCGCCGGTGGCCCAAGCCGCGTAGGCCAAGTCCCCCACGGCCAGACAAAGCACGACCTGAATGCAGTTACGCAGTCGCAAGCCCAAGCACACCGCCGCCGCCGCCAACATCAAGACGCTGGCCATGAAGCCCGCGGCCAAAGCTGGCGCGTGAGCGCCGAAGCCAGCACAAATCCAAAGCGCCAACGACACCACAGAGCAAGTGCCGACAAAGGCTTGCATGTTGTTTTCCCGCAAGCGTGCGGGCGTGAAGGCCCGCCACCCATCAAGTCGTGAAAGCAAGGCCTTCAGGTTCATGACGCCGTCTTGTTTCTGTGCTGCAGCACGCAGCGCGTGATGTGCTCCACCGTCTCGATCGGGTCCAGCGGCTTGTGCAGCACATCGTCCATGCCACTGGCCAAACACCGTTCACGGTCGACCGGGTTGACGCTGGCGGTCAACGCCAACACCGGCACATCGCGCATCGGGACAGGGAAGGTCTGGCGCAGGGTGCGGGTGGCCTCCAGGCCATCCATGCCAGGCATCATCATGTCCATCAAGACCACGTCAAAGCGGTCTTTGCCCAGCAGTTCGAGCGCATGCGCAGCGTTGTCGGCTTGTTGCATCGTCGCCTGGGGAAAATGTTTTTTCAACATCAACCCGGCCACCATCAAATTGACCGCGTTGTCATCGACCAATAAAAACCGCAAGGCCTCCTGCGTCATATCGCAGGCACCCACTGCCGCCATGTTGGGGGCCGGCACCTGAGGCAAAGGCAACTTGAACCAAAAACGTGAGCCTTGGCCCAGCTCGCTGCTCAGCCCCAACGTACCTCCTTGCAAAGCCACCAAGCGCTCACAAATGGCCATGCCCAAACCCGTGCCACCGTATTGGCGATTGGTTTGGATGTTGGCATGCTCAAAACGGTCAAAAATCACCTGCTGCCGATCTGGTGCAATGCCGATCCCCGTGTCTTGAACCGTCACCTCAAGCCCCTGCGTAGACCAGGCGACACGCACATCGATGCGTCCGTGTTGGGTGAATTTGATGGCGTTGTCGACCAAGTTATGCACGATTTGCGCGAGCCGTGCTTTGTCGGCGTGCGTCCACACTGGCGCCGCAGGGCTGAGCGTGAGCCCCATGTCCAAGCCCTTGTCCTTGGCACGCGCTTGGTAAGGGCCCAGCATGCGCGTGAGGGCTTGGGACACGTCAAAGGTTTCTGCATGCAAGACACATCGGCCGGCTTGCAGCTGTGAAAAATCCAAGATGTCATCGACCACCTGCAACAGTTGCTCGGTGGCCCGTCGGATGTGGTCGACCACGGCCACGTCTTCGGGTCGGTCTTGCAGTTGGCTGCGTAACAAGCCGTTAAAGCCCAATATCGCATTCATCGGCGTGCGCAGTTCGTGCCCCACGGAAGCCATGAATTCGTCTTTGTGCGCTTGCGCGCGCAGCAAGTCTTGACCCGTCTTCTCTAACTCCTGGTTGCGCTGCTCATTGGCCACCACCTGCTGGCGGTACAAGCGCTCATAAAGGTAGATGCCGATCACCCATGCGCCCACCACGCAGACTTGGTTGAGCACGCCCCAAGCAACGGCTTGCTGAAGGTCCACCCGGGTGTCGATCCATCCGGTAACGCCCGCCGCCATGAGGCCCATTTGAACCACAGAAATCAGCCCCAACCACCACAGACTTGCCCTGCGCCCAGCCGTGAGCAAGGCCACCATGGGCAGCAAACTGGCCCAAATATTTTTCTGTGAGTTCACCCCACCCGTCTGTGCCGACACCCAGGTGAAGGCGAGCAAGCCCATCAACAACAACACATTGGCGGCAAACAGCGTGGACACACCGCGGCGCAGCATCAGCATCAGCATCAGCACCAGGCCGGTGGCGGCGCAAAACACATAGATGCGGTGGTCGTAGGCCGGGTGATCCAAGACGTAAAACAGCACCGAGGCGACCAAGGTCAGCTGCAAGCAATGGCCAGAAAAAAACCGTCTGCGCTCAGCCAACAAGTCATGCTGAAGGCGGTCCCCCTCATCCATCCCCAGGTCTGTCACACGAGAAAGTGCCATGGTGCCTTTGAAGCGCTGGGTGGGTTGTGAGGCCTGTCAGCCCCTGAGCTTGTCAATCAAGCCATTGAGCTCATCCAAAGAGCCAAACTGGATGGCCAGCTCGCCCATCTCTTCGATGCGCCCCTGGCGCTTGACCCGTTTTTTGATGCGCACATCCACCTGGGCCGTGAGCAAATCCGACAACTCTTCTTCCACCCGCTTCAAGTCGCGGGATTTTTCTTTTTTGGGCTTTTGCGGCACCAGGTTGAATTCGGCGCTGAGCTTTTTCACAAGGCTCTCGGCCTCGCGCACCGACATGTGCTTGGCGGTGATTTGGTTGGCCGCCGTGATTTGAGTCGCGCGGTCCAGGGCCAGCAACGCGCGGGCATGGCCCATGTCTAGGTCGCCCGCCATCAGCATGGTTTGCACCGGCTCGGCCAGATTGAGCAAGCGCAGCAAGTTGCTGGCCGCGCTGCGTGAGCGCCCCACCGCTTGGGCGGCAGTCTCGTGGGTCAAACCAAACTCTTTGATCAAACGCTGCAGGCCTTGCGCTTCTTCCAGCGGGTTGAGGTCCTCGCGCTGGATGTTTTCAATCAAGGCCATTGCTGCTGCTGCCTCGTTCGGTACATCGCGCACCAGCACAGGCACAGTGTCGAGCCCGGCCAATTTGGCGGCACGGCTGCGGCGTTCGCCAGCAATGATTTCGTATTTGCCCGCATTGGGGCCGTCGGTGAGTTGGCGCACCAGAATCGGCTGCATGATGCCTTGGGCTTTGATGCTCTCGGCCAACTCGTACAAGGCGCCTTCGTCCATACGCGTGCGCGGCTGGTACATGCCAGGCACCATCTCACTCAAGGGCAAGGTGTGGGGCAAGCCGTCACTGGCCGTGGCTTTGGCTGCCACACTGTCATCGACTTTGGGGCCCAACAAGGCTTCGAGACCGCGGCCTAAGCCTTTGGGTTTTTTAGTGACCATGGTGTGTTTTCTCTTTGCTTTTTAATTCGTCTAACCAGGCGTGGCCTTGCGGCCAATCACCTAAATTTGAGTCGCTGTTGATGTGGCCCCGATTGCCCACGTCGACCAGGCGTGCACCCCAATCCATGGCCAATCGACTGGCTCGCATGAAACTGCAATGGGGGTCGTTGCGGCTGGCGGCCAACACACTTTGAAACGGCAGGCGCGCGCGCGCAATCGGGCTCCAGCTATGCAGCACATGCTGCATTTCTGGTCGCTCCACGTCGCCAGGAGCCACCAGCAAAGCGCCGAGCACACGCTCGGTGTGCTGGGAATGCGCGGCCCAGGCCGCGACCAAAATGCACCCCAGGCTGTGGGCAACCAGCACCACCTCGTCGTGTGCCAAGACCGCTTCTTCGAGTTGCGCCATCCAATCGCCCCTCAACGGGAACGACCAATCATGCTGTACCACGCGGGTGTAACCACGTTGCGCCTCCCACAGGCTCTGCCAATGGTCTGGCCCACTGTTGTGCCATCCTGGCAAAAGAAGAACGGTCGGCATGTGGGTGGGCGAACTCAGAGCGTTTGAACGCGCTGGACCATCTCTTGTGCAAAGTCGACAAAGGCCTGACTGCCTTTGGCGGAGGGGTCGAACACCACGCCCGGCAAGCCAAAGCTGGGCGCCTCAGCCAGACGCACATTACGCGGAATGACAGCATTGAACACTTTGTCGCCAAAGTGGTCCTTGAGCTGGTCACTCACCTGCTGCTGCAAGGTGATGCGAGGGTCAAACATGACGCGCAACAAACCAATGATTTTGAGCTCGCGGTTGAGGTTGGCATGCACCTGCTTGATGGTGTTGACCAAGTCGGTCAGGCCTTCCAAGGCAAAGTATTCGCACTGCATGGGCACGATCACCCCGTGCGCGGAGCACAAGCCATTGAGCGTCAACATGGACAATGAGGGTGGGCAATCGATCAACACAAAGTCATAGTCTTGGGCTACCGCGACCAAGGCCTGTTTGAGTCGGTTTTCGCGGTTTTCCAAGTCCACCAACTCCACCTCAGCCCCCGCCAAGTCACGGTTGGCGCCCAACACATCGTAGGTGGCGGCCTTGGCACGAGCGCCTTCGTCACCCCAGTTGCTGCGCACCCGCGCCTCCGCAATGCTGGCGGATTCGAGCAGGACGTCATACACCGACAACGTGAGTTGGCGCTTGTCGATGCCCGAGCCCATGGTGGCATTGCCCTGTGGGTCCAAATCGACCATCAACACGCGCTGCCCCACCGAAGCCAAACCAGCCGCCAAATTTACCGTGGTGGTGGTTTTACCCACCCCGCCTTTTTGGTTTGCCACACAGAAGATTTTGGCCATGGAGACTTTCAGTAGAGAGTATTTATTTAGACAAGGCCAGTTTCAGACCAAAACCAATCAGCAACAAACCTGCGATCTTGTTCAGCAGGGTCGACGCCACAGCACTGGCGCGCACGCGCGCTGCCAAGAAATGCGCCAGGACAACCACCACCAAGCCATAGACAAAGGTCAGCGCCGCAATCGTGGCGGCCATGACGGCAAAGGTCACCCAGCCCTGGTGCACGGTCGGGTCGACAAACAAGGGGAAAAACGCCATGTAAAACACAATCGCTTTGGGATTGAACACCGTAATAACGAAGGCTTGTCGCAGGTAGTGGTGGGGCTTGAGCTCCAACACAGGCGCGTCGCCCGGTTTTGCGCTGAGCAACTTGGCACCCAGCCAAACCAAATAAATCGACCCGATCCACTGCACGGTGTGGAACACTGCGGGATTGGTCAACAACAAGGCGGCCACGCCGGCCACCGCCATCCACAACAAGGCCTGGTCACCGGCAATCACGCCCAAGGTCGCAGCCAAGCCCGCGCGGATGCCGCCTTTGGCGGTTGCCGTCAACAACGCCAAATTACCGGGGCCGGGAATGGCCAAAAACACAATGATGGCCACGACAAAAGCGCCGTAGTCGGACACACCGAGCATGCAAGCCTCAAAACAGGGAATGGGGGTGGGAGTTTAACCGCGCATCCAAACGATACAGCGCTCAGCGTCCAGGCCGGGAACTGTCAGCGGTTCCACGTGAAACACTTTGACGCTCGATGGCAAGGCCTGAATCTCTGCCTCGGGGTGCTTGCCCTTCATGGCCAGCCACACGCCATGCGGGGCCAGCGCGCAAGCGGACCAAGCGGTGAAGTCGGGCAAAGAAGCAAAGGCACGCGAGCACACCACATCGTAGGGGTCGGCCAAGGTTTCGACCCGGGCATGCAGCCCACGCAAGTTTGGCAAGCGCAACGCAGCGGCCACTTGCTGAACAAACGCCGCTTTTTTGGCCACGGTGTCGACGCAAGTCACCGACACATCCGGGCAAGTGATGGCAACCACCACGCCGGGCAACCCAGCGCCCGCGCCCACATCCAACAAGCGAAACAAGGGGGCGTCCATCGACACAGCCTCTGGAGCGTTCACCACGTTGGGCACGCCCGTCGATGCGCGCCCAAGCGGCGCCAGCTTGCCCAACTCACGTCTCAGCGGTATGACTACCGCCAAGCTGTCGAGCACATGGTGCGTCAACATCTCTTGCACATCCCGCACCGCCGTGAGGTTGTAGACCTTGGTCCATTTGGCAATCAAATCCATGTAGGCCAACAGACGTGCCTGGGCGTCCTCTTCCAACGCCAGCCCCAGACCCAACAAGCCCTCACGCAAAGCGCCAGACAATGGATGCAGCACAGTCAACCCGCCACACCCGAAGGCTCGGCCGGCAACGCCTCTGGCACAAAGCCCTTCACGCGTGCGCGCTTGAGGTGAATCAACAGCAAGGAGATGGCAGCCGGCGTGATGCCGGACAAGCGCGTCGCCTGCCCCAAAGTTTCAGGGCGATGGCGCGAAAGCTTTTGGCGCACCTCGATGGAGAGCGCCGTGACTTGGTTGTAGTCCAGCTCCTCCGGGAGCTTGAGGTTTTCGTAGTGGGCGGCGCGCTGCACCTCATCACGCTGGCGATCGATGTAGCCCGAGTACTTGGCAGCAATCTCCACCTGCTCCACCACCGCGCGGGTGGTTTCACGTGAAACGTCATCGCCACCCAAGCCAGCCATCAGCTCCGGGCTTTGATGGCGGCCACCATCCAGCGTCATCAGCGCGTCATAGCTCACGTCCGGGCGGCGCAACAAGTCCGCCAGATTGTGCTCGTGCTCGATGGCCTTGCCCAACACCCGCTCAGACTCGGCGGGCGGCAGGTTGCGCGGGTTGACCCAGACCGACTTGAGGCGCTCTGTTTCACGTGAAACAGCATCGCGTTTGCGGCTAAAGGCCTCCCAGCGCGCGTCATCCACCAAACCCATGTGGCGACCGATCTCGGTCAAGCGCATGTCGGCGTTATCTTCGCGAAGTTGAAGCCTGAACTCGGCCCGGCTGGTGAACATGCGGTAGGGCTCGGTCACGCCTTTGGTGGTCAGGTCGTCGACCAGCACACCCAAATAGGCTTGGTCACGACCGGGGGTCCAGGCGCCGCCAAAGTCATTGGCCTGTCCGACCAAGGATCGGCACTGCAAGGCCGCATTGATGCCAGCAAACAAACCTTGGGCCGCAGCCTCTTCGTAGCCCGTGGTGCCGTTGATTTGGCCCGCAAAGAACAAGCCGCCAATGGCGCGGGTTTCAAAGCTGCGTTTGAGCTCGCGCGGGTCAAAGTAGTCGTACTCAATGGCATAGCCCGGGCGAATGATGTGGGCGTTCTCCAGCCCTTTCATGGAGCGCACCAATTCGTACTGGATGTCAAACGGCAAGCTGGTCGAAATGCCGTTGGGGTAGTACTCGTGGGTGCTCAGCCCTTCGGGCTCCAGAAAAATCTGATGGCTATCTTTGTCGGCAAAGCGATTAATTTTGTCTTCCACACTGGGGCAATAGCGCGGCCCCACACCTTCGATCTTGCCCGTGAACATGGGGCTGCGATCGAACCCGGAACGGATGATGTCATGGGTGCGCGCATTGGTGTGGGTGATCCAGCAGGGCATCTGCGGCGGGTGCATGACCGCACGCCCCATGAAGCTGAACACTGGCACCTCGCCCGGCAATCCACCCGGCATGCCGTCACCGGGTTGTTCTGTGCATTGGCTGAAGTCAATGGTGCGGCCGTCCAAGCGCGGCGGTGTGCCGGTTTTCAACCGCCCTTGCGCCAGCTTGAGTTCTTTCAAGCGCGAAGACAAGCTCACCGCAGGCGGGTCGCCCGCGCGGCCCCCTGAATAGTTGTTCAAGCCCACGTGGATCTTGCCGTCCAAAAAAGTGCCGGCGGTCAGCACCACGGTGCGGCCCTTGAAACGGATGCCCGCTTGGGTCACGGCGCCAGCCACCCGGTCGCCGTCCATCATCAGGTCATCCACCGCTTGCTGAAACAACCACAGGTTGGGCTGGTTTTCGAGCCGCCGACGGATGGCTGCTTTGTACAAAATGCGGTCGGCTTGGGCGCGCGTGGCACGCACGGCCGGGCCCTTGGAGCTGTTGAGAATGCGAAACTGAATGCCGCCTTCGTCGCTCGCCAAGGCCATGGCGCCGCCCAGCGCATCGACCTCTTTGACCAGGTGCCCCTTGCCTATGCCGCCAATGGAGGGGTTGCAGCTCATCTGGCCCAAGGTTTCGATGTTGTGCGACAACAGCAGGGTTTTGGCGCCCATGCGCGCAGCGGCCAGCGCGGCCTCGGTGCCCGCATGGCCACCTCCGACCACGATGACATCAAACTCTTGGGGGTACAACATACAACAACCAACCTTTGGGGAATACAGGGGCTGTGTGCCGCCCTGTCAAGCAGTCCACGATTTTACAAGGGGTGCGCCGGGCCTGACCCCATCAGTGTCTTGGCAAACGTCAAGCTCACACGCAAGCCGCTGGGCGACTCGCCCTGCATCGCCACCTGAACGCCCAACAAACGGGCGTACTCGCTGACGATGGCCAGGCCCAAGCCAGAACCCTCTTTGAGCGCTTCGCCGGCAGAGCCCTGCACCCAGCGTTTGGTGAGTTGCTGCATCTGCGCCACCGACACACCGGGGCCGTTGTCGCTGACCGACAAGACCACCGCTTGTGGCGCGTCGTGGACCGCCACCGTGATACGGCTCTCTGCCTCTTGCGCCCGCCCGTAACGCAGGGCGTTGTCTAACAAGTTGTTGAGCACGCCCTCAATCAACGCGCCACTGCCCATCACCCACACAGCTTGCTCCACACCCCGTGCACCAAGGTCCACGCCTGCAGCGTCCGCGCGTGGCAAAAACCGCAACACGGCCTCCCCCACCAGCACATCCAGCGCCACCCGTTCGTGCGCCAAAGTCTGCTGTGCTTCATCGGCCAAAGCCAGGGCCAAGAGTTGGTCAACCAGATGACTGGCGCGCTCTTGGCTGTGCGCAATGCCCTGTAACTGCTCGCGCCACACGTGTGGATCGGTATGTCGCAACCCATATTCGGCCAAGGCCCGAATGCCTGCCAGGGGGGTGCGCAGCTCATGGGCCACGTTGCCGGAAAACTCTCGTTGCGCCTGCACACTTTGGCCGATTCGCCCCAACAAAGCATTGACCGCCAGGCCTAAGCGCTGCACGTCTCGGGTGCTGCCCGACACGGGCACCGGCGTGAGGTCTCGTGCATCGCGCTTGCCCACCAGCCGGGTGAGCTCAGCCAAGGGGTTCAAATCGGTCTCAATGGCACGCTGCAACCACAAGGCCAAGCCCATCAGCAACAAAATTTGGGGCGCCATCGAAAACGCCAGCAAACGCTGCAACAAACGGTCTCGGCTGGTGGTGGTTTGTGCCATCACCACATAAAAATCCACCGGTTGCTCGCGGTGAATGGTCACACTGCGCAAGCTGCGGTTTTGGTAATCCAGAGCGCCAAACACGGGCTGCCCTGCGGACTCTAACTTGGCTGACAGCCCCGCATGCCCAGCCACCAAACTGCCGTCGGGGCGCAGGACCGCAAAGTACAAGGACTCGCTTTGGTCAAACAACACCGTGCTCATTTCTTGGGCCGACAAGCTCAACTCCACGCCCCCGGCGCCCACATCGGCGCGCCTCACATGGCTGGCCACCAAATAAGCGTCGTCCAGCAAAGCACGGTCAAAGGCCTGCTGGGTGAAGTAAGTGGCAATGCCAACGACCAGGGCCGAGCCGAGCAACCAAGTCAAGGCCAAAGGCAACAACACATGGCGCAACAAGCGGTTGCGCAAAGAAGGCTTGAGCACCAGACGCTCGGCGTTCATGTTTGCTCCTCCAGCAAGTACCCCATGCCGCGAAGGGTCCGAATGGTCGCGCCCGTGTCAGCAAGCTTTTTACGCAAACGGGAAATAAAAGCCTCCAAGGCGTTGTCGCCCAAGGCCTCGTCAAAGCCCGACAACTTGTCGGACAGCACGCGTTTGCTGACCGTGCGTCCAGGCGGCGTCATCAACTCCCAGAGCACTTCAAACTCGCGCGCGGGTAAGGCCAAATCCACATCGTCCACCAAGATGCGGCGGTTCTTGCGCAGCAACACCAGGCGACCCACTTGGACCCTGTCGTCGGCCCCCTGGGTTCGCCGAACCAAGGCGCGCAGACGGGCTTCCACCTCTTCGAGGTCAAAGGGCTTGCCCAAGTAGTCGTCCGCCCCTGCATCCAGTCCGGCAATGCGTTCATCCGTTCGGTTGCGCGCCGTCAACACCAACACAGGCGTACGGTCACCGCGGCGACGCGCCTCACGCAGCAACTGCAAGCCGCTGCCCGCTGCCGAATGGGGCTGACCATTCAAAGGCAAATTCAAGTCCAACAACACAGCGTCATAGGCCTGCACCTGCCAATAGTGAGACGCCTCTTCCAAATGGCTGGCCGCATCCACGCGGTGACCCGCATCGCTGAGGCTGCGCAACATGACCGCTTGCAACACGGCATCGTCTTCGATCAGCAAAATTCGCACAAAAGTAAAAAAAGTAGTGGTCAGGCCATGGTCAGGGAGGATGCGCGATAAACGCCACATGAGCATACGACAGAACCTGTATCCGCGCCGCCTGAGTTGGGTGATGGCCATCACCTTGAGCCTTTGGGGGGGCATGACCTGCGCTGAAACCCTGGGCCTGCCCCAGGTGCTGGAAGCTGCACGCAACAATTTAGACGTGTCTATGGCACGACAAGCTGCCCAAGCTGCTCGCGCCGATGTGCTGGCCGCAGATCGGTCCCCTTTTCCGATCTTCACGGCCAAAACCAGCCAGATCGACCTGGAGAATGGCATTGGGTCGGGCTCCTTCGGTCAAAAAAGAATCGACAAGTCTGGCGGCATCGACTGGACGTGGGAGCGAGGCAACAAACGCAGCTTGCGCACCCAAAGTGCCGAACGGCAAGCCAACGCTGCCGTGGCCGATTTGCAAGACATGCGGGTGATGCAACAACTCGGCGCGGCCTCTGCTTATTTCGATTTGCTGGCTGCGCTGGAGCGCAACCGCGAGATGCAAGCGCTGTCCAAGAGCGCAAAGCTGTTGGCGCAGAGCGCCATCCTGCGCCTGAAAGCAGGCGACTTGTCAGCCCAAGAATCGGCCCGGCTAGAGATCGAAGCGCAACGTGCACAAGCCGATGCGCACAGCGCGCAGCTCGACCAAGAACGCGCGCTGCTGCAGCTGGGTCAATTCACCAACCTGCGCATCAACCTGAAGGATTGGGTCATCCAAGCCGACTGGCCTGCACTGCAAAGCATGCTCAACGCCAGTGCCGTGCAGGATGCGTGGGTCGATCAACGCCCCGACGTGGTGGCAGCGCTTGAGCGCGTTTCAGCCGCACGTGCCGCGCTGGAGTTGTCCCAAGCCCAAAAGAAATCTGACCTGACCTTGGGCAGCAGCCTGGACCACTACCCCACGCAGTCCACGCGCTTGCTGGAGTTGCGCGTGTCCGTGCCGCTGCAATGGGGGTATGGCTACGAAGGCGAAATTGGCCGCGCGCAAGCTCAGCTGACGCAAGCACAAGACCTGCTGGACAAAACCCGTCACGAAGCACTGGCAGACTTTGAGCGCCTGCTGCAAGAACGCAATGCGGCCCAACAACGCGAAGCGTTGTATGAACAAGACATATTGCCGCGCGCCCGGCGTGTGGCCGAGCAAGCCGAATTGGCCTACACACAAGGCGCCTCGTCTTTGACCGATTTACTGGATGCACGCCGCACCTTGCGCGCCACCCTGATTGAAGCCGCCTACACCCGCGCTGACTATGCCAAGGCCCACACCGCCTGGCAACTTCGCGCGCCGACTGAAAACAACCGCCCACGCTGAACCACGCACACCATGAACCACGACCACGACCACAACACGCAACACACGCGCCAAGCTTTTTTGAACTCTCCCCTTCAGCGCTGGGGTGCCGCCACCGCCGTGGTGGCTTTGCTGAGCTTGGGCTATTACTGGATGACTAAGCCAGAACTCGCCACGCACCCGGTGATGGCACAACCCATTGTGCAAGGGCAACAACTGCGCTTCCCCGCAGGCCACCCCCAACTGGCGCTGCTGGGCACCACCGCAGCCGAGGCTGCGCAAAGTGTGACGATGGATTTACCCGCACACTTGGTGTGGAATGAAGAGCGCACACAACGCATCTACCCCGCGTTTGCGGGCCGCGTGGTGCAACTCCATGCAGACGTGGGTCAAAACGTCAAGGCCGGCCAAGTGTTGGCCTCGCTTGCTTCGCCCGACTTCGGCGCCGCCCAAGCCGACACCGCCAAAGCCCTGGCCGATGCACTGTTGACCGAACGCGCCTTGACACGCCAACAAACCCTGTTCGACGCGGGCATCGTGTCTCGCAAAGACTTGGAGCAGGCGCAAGCCGATGCTTCCCGCGCTCAGGCGGAGGTATCACGCGCACAAGCACGCACCCGCATGTACGGCAGCGGCAATTTGGTGAACCAGCAATTGGGGCTTTCTGCCACTGTGTCTGGCGTGGTGGTCGAGCGCAACTTGAGCGCCGGTCTTGAAGTGCGCCCAGACCAAGGCGGTCCAGGCAACCCCGCGTTGTTTGTAGTGACCGACCCCAGCTCCCTGTGGGTGCTGATTGACGCGCGTGAATCAGACGTCGCCTCCCTCAAACCAGGCACCAAGATTGCACTCGTCTTGCCGAGTTTTCCGGGTCAAAAGTTTGAAGCCACGATTGCCGCCACGGGAGACTTCATCGACCCGACCAGCCGAACCATCAAGGTTCGCGCGGTGATCGACAACCACCAGCGCCTGCTCAAGGCCGAGATGTTGGGTACAGCGCGTATTGAGCGGCAGTTGGCGGCTGGCGTGTTGGTGCCTGCCAGCGCGGTGCAACTTCAAGGCACGGAGCACTGGGCCTATGTGCAAACCGGGCCCGGGGTATTTGAACCGCGGCGCATCAAATTGGGCTATGAAGGCCTGCAAGAGGTGTTGGTGATCGAAGGCATCAAAGCCAATGAGCAGGTGGTGAAAGAGAACAACCTGTTGCTGGCCCGTGAATTCCGCAACGCCGAAGACCAAGCCAAACCGCACACATCATCCGGTGACAGCCGCACGGAACCCAAATGAAACGTCTCATCCACTATGCGTTGAACCAGCCGCTGTTCATTCTGCTGGGCACCTTGCTGTTTGTGATGTCGGGCGTGATTGCCTTCAAAAACCTGTCTGTTGAAGCCTTCCCCGACGTCACCGACACCCAAGTGACGGTGATTGCGCTCTACCCTGGGCGCGCCGCCGAAGAGGTGGAAAAAGAGGTATCGCTGCCCATTGAGGTGGCCTTGTCGGGCTTGCCCAACGCCATCCGTGTGTTCTCACACACGCAGTTTGGTTTGTCGTTCACCGTGGTGACGTATGACGACAAAGCCGAGGTCAATTTGGCGCGACAACAAGTCAACGAGCGCCTCCGTGGCGTTGACTTGCCACCCGGCGTCGAAGCCGAGGTCATGCCCAACGCCACACCGGTGGGCGAGATCATGCGCTACCGCCTCAAGGGCGACGGCAAAACCTCCACCGAGTTGCGCACCATCGAAGACTGGACCGTGGAGCGCGCCTTGCGCCAGATTCCTGGCGTGGCGGACGTGGTGGGTATGGGCGGCTACATCAAACAATACGAAGTCCAACCCGACTTGCAAAAACTGCGCGCCTACAAGCTCACGCTGCAAGACCTGCAAAACGCACTGGGCCGAGGCAACGCCAATGCAGGGGGAAGCTATGTGGCGCAAGGTGCACAGCAGTTCGCCATCCGTGGCTTGGGTCTGTTGCGCTCGGCCGACGACATTGGCCAAATCGTGGTCACCGCGCGCAGCAACACCCCGGTGCTGGTGCGCGATGTGGCCAAGGTCAGCATTGGCGCTGTGCCCCGTTTGGGCACCGTCGGCCAAGACATGGACGACGATGTGGTGACCGGCATCGTGATCATGCGCAAAGGCGAAAACCCCAGCGTGGTGCTCAAAGGTGTGAAAGAAAAAATTGCCGACCTGAACAACCGCGTGTTGCCGCACGGCGTGCAAATCGAGCCCTTCTACGACCGCTCGTGGTTGATGGGCAAAACCTTGACCACGGTGTTCAAAAACTTGGTTGAAGGGGCGCTGCTGGTCTCGCTGGTGCTGTACCTGTTCTTGTCAAACCTGCGCGCCTCTTTGGCCGTGGTGGTGGTGATTCCGCTGGCCTTGTTGGCCACGTTTTTGGGCCTCAAGATCATGGGCGTGCCCGCCAACTTGCTGAGCCTGGGCGCGATGGACTTTGGCATCATCGTGGATGGCGCGGTGATCGTGATTGAAAACATCATGCACCGCCTGTCAGAGCGCGGCGAGGGCATGAACGAGAAGGAGCGTCGCACCCTGATCACCAACGCCGCCAACGAAGTGGGGCGTCCCACCTTGTTCTCGATGTTGATCATCATTGCGGCGCACATCCCGATTTTTGCGTTGCAACGCCATGAGGGTCGCATCTTCCAACCGATGGCTTTGTCGGTGACCACCGCCTTGGTTGGCGCGCTGATTTTTTCGCTCACCCTGGTGCCCTTGCTCGCCTACTGGATGCTGCGCAAAGGCATTCCACACGGCGACAACCGCCTAGTGGCGTGGGCCAAACAGGTGTACACCCCGTTGCTGGACTGGGCCATCGAGAAGCCCCGCAAAGTCGTCACAGTTGCACTGGGTTGTTTCGCGCTGTCCGTTGTGGCGGCAGCCCACCTGGGGTCGGAGTTTTTGCCCGAGCTCAACGAGGGTACCTTCTGGGTCAACTGGGACATGCCTGCCAGCGTATCGCAAGAAGAAGCATCCAAAATTTTGCGCAAAGCGCGCATTCAGTTATTGACCATCCCCGAAGTGCGCACCGTGGTGTCCAAAGCCGGTCAACCCGAAGACGGCACCGACCCCAAAACCCTGAGCATGGCCGAGGTGTTTGTCGACGTGAAGCCGGTCGAAGAATGGCGCAAAAGCATGACGCGCGACTTGTTGATTGAAGAGATGGACGAAAAGTTGGCCATCATTCCAGGCGTGGACCCGGCGTTCTCAATGCCCATTCGCGACAACGTGCTGGAGTCGATTTCACAAATCAAGGGACAGATTGTGGTCAAGGTCTCGGGGGACGACTTGACCGAGTTGCGTCGCACGACCGAGGCGATGCAACGTGAGTTCAAACAAGTGCAAGGCGTGCAACGCGCCGAGATAGACCGCTTGGGCGAAGTGCCTCAGCTGGTGATCGACATTGACCGCGACCGCGCCTCACGCTTGGGGCTGAACGTGGGAGACATTCAAGACGTGATCGAGTCGGCATTGGCGGGCCGAGCGACCACCCAAATTTGGGAAGGTGAACGCAAATTCAGTGTGGTGGTGCGCCTGCCTGGAGACATGCGCACAGCCGCCAACCTGCCCACAACGGCGATCGCCATGCCCGGCGGTGGCTACACCACCCTCGAAAACGTGGCCACCATCCGACAGGCCAGTGGCGCCATGAACATTGCGCGCGAAGCAGGGCGTCGGACCATGGCGATTGGCATTTTTGTCAAAGGTCGTGACATGGGTTCCGTCGTTGCCGACATGAAGGCACGTGTGGCCAAGAACGTGACGATTGCCGACAACTACGCTGTCACCTGGTCGGGCGAGTTTGAAAACCAAGAGCGCGCCATGCAGCGTTTGGCGGTGGTGGTGCCCATTTCGCTGCTGCTGATTTTTGTGTTGTTGTTTGATGCGTTTGCCTCGTTCAAAACAGCGGGGCTGATTTTGCTCAACGTGCCTTTGGCCTTGATTGGTGGTTTTGTCGCGTTGTGGATTTTCAGCATCCCACTGTCGGTGTCTGCGGCCATTGGCTTTATTGCGTTGTCCGGCCAGGCGGTGCTCAACGGGGTGGTGATGTTGTCTGTCTTTCAGCAACTGCGCAATGCCGGCCTGAACGTGATCGACGCCGTGAAAGAGGGCGCCCTACAGCGCTTGCGCACCGTGCTGATGACAGCCATGCTGGCTGCTTTGGGCCTGCTGCCGATGGCGCTGAGCCACGACATCGGCTCAGAGACGCAACGTCCCTTAGCGATTGTGGTGATTGGTGGCTTATTCACTGCCACGCTGCTGACCCTGGTGGTGTTGCCCGCTTTGTACGTGGCCTGGTTTTCTAACAGTCCCAAACCACCCGGCCAAAACGGTCACTGAGGTTTTTTCGGCCCAACATGGGGTGACCAGCGCTTGAGCAACAAGGCGTTGGTCATCACGCTGACGGAACTCAAGGCCATGGCCGCACCTGCAACCACCGGGCTTAAAAATCCAAAGGCCGCCAGCGGAATGCCTGCCGCGTTGTAAGCAAAAGCCCAAAACAGGTTTTGCCGAATCTTGGCCACAGTGCGGCTAGAAATGTCCAGCGCCGCGCCCACCAAGGCCACGTCACCACGCATGAGGGTGATGCCAGCGGCTTGCATGGCCACGTCGGTGCCGCCCCCGTTGGGGTTGGCCATGGCCATGCCCACGTCTGCTGCGGCAAGCGCCGGCGCGTCGTTGATGCCGTCGCCCACAAAGGCCACCACCCGACGGGCTCCGTTGTCACCCTGCTGCAAACGCTGCACCAGGGCCGATTTGTCACCCGGCAATACCTCTGCGTGGACTTCGTCATCGTGCAGCCCCAGGCGTTGTGCCATGGCACGCGCTGCGCCAGCGTTGTCACCAGAGATCATGACCAAGCGCAAACCGCGTGCGCGCAGGGCCAACAGGGCCGCTTGCACGCCGGGCTTGGGCTCGTCACCAAAGGCCAACAAGGCGCGCGGCAACAGCTGTGCCATGTCGCCCAAACCGACGCGCTCGACCAACACCGAGACCGTCGCGCCCTGGATCTGCAAGGCCAAGGCTTGCGCCTCCCAGGGGGTGACCTGAATGGCTGAACTTGTCACGTTCAAGGCCGACATCCAACGCAAGCTGCCCAGCAAAAACACACGCTCATGTACTTGGCCTTCGCTGCCGTAGCCGGGCACCGCGCGCACGGCTTGTGGGGCGGCAAAGGCGATGTTCTCGGTTTTGGCTGCCTGCACCAACGCTCGTGCCAAGGGGTGCTCGCTGCCGCTTTGCAAGCTGGCGGCGATGGCCAACCAATCGTCTGCCCCCTCTGATGCTTGCGCAATGGGCATGAGTGACAACAGGCGTGGCTGGCCTACGGTCAGGGTGCCTGTTTTGTCAAAGGCCACCGTGTCCACACTGTGGGCCACCTCCAGAGCTTGGACGTCTTTGATCAAGATGCCATGCTTGGCCGCCACGCCCGTGCCCGCCATGATGGCGGCCGGCGTAGCCAACCCCAGGGCACACGGACAGGCAATGACCAACACGGCCACGGCATGAATCAGCGACAGTTCGACGCTGTGGCCGCTCCACCACCATGCCCCCAAGGTGAAGAGGGCCAACACCAGCACCACGGGCACAAACACGGCGGAGACTTGATCGACCAAACGTTGAATGGGGGCCTTGGCCGATTGCGCGTCTTCTACCAAGCGGATGATGTGGGCCAACACGGTGGTGGTTCCGGTGGCCGAGACCTGCATGACCAAGCGCCCTTCACCGTTGATGCTGCCACCCGTTATTCGGGCTCCAACACCCTTGGGCACAGGCAACGGCTCGCCGGTGAGCATGGATTCGTCCAGCTGAGAATCCCCTTCGAGCACCAGACCATCGGCGGGGACACGTTCGCCCGGCAAAACCACCACACGGTCACCGACCAACAGCTCTTCAATGGGAATGTCTTGCTCGCCGTCAGGCCCGACCACGCGCGCACGCTCGGGGCGCAAGGCATGCAACGCGCGAATGGCGTCGGTGGTTTGGCGTTTGGCGCGTGCTTCCAACCACTTGCCCATCAACACCAACGTGATGACCACGGCCGAGCCCTCGAAATACAAGTGCACCATGGCACCCTTTGAAGCCGACCACCACAGCCACACTGACAAGGCCCATCCGGCCGTGGTGCCCAAGGCCACCAGCAAATCCATGTTGCCAGTACCCGCCAATAAGGCATGCCAGCCCGCCCTGTAAAACCGTGCACCCAACACAAATTGCACTGGCGTAGCCAACAAAAATTGCCACAATGCGGGCAGCATCCAGTGCCGTCCCAACGCTTCGCCCAACATAGGCAAGACCAAGGGCAAGCTCAGCACCAAGCCCGTGAACACCGGAGAAAACCCCACCCACGGCCCCCTCGCTTGTTGTTCGAGGTGCTCCGGCACCAGGGGTTCGTAACCGGCATCGCGCACCGCACGACGCAGTCGGGCTTCGTGGCTGGGTTCGGGTTCATGCCAAACCACGTGGGCGGACTCGGTGGCCAAGTTGACACTGACGCCTGAGACACCTGGCAACTTGGCAATGGCACGCTCTACACGGCTCACGCACGAGGCGCAAGTCATGCCGCCAATGCCAATGTCACAGGTGGTATCGCTCATAAGCGTTAAGCTTACTCCCTAGTCAAGGAGAAACGGATGAATCACACATTTCAAGTACAAGGCATGACTTGCGCTCACTGCGAGATGGCGGTGAAAAAAGCCGTGTTGCGACTGGACCCCCACGCCAAGGTAGAGGTTGACCGTGCACACGACAAAGTCGATGTCGAGAGCACGCTCCCCCGTAAAGACTTGGCACACGTCATGGTTGAAGAAGGGTACCAAGTCACATGAACACGATTTCACAAGCACGCGGTGTGGAACGCTTGGTGAGAGGCCAAGACACGCAAGACGGCGCGGGCGTTCGGCTGACGCGGGTGCTTTCAAATGACTTGCAGCAGCGCTTGGACCCATTTTTGATGCTTGATGCATTTGGCAGTGACAAGCCCGATGACTACATCGCTGGCTTTCCCAACCACCCACACCGTGGCTTTGAAACCGTGACCTACATGATTGCGGGGCGCATGAGACACCGTGACAGTGGCGGCCATGAAGGCCTGCTGCAAAACGGTGGTGTGCAGTGGATGACGGCCGGGCGCGGGTTGGTACACAGTGAAATGCCAGAGCAAGAAGAAGGGGCGATGGAAGGGTTTCAACTCTGGCTCAACCTGCCTGCCAAGAACAAGATGTGTGAACCCTGGTACCGAGACATTCAAAGTGCAGATATTCCTGAGTTCACCACGGCTTCGCAGGTGTTGGTGCGGGTGATTGCTGGTACGACCCACGGGGTCAGCGGGGCCGTGACACGCGAGCAAACCGAGCCGCTGTATCTCGATATGCATTTCCCCGCGCACGAAGGTGTGGTGCTGGAACAAGAGATTCCTTCCACACACCATGCGTTTCTTTATGTGTACCGTGGCGGGTTAGACGTTGTAGCAAGAGACGTTCAAACGGCGGTGCCCGCAAAGCGCATGGCAATATTGAGCAATGGCGGCAACTGCGTGGTATTACGTGGCCAAGCCGGCACGCGTGCTATTTTGATCGCTGGCAAACCCTTGCATGAACCGATTGCGCAATACGGCCCGTTTGTGATGAACACACGGGAGGAGTTGGCGCAGGCGGTAGACGACTTTCGCGCCGGCTTGATGGGTTGAGCTACAAAACTTTACGTAACTGGTCGCGTTCCACAAATTGGTGACACATGTGCCACGCACAGTCTGTGGTTGATAGAAGCATGTCGCTTCTTGTTTCAAAGGACTTTGTCATGACCCGTTTCATCCCTTCACGCTTGACCTTTGCAGCCACACTGGCGGGACTGAGCCTGACGCTCAGCCTCGCTGCCCAAGCCCAACCCATGGGCGGTATGGGAGGGCCTTCCGACGGCATGGTAGAGCACCCGCACATGACCCATCGGTGGCAAGCAAGGCAGCAAGAACTTAAAAATAAACTCAAACTCAACAGCAACCAAGAACCCGCATGGAACAGCTTCGTGACGGCCATGAAGCCCCCTGTCGTGCCACCGATGGCGGGTGTGGAACGTGAAGCCTTGTCCAAACTGTCCACGCCAGAGCGTATAGACAAAGTGATGTCGTTCCATGAGGCGCACCAAGCAGAGATGCAAAACCACATGAAGCAGCGTGGCGAAGCCATCAAGCTGTTCTATGGCCAGCTGTCAACCGAACAGCAAAAGGTTTTTGATGCTGAAACCTTGCCACGCGAACCCCACAACAGGGCTCGCATGGGCCAAGGCCCCGCCGGCAGATCCAATTAAATGTCGATGTTGGCCGCGCGCAGAGCATTGCTTTCAATGAAGTGGCGACGGGGCTCGACCTCATCACCCATGAGCATGGTGAACACGCGATCAGCCTCGATCGCGTCGTCGATTTGTACACGCAACAAACGACGCACATTCGGGTCCATAGTGGTTTCCCAAAGTTGCGCAGGGTTCATTTCACCCAAGCCCTTGTAACGCTGTCGTGCCGTTGCGTGCTCGGCCTGGGCAATCAACCAACGCATAGCTTGACGGAAATCGCTGACTTTTTCTTCTTTGGCTTTCTCGCCCTCACCACGCTGAACACGAGAGCCTTCGCTGAGCAAACCACGGAAGGTTTGGGCCGCTTCGGCCAAGGCAGCATAGTCGGCGCCATGCACAAAATCTTGTGTGATGACACTGCTCTTGACATTACCATGGTGACTGCGACTGATGCGCAAAATGGGTTTGTCCGTACGCGCATCAAATTCGCCGGAAGCCTCCGAGCCGCTGCCCAACTCACGCAACTTGGCTTGCATGGCCACGGCCGACGCCTCTGCTTGGGCCACTGTGTCCAAATTGACCGATACCCCGTCAGCCATGGCACGCAATGCCTCTGCATCCATGAAACCGCTCAGACGTGCGATGACTGCTTCTGCCAGTTGATGTTTGCGCGCCAATTCGGCCAATGTGTCACCACTCAAGGTTTGAGCATTGGCACCACCCGTGGTGATGCTCGCGTCTTTGAGCGCAATGCGCAACAAAAAGGTGTCCAGCGCAGGACCGTCTTTGAGGTATTGCTCTTCTTTTCCTACTTTGACTTTGTAAAGCGGTGGTTGGGCAATGTAGATGTGTCCGCGCTCTACCAACTCAGGCATCTGACGGTAAAAGAACGTCAGCAACAAGGTGCGAATATGAGCGCCGTCGACGTCAGCGTCGGTCATGATGATGATGCGGTGGTAGCGCAGTTTTTCAACGTTGAAATCATCGGTAGCTGACTTGCCGGATTCCGCACTCGCTTTGCCAATTCCAGTACCCAAAGCCGTGATAAGCGTCAAAATTTCATTGCTGGTCAACAGCTTTTCGTAACGTGCTTTTTCCACGTTCAAAATCTTGCCCCGCAAAGGCAAAATAGCTTGGAATTTGCGGTCACGTCCCTGCTTGGCAGAACCTCCTGCGGAGTCACCCTCAACGATGTAGATTTCGCACAAGGCTGGGTCTTTCTCCTGGCAATCGGCCAATTTGCCAGGTAAGCCCATGCCGTCCAAAACCCCTTTGCGACGTGTCATTTCTCTGGCTTTGCGTGCCGCTTCACGCGCACGCGCTGCGTCGACAATCTTGCCGCAAATGATCTTGGCGTCATTGGGTCGTTCTTGCAAATAATCCGTCAATGTCTTGGCGACGATGTCCTCAACCGGGGCACGCACCTCGCTGGAAACCAATTTGTCTTTGGTTTGGCTGCTGAATTTGGGCTCAGGCACTTTGACCGACAGCACACAGCACAAGCCTTCGCGCATGTCATCGCCAGAAACTTCAACTTTGGCCTTCTTGGCAAAGTCATGTTCTTCGATGTACTTGTTGATCACACGGGTCATGGCTGCACGCAAACCCGTCAAGTGGGTTCCACCGTCGCGTTGAGGAATGTTGTTGGTAAAGCAAAGCACGCTTTCGTTGTAACCATCATTCCATTGCATCGCCACTTCAACACCAATGCTGGTGCCAGGAATACCACCATAGGTATCAGCTGGACGTTCACCTTCGGCATAAAACGCATTGGGGTGCAAAACTTTTTTGCCCGAGTTGATGAAGTCCACAAACCCTTTGACACCGCCCGCACCTGAAAAATCGTCTTCTTTGCCGGTACGTTCATCAAGCAAACGAATTCGCACACCGTTGTTCAAGAAACTGAGTTCTCGCAAGCGTTTGCTCAAAATTTCGTAATGAAAGTCACTGTTTTGGGTGAAGATTTCTACATCTGGCAGGAAGTGAACTTCAGTGCCACGCTTTTCTGTTTCTCCCGTGACCTTCATGGGAGAAACCTCAACACCATTGACAACTTCAATCAAACGGTTTTGAACGAAGCCTTTGGCAAATTCCAAGGTGTGCACTTTGCCCTCACGACGGACAATCAAGCGCAATGATTTGGACAAAGCATTCACACACGACACCCCCACGCCGTGCAAACCACCAGAAACTTTGTAACTGTTCTGGTTGAATTTTCCGCCTGCGTGCAGTTCGGTCAGAGCAATTTCTGCGGCACTTCGTTTGGGCTCGTGCTTATCATCCATCTTGACGCCTGTCGGTATGCCACGCCCGTTGTCAGTCACACTGATGGAATTGTCACTGTGAATGGTGACCACAATGTCATCGCAATGGCCGGCAAGCGCTTCGTCAATCGAGTTATCAACAACTTCAAATACCAAATGGTGCAAGCCTGTGCCGTCGGATGTGTCACCGATGTACATGCCTGGACGCTTGCGTACAGCCTCAAGTCCTTCAAGGATTTGAATCGATCCTTCACCATAGCCCTCAGTAGACGCTTCTTGATTGGTGGTATTTGGAATGGGTTCAGTCATGGAAAGTCTTAGTTCGCAAAGTTTCTGGCCTTGCGTGATCTATCAGAAAAATAAGGGAAACCGCAACTTAGATGCGCATTGGCATCACAACATATTTGAACGTTGTGTTGTCTGGAATGGTGATCAGCGCTGAGCTGTTGGAGTCGGCTAGATCAATTTGAACCATGTCTTGGTCCATGTTGGTGAGCGCATCTATCAAATACGTCACGTTAAAACCAATTTCAATGGCATCCCCGGCATAGTCAATCTCAAGTTCATCGACTGCTTCTTCTTGCTCTGCGTTGCTTGATGCCACACGCAGAACACCGGTTTCTAAGTTCAAGCGAACGCCTTTGAATTTTTCACTGGTCAAGATGGCCGTACGTTGCAAAGTTGCCAACAATGCTGTACGACCGAGTGTGATGGTGTTTTTGTGATTCTTTGGAATGACACGGTTGTAATCGGGGAACTTCCCCTCCACCAGCTTGGACACAAACTCCATGCCATCAAAGCTAAATTTTGCCTGGTTGCTGGCAAACTGCATCTCAATGGCACCTTCTTTGTCGCTCAAAAGGCGTTGCATTTCTAGCACTGTTTTTCTAGGCAAGATGACTTCTTGTCGAGGAACCTCAATCTCTAACGTTGCCGAGGCATAAGCCAAGCGATGACCATCGGTGGCAACCAAACTGAGTTGTTTTCCTTCAGCGACAAACAAAATTCCATTGAGGTAGTAACGAATGTCATGGATCGCCATTGCAAAAGACACTTGCTGCAACAAGTCTTTCAAGGTTTTTTGGGGGACGCTGAAAGAAGCGCCGAATGCTGCTGCTTCTTGAACCAAAGGAAAATCCTCTGCAGGCAACGTTTGCAAAGTGAAACGGCTTTTTCCTCCCTTGAGGATCAGCTTGCTTTGGTTCGATTCCAAACTGACGGTTTGATCAGATGGCATGGTTCGCAAAATATCAATGAGCTTTCGTGCGCCTACCGTGGTGGTGAAGTTTCCTGCATCACCATCAAGTTCTGCGGTCGTGCGAATTTGAATTTCCAAATCACTTGTCGTTAATTGCAAAGACCCGCCTGTTTTACGAATCAGTACATTGGCCAAAACAGGCAAGGTGTGACGACGTTCAACGATCCCTGCAACGGATTGCAAGACTGCAAGTACCTTGTCTTGGGTAGCCTTCAAAACGATCATGGTTTCCTCTTGTTTTCTTAATTTAAATTAGTAGTAGTAGATAAGCACAGCATGTTTCTGTGGACAACTGTATTTTCCTCTTTTTTTTCAAGCACTTGAGATGCTTTCAAAGGTGTTGGCAAGCCTGATTTGGAGTGCTTCATAAAATTGGATAACTTTTTAAATTTGCAACTGTCTGTGGATAACTTGTCAGTTGTTCAAAATTCATCCACAACTTTGTACAGGGTCAATTTAGCCCTTGAGAGTTTGTTCAAGCACATGAAGTTGTTGGTTGAGTTCTGTCAATTGCAAGCGCTCAGCAGTTATTTTTCGCACTGCATGAAGCACGGTTGTGTGGTCTCTGCCTCCAAATAACTCGCCAATCTCAGGCAAACTCTTTTGGGTCAGTTCTTTTGCAAGGTACATGGCAATTTGCCTGGGTCTGGCAATCGAAGCAGGACGTTTTTTTGAATACATATCAGCAACTTTGATCTTGTAATAGTCAGCCACTGTCTTTTGAATGTTTTCCACAGAAATTTGTCGATTCTGAATTGACAACAAGTCACGCAAAGCGTCGCGCGCGAGTTGAATCGAAATTTCTTTTTGGTTGAAACGTGAATATGCCAAAATTTTTCGAAGTGCACCTTCAAGTTCGCGAACGTTTGAGCGGACATTTTTCGCTACAAAAAAAGCGACTTCCTCGGGCATCTCAGTCCCTTCATTGCGCGCTTTGCTGATCAAGATGGCAACACGCATTTCAAGTTCAGGAGGTTCAATAGCGACCGTCAAACCAGCATCAAAACGTGATACCAAGCGCTCATGGATATCAGATAAACCTTTGGGATAGGTGTCACTTGTCATCACAATGTGTGACTTCTTGGCCAATAAAGCTTCGAAAGCGTTGAAGAATTCTTCTTGTGTTCTTTCTTTGTTGGCAAAAAATTGAACATCATCAATTAGCAACAGATCCAGTGAGTGGTAGCGCTCTTTGAATTCGTCAAATGTTTTACGCTGGTAAGCTTTAACCACATCAGATACAAATTGTTCTGCGTGAATGTATAAAACCTTGGCATCTGGGCGTTCCGCCAAAAGCTTGTTACCAACGGCATGGACCAAGTGAGTCTTGCCCAATCCAACGCCACCATAAATGAACAGAGGGTTGTAAAGTTGACCAGGCATGGTTGCCACATGCATCGCTGCAGCACGCGCCATGCGATTGGCTGTGCCTTCAACCAAACTCTCAAATGTCAAGGCAGTATTGAGCCTTGTTCTGGGTCCACTGGGTGCTGTTTCTTCCAATCCAATCAAACTCTCAGGCAAAGACTCTAGCTCCTGTGAAAAGGAAACAGGTCGAGATCTGATTGGAGATTCTTTAGGAGTGATTGCTAACTCAAGCTGAACGGGTTGCCCATACATTTGATGCAAGATGGCAGAGATACGGTTTGCATATTGGGCGCGAATCCAGTCAAGTTTGAAGCGATTTCCAACGAGAACTACGACTCGACTGAGGTCTTGTGCAACCGTTGCAACCAAAGGTTTGATCCATGTGTTGAACTGTTGTTCGGGTAGTTCTTGTGCCAATTGGTCAACACATGCTTGCCATAATCCATCGCCAGAACCATCGGGTAAATGGTCAAGATGGCTGGAAGGGGAAGATCCCTGAGTCATGATTCTTTCTGTGGATAGCTATGTGTAAAAGCACGAGAAACAGCACTTTATCAAAAAATTATCCACAGAAGGTGAAAATATTTGAAGGCTAAAAAATTAACCTAAAAGGTAGACGGCAAACAGGGCTTGTGTGCGGGATAAAAATTTGAGATAATCGTCGGTTTCCCTGATCATCAGGGTTCAGATATTTGGAATCAACATGAAACGCACTTACCAGCCTTCTAAAACCCGTCGCGCCCGCACCCATGGTTTCTTGGTACGCATGAAAACCCGCGGTGGCCGTGCGGTCATCAATGCGCGCCGTGCCAAAGGCCGTAAGCGCTTGGCAGTTTAATCTTTGGCCCCTGAACAGGCCCGCGAGCTGCATGCCGTGGAACGTCTGAAGCAGTGGTCAGAGTTTCAAGCGGTCATGGCAGCGAGTACGGTGTCAAGGACGTCACATTTTGTTTTGCACGAATGGCGGCATCCCGACAAAGCCTCCACAGGGCCTGGGTTTGAAAAAACCCCGGCCCTGTTTGCTGAAGGTGTCTTGATGCTTGGCGCTGTCACACCAAAACGTTGGGCCAAGCATGCTGTGACGCGCAATCTGATCAAAAGACAAATTCACCATGTCTGTACATCACTCAAGGGGCGTCTCAAACCTACGGCTTATGTGGTACGGCTTAGGACAGGATTTGATCGCAAACATTTCGTGAGTGCCTCTTCACTGGCGCTCAAGCAGGCCGTCAGAGCAGAGCTGACACAATTGTTTGAGAAGATTGCTGTGACATGATGCAGACCTTTTTGATCCGCTGCGTTCAAGCATATCGTCTTTTGTTGAGCCCTTGGTTGGGAACGGCGTGCCGTTTTGAACCCACCTGTTCTGTCTACGCTTTGCAAGCTTTGACCACTCACGGTGCAGCACCTGGCGCTTATTTGACACTCAAACGTTTGGGGCGTTGTCACCCTTGGTGTCTTGGCGGACATGACCCAGTGCCTCAAGAGCTGAAAATTTTTACTTTTTTGTCATCTTCCAACTCCGGAAAGAAAACTTCATGAACGACATTCGCCGCACCATTTTGTGGGTGATTTTTGGTTTTTCCATGGTTTTGCTGTGGGATCAATGGCAGGTATACAACGGGCATAAGGCCACCTTTTTCCCAACGCCCGCATCACAAACCGCCACACTGCAGGCGGCCTCAAATGCAACCGGTGCGGCTTCCGTACCTAGCGCTGTGGTGGCGCCATTGGCCTCGGCGGCCAGCCTGCCTGTCACGGCTTCACAAAGCCAGGCGAGCAAAGAAAAAGTGGAAATTCTCACGGATGTACTCAAACTCACGTTTGACACCGAAGGGGGAACGCTGTCGCGCGCTGAGCTGCGCAAGCACATTGATGTTCACCATCCAAGCCAAAACGAAGTTCTGTTGGATGACAGCAAAGACCGTGTGTATCTGGCACAAACTGGGCTTATTGCGAGCGCATCTGGCACAGTTTTCCCAACGCACAAAACAATCATGACACTTCGTCCTGGTCCTCGCAAACTTGAAGCGCAGGACAAGGACTTGTCGGTCGTTTTTGAGTCGCCCATTGAAAATGGTGTCAAGCTGGTCAAGACTTACACACTCAAGCCTGGCGATTACGACATGGCGGTTAAGCACGAGATCATCAACACCAGCAATCAAGCGGTTTCGCTCCAGTTGTATTACCAATTGGTGCGCGATGGCAACAAGCCCGATGGTGAGTCTTCTTTTTACTCAACTTTCACGGGGCCCGCAGTTTTCACTGGGGAAAAGAAATACCAAAAAGTCGAATTCAAAGACATTGAAAAAGACAAACTGGAATTTCAAAAACAAAGCAACGATGGCTACGTTGCGATGGTGCAGCATTACTTTGCCAGCGCATGGCTTCTTCCAGATGGCACGAAGCGCGAAAACTTCATGCGCAAGATCGACACCAATTTGTATTCCGTTGGCATGATCGCGCCTGTTGAAACCATCGCACCAGGCACGACCAAAACAGTGGAATCACGTTTCTTTGCAGGACCGCAAGAAGAGAAAAAACTCGAAGCGCTTTATCCAGGTCTGGAATTGGTAAAAGATTATGGCTGGCTCACCATCCTGGCTAAGCCCCTTTACTGGTTGGTGGATAAGCTCAATGGCATTTTGAACAACTGGGGTTGGTCTATCGTGGCTTTGGTGGTGCTGCTCAAAGCCGGCTTTTATTGGTTGAATGCACATGCTTACAAAAGCATGGCCAAGATGAAAGCTGTGAATCCGCGCATCACGGAAATGCGTGAACGACTCAAAGACAATCCGCAACAAATGCAGATGGAGATGATGAAAATCTATCGCGAAGAGAAAGTCAACCCCATGGGTGGCTGCCTACCCATAGCCATTCAGATCCCCGTGTTCATTGCGCTTTATTGGGTTTTGCTTTCAACCGTGGAGATGCGCAACGCACCGTGGATTGGGTGGATTCATGATTTGGCCGCACCAGATCCGTTCTTCATCTTGCCCCTGGTGATGACGCTGACCACGATGTTGCAAACAGCCCTCAATCCTGCCCCACCAGATCCGATGCAAGCCAAAATGATGTGGATCATGCCCTTGGCGTTCAGCGTCATGTTTTTCTTCTTCCCCGCGGGCTTGGTGTTGTATTGGATCACCAACAACGTCTTGTCTATTGCGCAGCAATGGATCATCAATACGCGCATGGGTGTGCCGCCGCAGTTCAATTTGCCTAAGTTTTAAAACCATCATTTCGCTGGCCTTAAACCCCGCTGTTCTTTTGGATGGCGGGGTTTTTTCAAGAGAAGCCAAACCATGCTGTCACAACACGACGCCCCCATCATTGCCATTGCAACTGCGCCTGGGCGTGGCGCGGTTGGGATCGTGCGACTGAGCGGAAAGGCGCTCCTGCCACTGGTGAAGGCGGTGTGCGGACGCGAACTCAAAGCACGTGAGGCCACGTATTTGCCGGTCAAAGATGGACATGGGCTCGCGATTGACCATGTGTTGGCCTTGTACTTTGTCGCGCCCAACAGCTACACCGGAGAGGATGTGCTGGAGCTCCAGGGCCACGGCGGAGCGGTGGTTCTTCAATTGTTGTTGGGACGCTGTCTAGAGATGGCAGCGGGCACACAGGGGGGTGCCGCCCCACTTTTGCCGGGCTTACGGTTGGCCTTACCTGGAGAATTCACCCAACGTGCGTTTTTGAACCACAAGCTTGATTTGGCGCAGGCTGAGGCTGTGGCAGATTTGATTGACGCGAGCACTGAAGCCGCGGCACGCAGCGCCACGCGCTCTCTGACGGGAGAGTTTTCAGCTGAGATTCATCATTTGCGCGATGCACTCATTCATTTGCGCATGCTCGTTGAGGCGACGCTCGACTTCCCAGAAGAAGACATTGACTTTTTACAACAAGCCGACGCCGCCGGACAACTGGCGCGCTTGCAAGACAAACTCTTGGATGTGTTGGTGCGCACCCGCCAAGGCGCCCTGCTGCGAGAAGGCATTCGCGTGGTGATTGCAGGACAGCCCAATGCTGGCAAAAGCTCTTTGCTCAACGCGTTGGCCGGCTGTGAGTTGGCGATCGTCACGCCGATTGCGGGAACCACCCGCGATGTGGTTCAACAAACCATCCAAATTGAGGGGGTCCCTCTGCATGTCGTGGACACGGCGGGTTTGCGTGATCACCCAGAAGTGGACGAGGTCGAGCGCATTGGCATGGCCCGGGCGTGGGAGCAAATTGTTCACGCCGATGCCGTGTTGTTTTTGCATGACCTCACGCGCGATCAAGACCCTGCCTATCAGCAGGCTGAAGCAAACATTCAGGCCAAGCTGGCTGGTGCCTTGGCGCGTCACGTCCCAGTCTTGCATTTGTGGAACAAGGCCGATGTGTGCGATGCCAGCAAGCTGAGAGAGGTAACACGAGATGGCGTGAGCATGTCCGCCAAGACCGGGCAAGGTTTGACAGAGTTAAGAAAAAAACTTTTAGAGTTTGTCGGATGGCAGTCAGGCAGCGCGGAGGGTGTGTTCATGGCCCGAGAACGGCATGTTCAAGCGTTGAGGACGGTGGAGATACACCTGGAGCAAGCCAGAGCGTGCTTGAATGCTCACACGCCTGCCTTGGACGTTTTGGCTGAAGAATTGCGCCTTGGACAAAACGCACTCAATGGCATCACGGGGGAGTTCACTTCCGATGATTTGTTGGGCGTGATTTTTTCCAGCTTTTGTATTGGCAAGTGAATATCAACGGACCGATAAAATTCAACCATGAATATTCCCACAGATCATGCAACACAGCTGGGCGCGTTGGACGAGCAACGTGTGTTGGCACTGGCGCATGAAACGCTTGAAATTGAAGCCGATGCTGTGCGCCAGCTGCGTAAGCGCTTGACTTCAAGCTTTGTTCAAGCTGTGCGGGCTATTTTGAACGTACGCGGGCGCGTGGTGGTCATGGGCATGGGCAAGAGTGGCCACATTGGCCGCAAACTCACGGCGACCTTGGCGTCAACCGGAACGCCGGCTATGTTTGTTCATCCAGCTGAGGCCAGCCATGGCGATCTAGGGATGGTCAAGGATAGCGACTTGGTGATTGCTATCTCCAACAGCGGTGAAAGCGAAGAACTCTCTGCCATCTTGCCCGTTCTCAAGCGCCAAGGCGTACCTTTGATTGCCATGACCGGGGGAGTTGAGTCGACCTTGGCCCTTCATGCCGATATCGTGCTCGACAGCGGGGTGACCAAAGAAGCCTGTCCCTTGAATCTGGCCCCAACAGCGAGCACCACAGCCCAGATGGCGTTGGGCGACGCTTTGGCCGTTGCGTTGCTGGACGCGCGCGGGTTCAAAGCAGAAGACTTTGCACGATCTCATCCAGGAGGTGCTTTGGGCCGCCGTTTGCTCACCCACGTGAGCGATGTGATGCGCAAAGGCGAGGCTGTTCCAAGTGTTTTGCCAACAGCCAGCTTCAGTGATTTGATGCGTGAGATGAGCGCCAAAGGGTTGGGAGCCTCTGCCATTGCGGATGCGCAGGGCAAAGTGTTGGGTATTTTTACCGATGGCGATTTGCGCCGATTGATAGAAAAAGGCATGGATATGCGCAGTCTCACCGCTGAGCAAGTCATGCATGTTTTACCCCGCACGGTACGTGCCCATGCGCTTGCGGCTGAAGCCGCTGAGCTGATGGAGTTGCACCGTATCACCAGCGTGTTGGTGATAGATGACCATGGATTGTTGTGTGGTGCCATCAACACCAACGATTTGATGCGTGCCAAAGTGATCTGATCATGTCGACCCCATTTCCAACGACGCCCGCTCTTTCTTTCGAACCCGCCTTGTTGCTGAAGGCCCAAGGGATAAAAGTGGTTTTTTTTGATGTAGACGGCGTTCTCACGGATGGGGGCTTGTATTTCACCGAAGCAGGTGAAACCATCAAGCGCTTTTCGACACTGGATGGGCATGGATTGAAAATGCTTCAGCGGGTAGGCATAACACCCGCTGTGATCACCGGGCGCGACAGCGCCCCATTGCGCACGCGATTGAAAGCCTTAGGCATAGAGCACGTTCATTACGGTACCGAAGACAAGGCGCCAGCCGCAGCACAGGTTTTGCAGACCCTGGGCTTGGATTGGTCACAGGCAGCAGCAATGGGTGACGATTGGCCCGATTTGGCATTGATGCTGAGAGTTTCTTTTGCTTGTGCCCCGAGCAATGCGCATGCAGAGGTCAAAGCCATTGCACACCATGTGACCCAACAAGGCGGGGGATACGGCGCTGCGCGCGAATTGTGTGATCTGATTTTGGTCGCCTCTGGCCGCTATGCTGATTTATGGCGAGGCTATGTGGCATGAGTGTTGTGCCGCGTGGGGCTTCTTGGTGGATGCGCGTGCGCCAGATGTGGGACCGCTTCAGCGTTTATTTGCCCATTATTTTGATGGGGCTGATGGCGTTGGCGACCTATTGGTTGGTGCGAAACACGCCAACCGTGGCAGAAATTACGCATGCCGCCGAGCCCCAGCATGCGCCAGACTATTTCATGCGGGATTTTTCGCTCAAAATCTTCGATCAGCACGGGCGACTCAAAAGTGAGATGGTCGGAACGCAAGGAAGACATTTCCCTGACACGGACACTCTCGAAATTGAACAACCCCGAATTCGAGCCATATCCAAAGAAGGCCGGGTGACAACGGCACGAGCGATGCGTGCTGTGATCAACGCCGACGGGTCAGAAGTGCAACTGTTTGAAAACGCCGTTTTAATTCGAGACGCGGTCAAAATGAGCACCATGGAGACGCAACCACGTAGCGAATTGCACAGTGAGTTTTTGCACCTCTTTGCCAATACGGAAATCATTCGTACCCACTTGCCCGTGGAGTTAGTACGAGGGGCGCAGGATCGATTCACCGCGGATCATTTGGTGTACGACAATTTAGACCGGGTGCTGCAACTCCAAGGGCGAGTGCACGGGACCCTGGCAGCTAGAAAACCAAAGCCTCAATAGGCATAAGTTCAAAAAAGCATCACACAGTCAAGCCGCTTATTTGGATACGTCACTGTGCTAATCGATCAATGAAAAATGCCCCGGGGACGGGGCATTTTTACGCAAGCACACTGAAATCTATTTACACAGTGAACCAGTGTGGCTTATCAGGGAGTCAGGGTAGATCAGTAGCTGTTGCCACCGCCACCAAAGCCGCCGCGGCCACCGCCACCGCCACCACTGCGGCCGCCGCCGCCGCCTTCGCGACCGCCGCCACCGTATGGGCTACGGAAACCGCCGCCGCCGCCGCCGCCTTCACGACCGCCGCCACCGTAGCCGCCACCACCACCACCACCACCGTAGCCACCGCCACCAGTGCGTGGAGGACGAGCCTCCATCGGACGGGCTTCGTTGACCACCAGGCTGCGGCCACCCAAAGGTGCGCCGTTCATGCCTTCAACAGCAGCAAGGGCTTCGGCATCGCTGCCCATTTCCACAAATCCAAAACCTTTGGAACGACCTGTATCGCGCTCCATCATGACTTTGGCGCTGGTCACAGTACCGAACTGTCCGAAAGACTGCTCAAGATCGCTGTCGCGTACCGAATACGGCAAATTGCCGACGTACAGTTTATTGCCCATGAAAGGGACTCCTTAAAACACAAAAAACAAGCGATGGAGTCCCGAATGCACAACGCAACCAAAGCGGTGGCGCGAAACTGACCGATCACCAAACACACTGTGCAGGCGCAAGCGCCAACACAGCAAAGACCATTATGGAGCACAAGTGATCACTAAAACCAAGCGTTTACCTGTATTTGCATCATTTCATGTGTCAAAAAACCACAATTCATGCCGCTTACCAGCTCGTTTCGTGTTCAGGGGTCCCGCTGGTCTTGTGAATGGACAGGTCTGCGCCCTCAAACTCTTCCTCTTGGCTCATGCGCAAACCCAACGCGATCTTCAAAAGACCATAAACAACAAAGCCCGCAATCAGGGCCCAACAAACACCTAAAGCCGTGCCTGCAATTTGGGCATACAAGTTGACGCCTCCCAGTCCACCCAGAGCAGTGGTTCCAAAAATGCCAGCAGCAATACCGCCCCATGTGCCGCACACGCCATGCAAAGGCCAGACCCCCAGCACATCGTCGATGCGCCACTTGTTTTGTGTGAGGGTGAACATGACCACAAAAATAGCCCCAGCTACACCACCGACAACAAGAGCGCCCATGGGATGCATCACATCGGAGCCCGCGCAGACAGCCACCAAACCTGCAAGTGGGCCGTTGTGGACAAAGCCGGGGTCGTTTTTACCCAGAAGCAAGGCCATCAGAGTGCCGCCCACCATCGCCATGAGTGAATTCACGGCCACTAAACCTGAAATTTTGTCCAATGTTTGAGCGCTCATCACATTGAATCCAAACCACCCCACCATGAGGATCCAGGCACCCAACGCAAGAAAGGGAATGCTCGAAGGGGGATGCGCGGAGATTGCGCCATCTTTGCGGTAACGGTTACTTCTTGCCCCCAAAAGCAAAACGGCAGCTAAAGCAATCCACCCGCCAACGGCATGTACGACCACCGAGCCCGCGAAATCATGGAACTCCTCACCCGTGGTGGTTTTGAGCCAAGCTTGAAAACCAAAATGCTGGTTCCACGCGATGCCCTCGTAAAAGGGATAGACAAAGCCCACGATCACTGCTGTTGCGATGAGTTGGGGCCAAAACTTGGCGCGCTCAGCAATGCCTCCTGAAATGATGGCGGGTATGGCGGCCGCGAAAGTCAACAAGAAAAAGAACTTCACAAGTTCATATCCGTTTTTCTCGGCCAATGTTTCCGCACCCACCATGAAACTTGCGCCATAAGCAACACTGTAGCCAACCACAAAATAAGCCACGGTTGACATGCTGAAATCAACCAAAATTTTTACAAGTGCATTGACTTGGTTTTTTTTGCGAACAGTGCCCAACTCCAAAAAAGCAAAGCCGGCATGCATGGCCAGCACCATGATGGCTCCGAGCAGAATGAATAGCGCATCGGCGCCCTGTTTGAGTGCTTCCATGAGTGAATCCTTGATTTATGAACTTTTTTGGTGCGAAAAAACGCCATATTTAATAGGCGCACCAAACAAAAGCAAAAAACGCACCAAAGAAATGCTTTCGCGCATCTTTGGGGCGCCTTTGTCGCTGGCATGACGGGCCGCGTGTCAAATCAAGGAGAAAGAATCGAGTTTGGCTGGCGAAAAAAAGCCCGCGTTGGTGAAGCGCGGGCCTTGAGGTACCAGGGCACACGGGGTGCCTGGGCCAGAACAATTATTTGGCGATGACGCGAACCATCTCCAAACATTTGTTCGAGTAGCCCCACTCGTTGTCGTACCACGAGACGATTTTCACGAAGGTGCTGTCCAGTGCAATGCCGGCATCTGCGTCGAACACGCTGGTGCATGGCTCGCCTCGGAAGTCTGTGGCCACCACCTTGTCTTCGGTGTAACCCAAAACACCTTTCAAAGCGCCTAAGCTTTGCGCTTTCATCTCGGCGCAAATTTCGGCGTAAGAGGCTTCTTTGTTCAACTCAACCGTCAAGTCCACCACCGACACGTCTGAGGTGGGTACGCGAAAGGACATGCCTGTGAGCTTTTTGTTCAGCTCAGGGATCACCACGCCCACGGCCTTGGCTGCACCCGTGCTGGAGGGAATGATGTTTTCCAAGATGCCGCGTCCGCCGCGCCAGTCTTTGTTGGAAGGACCATCCACGGTTTTTTGGGTGGCGGTGGCGGCGTGCACGGTGGTCATCAGGCCGCGCTTGATGCCCCATTTGTCGTTCAACACTTTGGCCACAGGCGCCAAGCAGTTGGTGGTGCATGAAGCGTTGGACACGATGGCTTGGCCCGCGTAGGTGGTGTGGTTCACGCCATACACAAACATGGGGGTGTCGTCCTTGGAGGGTGCCGACAGCAGCACTTTTTTCGCGCCAGCAGCCAAGTGCTTTTCAGCGGTAGGCTTGTCCAAAAACAAGCCGGTGGCTTCGATCACGATGTCTGCACCGATCTCGTTCCACTTCAAGGCCGAAGGATCACGCTCTTGGGTCAGGCGAATCTTCTTGCCATTGACCACCAAGTGGCCGCCGTCCACAGATACCTCGCCTTTGAAGCGGCCATGCACGCTGTCGTACTTGAGCATGTAAGCCAAGTAATCAGGCTCCAACAAGTCGTTGATGCCAACCACTTCGATGTCGTTGAAGTTTTGCACCGCAGCGCGAAACACCATACGTCCGATACGACCGAAGCCGTTGATACCGATCTTGATAGCCATGGAATTACCCTTCTAAAGTTAAAAATGAATGTGCGAAACAGTTACTTGGCCAACACGGCTTGCACCGTCTCGGCGACGTTTTCAGGGGTGAAGCCAAAGTGCTTGAACAGCACTGGCGCCGGTGCCGACTCACCGTAGGTGTCAATGCCAACCACCGCGGACACGCCATATTTCCACCAACCGTCGGTCGAGCCCATCTCTACCGCAATGCGTGGCAAGTTGGCAGGCAAAACAGCCGATTTGTACGCCACGCTTTGGCGGTCAAAGGTGGTGGTGCTGGGCACAGACACCACGCGCACGGCAATCTTTTTCTCGGCCAGTAGCGCTTGTGCTTTGAGTGCCAAGTGAACTTCAGAGCCTGTGGCCAAGATCACGGCTTGCGCCTTCTTCTTCAAGCCCACTTCGGTGGGCTCTGCCAACACGTAGGCCCCTTTGTTGATGGCGTCCAAGCCAGAGATGTCGCCAGCTGTAGGGGAAACCAAAGCCTCGCCTTTGGGCAAGTACGGTAGGTTTTGACGACTCAACAACAAGGCAGTTGGCTTGTGCTGGTTTTGCAGTGCCACGGCCCAAGCAACCGCTGTTTCAGCGGTATCGGCTGGGCGCCACACGTCCAAGTTTGGAATCAAGCGCAGCGAGGCGGCATGTTCGATTGACTGGTGCGTGGGACCGTCTTCGCCCAAACCAATGGAGTCGTGGGTGAACACATGCACCACGCGTTGCTTCATCAGCGCTGCCATGCGAATGGCGTTGCGTGAGTAGTCGCTGAAGGTCAAGAAGGTGCCACCGTAGGGAATGAAACCCCCATGCAGCGTCACGCCATTCATGATGGCCGCCATGCCGAACTCGCGCACGCCGTAGTTGATGTGACGCCCGCCCACACCCGCCTCGTTTTTCACCACATTGCCGGCCAAGTCAACGCGCAGATTTGGCGTGCTCTTGGTGTTGGTCAGGTTAGAGCCCGTCAGGTCGGCGCTGCCGCCAAGCATTTCGGGCAACGCGGCGGTGAACGCTTCCAGGGCCAACTGACTGGCCTTGCGGCTGGCCACGGTTTCGGCTTTGGTGTGTGCACCAATCACGGTGTCGACCACAGTTTGGGCAAAGTTCTTGGGCAACTCGCCCGCCATGCGGCGCAGCAGTTCTTTGGCCAAGGCGGGGTAAGCCGCTTTGTAGGCGGCGAATGAGGTTTTCCATTCGGCTTCCAAGGCTTTGCCTTTGGCTGCGGCATTCCAATCGGCATAAACCGCTTTGGGCACTTCAAATGGGGCGTGGTTCCAGCCAATGGCGGCACGGGTCAACGCAATTTCTTCTGCGCCCAAAGGCTCGCCGTGGGCTTTGGCGGTGTCGGCGCGGTTGGGGCTGCCTTTGCCAATGCTGGTTTTGCACACGATCAAGGTAGGTTTATCCGCGCTCAGTTTGGCCTTGGCGATGGCGTGGCTCACCGCCGCAGCATCGTGTCCGTTGATTGGACCAATCACTTGCCAACCGTAGGCTTTGAAGCGCTCAGGGGTGTTGTCGGCAAACCACGGGGCCACTTGGCCGTCGATCGAGATCCCGTTGTCGTCATACAGCGCGATCAACTTGTTCAGCTTCCAAGCACCCGCCAACGAACAGGCTTCGTGGCTGATGCCTTCCATCAAACAACCGTCGCCCATGAAGGCGTAGGTGTGGTGGTCGACCACAGCGTGACCTTCGCGGTTGAATTCGCTGGCCAGCAGCTTTTCAGCCAAGGCCATGCCCACCGCGTTGGTGATGCCTTGACCCAAGGGTCCGGTGGTGGTCTCTACGCCAGGGGTCACGCCCACTTCGGGATGACCTGCAGTTTTGCTGTGCAGCACACGGAAGTTTTTCAACTCGCTCATTGGCAAGTCGTAACCGGTGAGGTGCAACAAGGCGTAAATCAACATCGAGCCGTGGCCATTGGACAGCACAAAGCGGTCACGGTTGATCCAATGAGGATTCTTGGGGTTGTGACGCAGGTGGTCGCCCCATAAGGCCACCGCCATATCGGCCATGCCCATGGGCGCGCCGGGGTGTCCTGAGTTGGCTTGTTGGACAGCGTCCATTGCCAGGGCACGAATTGCACTGGCCATTTGTTGGGTGTTTGCCATGTCAGGCGACTCCGGGGGTGATGAGGGAAAACCAAGATTTTAGCGAGCAGCCCTACAGCGGCCTGAACAGGCCTTGTCTCCGGTGTGCTGGAGTGAAAAACCACTGGCTACACTCTTGGCGTCATGAATCCCGCCATACCTCCCCCAGCCCCTGCGGCCAAGGCCTTGCTCTTGGCTGCAGGCCGTGGCGAGCGCATGCGCCCGTTCACCGATGCCACGCCCAAACCCCTGCTCGCGGTGCGTGGCAAACCCTTGATGCAGTGGGCCATGGAGGGACTGCAGCGCGCGGGCGTGCAGCAGCTGGTCATCAACACGGCTTGGCTGGGAGAGCAAATTCCACAGCACTTTGGCCAAGTGTTTCAAGCTGTGGATCAAGCGCCAATGCATCTGCACTATTCGCAAGAGGGCGTGGACTTTGGAGGCGCGCTTGAAACCGCAGGGGGCATTGTTCGCGCGCTGCCGCAACTCGATGAGGTGTTTTGGGTGGCCGCGGGCGATGTGTTTGCCCCAGAATTTGTTTTTTCTTTCGATGTTCTTGCGCGCTTTAAAGAAAGCCCCCAACTCGCCCATCTTTGGTTGGTGCCTAATCCCGATCACAACCCACAGGGTGACTTTGGCTTGTCGGCAAGTGGTCTGGCGCTTAACCTGCCCAAGTTGGCGGCAGCTGCATCGACAGACGGGTTGTCGCGCTACACATTCAGCACCATCGCGTTGTACAAGCGAGCTTTTTTCGAATCGGCGTGGTGTGACTTGCCCGCAGGCAATCCACTGGGCGTGAAAGCCCCTTTAGCGCCCATGTTGCGTGCTGCCATGGACAATCAATTGGTCAGTGCCGAGCTCTACTTGGGGCCCTGGACTGACGTGGGCACACCGCAGCGTTTGGCGGAGTTGAACCGTTGAACTCGCAAGCCAAGGTGTTGATCTGTTTCTCGTGAGTTTGGCTTATTCGCCCTCACACTTTCATTCCGAATGCCCGATATCCTATGACCCAGACCACGCTTTCTCTTTACGCAAAACGACGCGCTCGATTGGCGGCTCAATTAGGCACTGGCGGTGTTGCCATCATCCCCACCGCACCTGAGCGTGCCCGTAATCGTGACAGCGACTTTCCCTATCGGCACGACAGTTACTTCTACTACCTGACTGGCTTCACCGAACCCAATGCGTGGCTGGTGCTCGACGCCATTGGGCGCAGCACCCTGTTTTGCCAGCCCAAAGATCTGGAGCGTGAAATTTGGGACGGCTACCGATTGGGCCCTGATGCGGCGGTCAATGCATTGGGCGTGCAGGCGGCTTACTCGGTGTCCGAGCTGGACCAGCAACTGCCGAAATTGCTGGAGAACCAACAGACCGTCTGGTATCCGTTTGCCACCCACAAAGGCTTGGAAACCCGTGTCGATGGGTGGCTCAATGCGGTTCGGGCCCGTGTGCGCTTTGGTGCGCAGTGCCCGGCGCACCAGCGCGACTTGTGCGTCCCGCTGGATGACATGCGGTTGATCAAGGACGCGCATGAGCAAGACATCATGCGCCGAGCCAGCGCCATCAGTGCCCGTGCGCACATCCGCACTATGCAAACCTGTGCTCGCATGTTGCGCGCAGGCCAAGACGTGCGCGAGTACCACCTGGATGCCGAGTTGCTGCACGAGTTCCGCATGAACGGTTCGCAGTTTCCGGCCTACACCTCCATCGTGGCGGCCGGTGCCAATGCGTGTGTGCTGCACTACCGCGCGGATGTGGCGCCTGTACGCTCAGGTGAATTGGTGTTGATCGATGCTGGGTGTGAGCTGGATGGCTATGCCAGCGACATCACCCGCACCTTCCCCGCCAGTGGCCAATTCACAGGTCCGCAGCGCGACCTCTACAACTTGGTGCTCGCCAGCCAAGACGCTGCCGTGGCAGCGACCCGCGCAGGCGCACGTTTCACTGAGCCGCATGAAGCCACCGTCAAGGTCCTGGCGCAGGGTTTATTAGACCTTGGGTTGTTGAACCCAGCCCAACACGGGAACGCACAAGACGTGATTGAAAAACGGGCTTACTTTCCTTTTTACATGCACCGCACCGGCCATTGGCTGGGGATGGATGTGCATGACTGCGGCAGCTATGTCGAACCGTGCGAGTTGGGGCAGACGAGTGAACGCAAAGACCCGCTTTCGGGCGAAACCATCGTCAACCGTCCCAGCCGCATCTTGCGTGAGGGCATGGTGCTGACCATTGAGCCAGGCCTGTATGTGCGCCCCGCAGATGATGTGCCCGAGGCGTTTTGGAACATTGGCATTCGCATTGAGGACGATGCGATCGTCACCGCGGATGGTTGTGAGTTGATCACGCGAGGCGTGCCAGTGATTGCCGCTGAAATCGAAGCCTTGATGCGTGCTTGATGGGGCTTT
>CAITHK010000169.1 GCA_903892175.1 uncultured Burkholderiales bacterium | reverse complement strand
CGCAAATGGCTGGGCTGAATCGGATGGGCTTTGTCACCCAGCGCAAGCCGGACGCGCCCAAGCCCTAAAATCGAGTCATTCCCGCCAGTGACACTGGCGATGCACTCTGTGTCCGCGCAGGGTTTTATGACCGACTCCATGCAAGACAAATACAACCACACCGAGGTCGAACGTGCTGTTCAGACCGCTTGGACCCAACGCGACGCCTACCGCGTGACCGAAAACGCACGCGACGCACAAGGCCAGCTGAAAAAGAAGTTCTACGCCTGCTCCATGCTGCCCTACCCCAGTGGCAAGTTGCACATGGGTCATGTGCGCAACTACACCATCAACGACATGCTCACGCGCAGCCTGCGCATGAAGGGCTGGAACGTCTTGATGCCCATGGGCTGGGATGCGTTTGGCCTGCCCGCTGAAAACGCTGCTTTGAAAAACGGTGTGCCACCCGCCAAGTGGACCTACGACAACATCGCCTACATGAAGCGGCAAATGCAGGCTATGGGCTTGGCGATTGACTGGTCACGTGAAGTGGCCACGTGCGACCCCACCTACTACAAGTGGAACCAGTGGTTGTTTTTGAAGATGCTGGACAAAGGCATTGCTTACCGAAAGACCCAAGTGGTCAACTGGGACCCGGTGGACCAAACCGTGTTGGCCAATGAACAGGTGATCGACGGCAAAGGCTGGCGCACCGGCGCGGTGGTGGAGAAGCGCGAAATCCCGGGCTACTACCTCAACATCACCCAGTACGCCCCTGAGCTGCTCGCGCATGTGCAAATTGGCAACGACCAAGCCACCCTCAACGGCTGGCCTGACAAAGTGCGCTTGATGCAAGAAAACTGGATTGGAAAATCCGAAGGTGTGCGCTTTGCATTCCCCCACAGCATCCAAGGTGCGGACGGCGCCCTGATTGGCGATGGCTGCATGTACGTGTTCACCACGCGTGCCGACACCATCATGGGCGTGACCTTCTGCGCAGTAGCCGCCGAACACCCTTTGGCGTTGCATGCCGCAGCCAGCAACCCAGCATTGGCCGCGTTTTTAGAGGAATGCAAAACCGGTGGCACCACCGAAGCCGAACTGGCCACCCAAGAAAAAAAGGGCATGGCCACAGGATTGTTCGTTGCCCATCCCTTGACCGGTGCGCAAGTCGAAGTGTGGGTGGGCAACTATGTGCTCATGTCTTATGGCGATGGCGCCGTGATGGGTGTGCCTGCGCACGATGAGCGTGACTTTGCATTTGCCTTGAAATACGACTTGCCGATCCAACAAGTGGTGGCCGATGCCGCTTCCTCTGCGTTCGATGCAAAAACTTGGCAAGAGTGGTACGCCACCAAAGCCGGTGTGTGCGTGAACTCTGGGGCACTCGATGGACTGCGGTTCAAAGACGCGGTGAACCAAGTGGCCGAGTTGTTGGCCACCAAAGGCTTGGGTGAGAAAAAAACCACCTGGCGTTTGCGTGACTGGGGCGTGAGCCGCCAGCGCTATTGGGGCACGCCCATCCCCATCATCCATTGCGACGAACACGGTGCGGTGCCGGTGCCCGAAAAAGACTTGCCGGTGGTGTTGCCGCAAGACTGCATCCCTGACGGTTCTGGCAATCCCTTGCACACACACGAAGGCTTTCACGCTGGGGTGACTTGCCCCGTGTGCGGCAAACCTGCGCGTCGCGAGACCGACACCATGGACACCTTTGTGGATTCGTCTTGGTACTTCATGCGGTATTGCGACCCGACCAATGCCCACCACATGGTGGCTGAGGGCACAAGCTACTGGATGCGCGACGCTGACAAAGCCACCGGCGGCAGCGGCATGGACCAGTACATTGGCGGCATTGAGCACGCCATCCTGCACCTGCTGTATGCACGCTTTTGGACCAAGGTCATGCGCGACATGGGGCTGGTCACCGTGGACGAACCGTTCACCAAACTGCTTACACAAGGCATGGTGCTCAACCACATCTACTCGCGGCGTACCGCCAAGGGTGGCAAAGACTATTTCTGGCCGCATGACGTTGAGCATGTACTCGACGCCGCCGGCAAAGTGGTGGGTGCCAAACTCAAGAATGTGGCCGATAGCAGCGACGGCAAACTGCCCGTGGGCACGCCCATCGACTACGAGGGCGTAGGCACCATGTCCAAGTCCAAAAACAACGGCGTCGATCCGCAAGACCTGATCGAAAAATACGGTGCCGACACCGCACGTCTGTACACCATGTTCACCGCGCCACCCGAGGCGACCCTGGAGTGGAACGACGCGGCCGTGGAAGGCAGCTACCGCTTCTTGCGCCGGGTGTGGAACTTTGCGTTCAAGCATGAGGCTATGCTGCAAGCTGCGGGTGTGGCCGGTGCCAATTCGGCAGCGCTTCGCACCGAGGCCAAAGACCTGCGTCGCGACCTACACCTGGTTCTCAAACAAGTCAGCTACGACTATGAGCGCATGCAATACAACACCGTGGTGTCGGGCTGCATGAAGTTGCTCAACGCGCTGGAAGATTTCAAGTCTGATGGCAGCCCAGCCGATGCCGCCGTGTTGTGCGAAGGCATGTCTGTGCTGTTGCGCTTGCTCTACCCCGCTTGCCCGCACATCAGCGCCAATCTGTGGACGCAATTGGGCTATGCCGCGCGTTTGGGTGACTTGCTCGACACCGCTTGGCCTGAGGTGGACGAGTCGGCCTTGCTGCGTGATGAAATTGAACTCATGCTGCAAATCAACGGCAAGTTGCGTGGTGCCGTGCGCGTCAGCGCCACTGCATCGAAAGAAGACATTGAGCAAGCGGCCTTGGCCGCAGAAGCTTTCATCAAGCAAGCCAACGGGGCTGCGCCCAAAAAGGTCATTGT
>CAITHK010000168.1 GCA_903892175.1 uncultured Burkholderiales bacterium | reverse complement strand
ATTCCCACCATGCTTTGCACTTCGGGCTGCTTCAAGACAAAGCCTTCGACCTGCTCCATCACCGCCTGAGTGCGTTGCTGGGTGGCACCGGGTGGCAACTGCACGTTGACCAAAATATTGCCCTGGTCTTCACCTGGCAAGAACGAGGTAGGCAGACGTTGGTACATCACCACCACGGCCACGATGATGGCCAGATAAATCAGCAAATACCGCGCTGCCCGCTTGAGCATGCGAGCGACCCAGCTTTCGTAGTTTTTGGCAGTGCGCGTGAATCCTCGGTTGAACCAACCAAAGAAGCCGGTCTTGGCGTGGTGATGTCCCGCTTGCACAGGCTTGAGCAAGGTAGCGCACAAGGCTGGGGTGAGCGACAAAGCCATAAAGGCTGAGAACGCGATGGAACTGACCATCACAGCAGAAAATTGGCGGTAAATATTGCCGACTGAACCTTTGAAAAAAGCCAACGGCACAAACACTGCAATCAACACCACGGTCACCCCGACGATGGCGCCCGAAATTTGACCCATGGCCTTGCGGGTGGCGACCAGAGGGTCTAGCCCCTCCTCGCTCATGATGCGCTCGACGTTTTCCACCACCACGATGGCGTCATCCACCACGATGCCAATCACCAGCACCATGCCAAACATGGTCAACACGTTGATGGAAAAGCCCAAGGCCATGAGCGTGGCAAAGCTGCCCATCAAAGCCACCGGAACGACGATGGTCGGGATGATGGTGTAGCGGAAGTTCTGCAAGAACAAATACATCACCAAAAACACCAACAAAATGGCTTCGACCAAGGTTTCAGCCACTTGCGCGATAGAGATTTTGACGAAGCGTGAACTGTCGTAAGGAATGCTCCAGTGCACGCCTTTTGGAAAATAAGCCTCCAGTTCGGCCATCCGGTCTCGAACGGCTTTGGCTGCCGCCATGGCGTTGCCTGTGGGGGAAAGTTGAACACCAATGCCGGCGGCAGGCTTGCCATTCAAACGCGCGGATGTGGCATAGGTCTGCGCTCCCAATTCAATGCGGGCCACGTCTTTCAAGCGAACCGCCGAACCATCGGTGTTGGCACGCAAGATGATGTTGGCAAACTGTTCCACGCTGTTGAGTTGACCATCCACCACCACAGTCGCCGACATGGATTGGGTGTTGAGGTTGGGTAAGTCACCCATGGTGCCCGAGGACACCTGAGCGTTCTGCGCACGAATGGCATTGTTCACATCGCCTGCAGACAAGTTGAAACCCGTCAACTTGGCAGGATCAATCCAAATGCGCATGGCGCGCTCGGTGCCAAACAACTGGGCCTGCCCTACACCGGGCAAGCGTTGAATTTCGGGCAGCACGTTGCGAGAGGCGAAGTCACCCAAAGCCACAATGTCAAAGTCGGGTGTGTCCGAGGACAGCATGATGAAGACCAAAAAATTGGTGCGCGTTTTTTCAACCCGAACGCCTTGTTGGGTGACCGCTGTGGGCAATCGAGGCGCTGCACGTGAGAGCCGATTTTGCACATCGACCTGCGCGAGGTCGGGATTGGTGCCAGGCTCAAAGCTGATGCTGATCGTGCCTGTGCCGTTGGCTTGCGCGACCGACTCCATGTAAATCATGCCGGGAGAGCCATTCATTTCGCGCTCGATCACGCTGAACACGCTGTCTTCCAGTGTTTGGGCCGAAGCGCCTGGATACCCTGCCGTGATCAAGATCGACGGCGGGGCCACCGGTGGGTATTGTGAAACAGGCAACTGGGTGATGGCCAAGCCCCCCAAGCCCAAAATGAAAAGAGAGATCACCCATGCAAAGATGGGCCGGTTGATGAAAAACTGCGCCATGGCTGTCTGCCCTTATTTGTTGGCGACAGAACTTGAGGCAGATGCCGCAAGTGATGCGGGCGCAGACGCAGGCGAAGCAACAGCATTGGGAGCTTGTGCGTTCCACGGCACGGCTTTGACGGGCGCTCCTGGGACCATCATTTTTTGAAACCCGTCCACAATGACTTGCTCACCCACTGACAAACCTTCCAAGATCAGCCACTGGTTGTTTTGGGCCGCACCGACTTTGACGGGCCGAGGAACAGGTTTGCTGTCCGGCCCGATCACCAGCACGCTGTCGCCTTGGCCCGTGCGTGTCACCGCCTGCTGGGGCAACACAATCCCCTTTGGCATTTGCGCTTGGGATAAGCGCACGCGAACAAATTGGCCGGGCAACAACAAGCCTTCGGCATTGGGCACTTCTGCGCGCAAAGTCACTTGACCTGAGGTGGGGTCGACCGTGCCATCCGTGAACAACAACTTGCCAGCACGGGGCAATTCACTGCCATCTTCTAGAACCACACGCACAGGAACTGAGCCGTCTGCGGCGCTTCGCATCTGTTTGGCCGCGATGGCCTTGCGCAAATTCAGAACGTCTGTCGTCGATTGGGTGAAGTTCACGTACACGCTGTCGGTTTGTTGAATCAGCGCCAACTGGGTGGCCTCGGTTTGACTCACCAAGGCCCCCTCGGTCACCAAGGCTTGGCCAATGCGTCCAGAGATAGGTGCAGTCACCGTGGCGTAATCCAGGTTGATGCGAGCGCTTTGAAGGGCTGCCGTGGCATACGCCACGTCCGCGTCTGCTTGCTTTTGAGTGGTGAGCACCGCGGTGAATTCTTGTTGACTCACCGCATTGGCGTCAACCAAGGGTTTGTAGCGGACCACTTGCGCATTGGCTTGCCACTGATTCGCTTGCGCTTTGACCAAACTGGCTTGGGCACTGTCGAAGACTGCACGATAAGGCTCTGGATCGATTTGAAACAAGGCTTGACCTGCTTTGACCACACTGCCCTCTTGGAACAAGCGTTTCAACACCACGCCATTGACTCGGGCACGCACTTGCGCCACACGCAAGGGGCTGACACGGCCTGGCAATTCTGTTTGCAGTGCGACGGTTTGTTGTGTGACCGTGATGACCCCCACCGTGGCGGGGGGGGGACCACCATTCCCGCCCCCAGCAGGAGTCTCGACCTTGGCGCCACAAGCCACCAAAGAAAATGCAATGAAAAAGGAGTAAAACTTCAAACTTCTACTTAAGGTGTGATTTGAGCGCAAAAGGGGCCGAGACACTGGCATGCGTTACCTTCTTGGGTGAAGACATTGATTTTGCCTCACATGTTCTGATTAAAAAATGTCAATGGAATAATCCAGCTGCTTATTTTGATGAATTCGCAAATGCGCTCATTGCGTTAACTGGTGGTGACTCCGCAAGATCAACAGTTAACAATTGATAGGCGTAGACGCAATCAATGGGTCAACCCACAATCCTCACACAGCCAGCAACTTGTTTTTTGGGTGTGCGTTGCTGGGCTGACATTTAGCAACGACGACGAACAGCGTGGAACTTAAAGTGCTGACAGAGTGTTTTAGTTGTCGAGCACGGACGAAAAAAACACCCCGCACTTTCGTACGAGGTGTTTTCAGTTTTATTTTGGTGGGACCAGCGGGGGTCGAACCCACGACAAACGGATTAAAAGTCCGCTGCTCTACCAACTGAGCTATGGTCCCAACTCGAAAACACAGTGTTTTCACTGCATCACGAAGCCTCAAATTATAGCGCTATTTTCGAGGTTTTTCTAGAGCACCCACAGAAATTTGATCGATCATCCACCCTGCTGCGCACTGACCAAAAGTGGCAGTCACGCTGACCACCGATCCATAGCCATGACAATTCAAACTACCGTCCCCAGCAACCGCACAACTCGGATCTGGGGGAGCCACGGCTTCACGACTGAAAACGCACGCCAACCCGATCTTTTGACCTTCGCGTGGTGCCCCATGTTCACGCCGCAAACGGTATCTCAGTTGTGCCAACAAAGGATCGTGGGTGGTGAGTGACAGATCGTCAATATCGACTTTATGCGCCAAACGTTTGCCCCCAGCAGCGCCCACGCTGATGAACAAAGCCTTGTGCTGCAAGCTCCAAGCAGCCATTGCGGTTTTCGCTTTGACTTGGTCGCATGCATCGATCACCGCAGAAATTGGCGTACCCAAAATTTCAGGCCAGTTGGCGGGTTCTACGAACTCTTCGATGCACCGAACGTTGCAGCTGGGGTTGATGTGCGCAATGCGATCGCGCATGGCGAGCACTTTGGCTTGACCCACAGTGCTGTCCAGGGCATGAATTTGACGGTTGATGTTGGACTCGGCCACATGGTCTAAGTCGACCAAGGTCAAACTGCCAACGCCGCTGCGCGCCAGCGCCTCAACGGCCCAAGACCCAACACCTCCAATACCAATCACAGCCACGTGTGCGTCGCGGATGCGTTGGGCCCCCACCACGCCATAAAGACGCTCAAGACCTGAGAAGCGCCGATCTGAATCGTGGTCGACGTTCACGCGAGACTGCGCTCCAAGCGTGCCACTTGATGGTGAATCGACAACACCGCGCCGCAGACGATGGCAGCAACCGCGACAAAAGAATTCAGACTCAATGTGGAGATGCCACTCAGGCCCTGCCCAAAGGTGCAGCCCATGGCCATGACACCACCGACCCCCATCAACACGCCCCCCATGAGGTGCTGTGATAAGTCACTGACGTTGGCAAAACCTTCCCAGCGAAACGTGTGTTGGTGCAAGGCTGAAGCAGCCGAACCCACCACAACACCGACCACCGACATCACGCCCACGGTCAAGACTTTGGATTTGTCGCTGAAAAAAAGCAACCAATCCAAGGTTTGTGCAACAGGTGCCACAAAACTCATGGCTTCGATGCGCCCAGAACTGGTGCCCAAATAAACAGCCTCAAGGGTGTCAGGGTGTTCAGGAACAAAGCCAAGAGAGCCACTCACCCACCATGCGGCGACGATGAGAGAACCTATGCCAAAAGAAGCGGTTAAATTTTCAAAGCTCCAAAAATCGGCATGCCGCAGTACCCACAAAATCAAAATGATGCCGAGTACATATCCACTCCAAATCCCGGCTTGAGCGGACGACGCTTGGCTTGTGGCTGCGAGCAACGCACCAAGGTCTGCACCATTAGGCATCGCCATCGCAACGGCATCCACTGTGTTGACACGCAAGACCGCAGTGATGCCTTTAAGCGTGGCGAACGCACTCAAGCCCAGCACTAAAAAAACCACCAAAGACTTGAGATTGCCAGCGCCGATCCGCACCAAGGTTTTGTTGCCGCAACCCGATGCCATGACCATGCCATAACCAAACATGACGCCACCCAGTGCACACGACAACCACATGAAGCGGCCGTTCGCGTAAAGCGTTTTGCTTGAATCGATGGCGCCCGATTGAACCAAAACGGCAAAGCCCACCATGGCCACACCGACCGCCAAAACCCATTGACGGGCACGGGTCCAGTCGCCCATATTGACCACATCGGCAATTGCGCCCATGGTGCAAAAGTGGGTCCTGTGACTGATGGCCCCCACAGCAAAGGCGATACCAAAAAACGCCAGCAAGATTTGCTGATTCAGGGCAGAAATTTCATTCATTTCAATTTGGCTAATCGTTCACGCGCGGCACCGGCTGCTTCAGACTGGGGGTAAATTTTCATGAGGTCTTCGAGCGTCTTGCGCGCAGCTTTGAGGTCTTTGAGTTCCAACTGACAGTTGGCAATCGACAGCATGGTTTCAGCAGCCCGGGGGTGCTCGGGCGATTTAGCCAGCAAGGCAGAAAAGATGCGAATTGACTCTTTGTAGTCGCGGTTGGCATATTGCGCATTGCCGAGCCAAAACAACGCCGATGCGCTGTAACCACTGCTTGGGTAGTGTCTGACAAAGTCGCCAAAAAACAAACTGGCATTCACAAAGTCACCTTGTCGAAAGACCGCCAAGGCCAAGTCGTAGGCTTTGATTTCTGCGGGCTCCGCCAAAAACTCCATGCCATCGGACTTGACCTTGATGGGTTCAAACTTGCGCAGTCGCTCCTCCACTGCAACTGAAGCGGCTTTGGTAGCGTCTTGTTGCTGACGCAACTCTTGGGAAAGCTGCTCTTTTTCGCCCCGTAGTCGTGCGATCTCTGAGCGAACAGCTTCGAATTGGTTTTGCTGCTCTAGCAAGCTACGCTGAATTTGCTGGATTTCTTCATTTTGACGTTCGACGCGTTGTCGCAAGTCCAAAATAGCACGGCGCGCCTCGTCGTCTTCAAACAAAGCCGCATGCGCACAAGGCCACACAGCCAAAGCTGTGAACCAAGCCAAAGCATGTGACTTAAAGCGGGAAGACGTGCTCATCGGTAGCCAATCTCAGCACGACGGTTTTTGGCAAATGCCGATTCGTCAGTTCCTGTGGAAGCAGGTTTTTCTTTTCCATAGCTCACGGCTTCAATCTGGCTGTCTGGCACGCCCAAGACGGTCAGAGCGCGGCGCACCGCTTCAGAACGTTTTTGGCCCAGAGCCAAGTTGTACTCACGACCACCACGTTCGTCGGTGTGTCCTTCGATCGCGGCTTTACGATTTTTATCAGCGCGTAAAAAACGCGCATGCGCATCCAACATGCTTTGGAATTCTGGCTTGATGCTGTAGCTGTCGTAATCGAAATACACCATGGTTTCAACGCCAGCGGGGCCAGCTTTGACACCTGCCGCGTTTGCGATCCCGCTGAGACCGCGGGCATCGAGTCCGGCCACACCCGCGCTGCCTGAAGCAGCCGTACCTGATCCTGAGCGATCATCAACTGGCACCTCGTCGAGTTTGACGCCCGATGCGCAACCGGACAAGAAAGCCACGAGGGCAAGGAGTAAAAAATGTTTTTTCATGATGTATCTCGTTTAAAAAATAAAAACTAGGGTTGGGCCTTGAGGTAAGGGCCCCAATTTGGTTCACGTAGATCACCCCCCTGGCCTGACAAACGCGCTTTGATGCGTCCGTCTAGCGTGGTGGTCATCAAGGCCTCACGACCCGCTTGTTGGGTGGCATACACCAACAAACGGCTGTTGGGAGCAAAACTCGGACGCTCGTCGGCGGAGGTGTCTGTAATTGCACTGGCATTGCCGCTGCCGAGATCCATCACATAGAGTTTAAAAGCGCCACCGATGCGAGAGACATAGGCCAACCAACGTCCATCGGGGCTGAGCGATGGAGAGATGTTGTAAGTGCCATTGAAAGTGACGCGGTTGGCAGGACCGCCCATGGCAGGCATTCTGTAAATCTGGGGTGAACCCCCGCGATCACTGACGAAATAGATCGCAGTGCCATCTGGGGAAAAAACGGGTTCGGTGTCAATGCCTGAAGACTGCGTCAATCGGCGGGGCTCGCCACCTTGGGTGTCGATCATGAACAGCTGTGAACCGCCGTCGCGACTGAGCGTTGCCGCAATGGAGCGGCCATCTGGCGACCACGCAGGCGCACTGTTGGAACCCCGAAAATTGGCGACCACACGACGTTTGCCAGACGCTACCTCATGGACATAGATGACGGGTTTGCGAGACTCAAAGGAGACGTATGCGAGCTGCCCACCGCTCGGGGACCAACTCGGAGAGATGATGGGCTCAGGGCTGGCCAAGGCAGACTGCGCGTTGTCACCGTCGGAATCCGCCACCCACAGGTTGTAGCGGCCTGAGGATTTGGTGACGTAGGCGATACGGGTGGAGAAAATACCACGTTCACCCGTGAGTTTTTCATAAACAAAGTCTGAAATTCGGTGCGAGGCCAAGCGCAAATCACCTGCGACCACGACGTAACTCATGGCGCCTAAATCTTGCCCCTTCACAGCGTCCCACAAACGCACGCGGACGTCATAGCGTCCGTCGGCCATTTTGCCAATGCTGCCTGTGAGCAAAGCGTCTGCCCCAAGTTGACGAATCACGGCGAGATCGGGTCGCTCAGTCTCGTCCGCAGTTTTGCCAGATGCCAAGCCACGAAACTGACCACTGCGTTCTAAATCGGCCAGCACGATGGCAGAAATTTTTTGCGGCGAAGCCTCTTCACCGCGCAAAGGCCCAATGGCGACGGGTACTTGCGTGAGCCCGACGCCAGAGACTTCGACGCGAAACTGAGCGCTTGCATGCAGACTTGCCACAGCGAACAAGAGCGCAGCCCAAAACGCCTGCCAGATATTGCGTTGATAAGAATTCATCATGGGATGGAGGTCCCACCCCAAGGGTGGTTGAGATTCGATAGGCCGGATTTTAGTGCGTAGACAAGTGGCGATAATGCCGCCTATGAAATCCGCCCATGAGTCTCTTCAAACTGCCTCTTTGTGGCTGAGGTTGCGCCGCGTAGCCCCTTGGTTTGGTGGACACCCCGCCACACTGGCTCTGGCAATATTGGGCATTGTGGTGGGCTCTGCCAGCGAACCCGCGATTCCTGCCCTCATGAAGCCTTTGCTTGACAACGGTTTCCAACAAGGCTCTTTCGAGCTGTGGCAAATTCCGGTCGTGCTGCTCTTGTTGTTTGCGGTCCGAGGATTTGCTGGTTTTGTTGCGGCTTATTGTTTAGCCCGCGTCACCAATGCCTCCATGGAGCGAATTCGGCAGCGTTTGTTTGAGAAGCTTCTCCAAGCCGACCCGCAACTCTTCCAATCCCATCACGCCAGTGCTCTCACCAACACCATGGTCTACGAGGTGAACAATGGGGCTTCATTGTTGGTCACCACCCTCTTGTCTTTTGCCAAGGACTTGTTGACTTTGGTGGCTTTGATGGGGTATTTGTTATTTTTAAACTGGAAGCTCACACTGATCGTGTTTGCCATCTTTCCCCCTGTGGCATGGATCGTCAAACACTTGTCGGCACGACTGGATCGTGTGACGCGTGCCAGCCAAGATGCGACCGAAGAGTTGGCGTATGTGGTGGAGGAAAACGTACTGGCATTTCGCATGGTCCGTTTACAGAATGCCCAAACGGCCCAAGCCCAACGCTTTGCGTCCTTTAACCAAAAATTGAGGCAATTGGCGCTCAAAGCCGTGGTGGCCAACTCGGTCATGACGCCATTGATACAAATGCTGGCGGCTTTGGCCTTGTCGGCCGTGATCACTGTGGCGCTTTTACAGAGCGCTGGCAACGATCAAGGTCAAAACGTCACGGTGGGAAGTTTTGCCTCTTTCATCACGGGCATGTTGATGCTCATTTCTCCGATCAAACACTTGTCAGAGATCACCGGTATGTTGACAAGGGGTGTGACAGCCCTGGAGCGAGGGTTGGACTTGCTCCACAACACACCTGATGAAACACAGGGCACACATTCGGCGAACCAAACCAAGGGCGAGATCTATTTTGACAATGTCAGTTTGCGGTATCCGTCTGCCAGCGAACCGGCCTTAGACCGCGTTTCTTTGCGCATTCAACCCGGACAAACAGTGGCCTTGGTCGGCGCTTCGGGCTCAGGCAAGACGACTTTGGCGAATTTGTTGCCGCGTTTTCTGGAGCCCAGTTCAGGACACGTGAGTTTGGATGGCGTTGCGCTCCATGAGTGGTCATTGCCAGCATTGCGCCATCACATGGCCTATGTCAGCCAAGATGTGGTGATGTTCAACGACACGGTGGCCAACAACATTGCTTTGGGTGCTGAGTTGGACTTGACCAAAATGTGGAAGGCCTTGTCCGCAGCCCATTTAGATGACTTTGTCCGTGGCTTGCCACAACAGGAGAATACCTGGGTTGGCCACAATGCCACGCAACTCTCGGGTGGGCAACGTCAGCGCTTGGCCATTGCGCGTGCCATCTACAAAAATGCACCCATTCTGATTCTGGACGAAGCGACCTCGGCACTTGACACAGCCTCGGAGCAGAGTGTGAAGAATGCGCTCAAAGAACTGATGCAAGGGCGAACTTCACTCGTCATTGCCCACCGACTGTCCACCATCGAACATGCCGATGTGATCGTGGTGATGCAGCACGGACACATTGTGGAGATGGGCTCTCATACAGATTTGTTGGCACTCAACGGAACCTACAAAGCGCTTTACCACAGCACGGTCAAAGACAGTGATCCAGGGGATGGATCACAGTAAGACGATGTCGTATTGCTCTTGAGCCATGGCCATTTCGCTGCGCAGTGAAATGGGCTTACCAATGAAGTCACTCAAACCCGCCAAATGCTGGCTTTCTTCGTCCTGTAAGACATCAATGACACTGGGTGAAGCGATGACGCGGAACTCTCTGGGGTTGAACTGTCGAGCCTCTCGCAAAATTTCCCGCAAGATGTCGTAGGTCACTGTGCGGGCGGTTTTCACGTTACCTTTGCCCTCACACACAGGACAGGGTTCGCACAGCATGTGGGCTAGCGATTCACGGGTGCGTTTGCGTGTCATCTCCACCAAACCCAGGGCAGAGTAACCGCTGACCATTGTTTTCACGCGATCTCGGGCCAATTGTTTGCGAAACTCATGGAGCACGGCATCGCGGTGGTCTTCACGCAGCATGTCGATGAAATCAGCCACGATGATGCCCCCTAGATTGCGCAAACGCAATTGCCGCGCTATGGCACCCGCAGCTTCCAAGTTGGTTTTGAAAATGGTTTCGTCGAAATTGCGTGCGCCAACAAACCCACCTGTGTTCACATCCACGGTGGTCAAAGCTTCGGTTTGGTCGATGATGAGGTATCCCCCAGATTTCAATTCAACCCGACGCCCTAGCGCACGAGCCACCTCTTCATCAATGCCAAACAAATCAAAAATTGGACGCTCACCTTTGTAGAGTTGTAACTTGCTGGCAGCCGCTGGCATGAACTCGGCCCCGAAACTTTGCAGCGATTGGAACTGTTCACTGGAATCGATGCGAATGGTTTGTGTGACATCGCTCACCAGATCACGAAGAACACGTTGCAGAAGGTTCAAATCCTGGTGAAGCAAAGACGTGGATGGCAGACGTAAGGAAGCCTCTTTGATGCGACTCCATGTTTTACGCAGGTAGGCCATGTCTTCACCCAATTCAGCATCGCTCGCATCTTCTCCGTTGGTGCGCAAGATATAGCCCCCGGTAGATCCGTTGGGGGAGGCAACTTCAGCCAATTGAAGCAAGCGCCGGCGCAAAGCGTCACGCTGCTGCAAGGGGATTTTTTGCGATACCCCGATGTGTTGGTCTTGGGGCAAAAAAACGAGCAAACGACCGGCGATGCTGATTTGTGAGGACAGTCGGGCCCCTTTGGTACCAATGGGGTCTTTGATGACTTGCACCATCAAGGATTGCCCCTCAAACACCTGTTTTTCAATCGGGATCACGGGTGCGGGGGTGCTGCCATCTGACTCTGCGTGACGCGCAGTCACACTGCTCATCAAATCCGCGACGTGTAAAAACGCAGCCCTCTCCAAGCCGATGTCAATGAACGCCGACTGCATGCCAGGCAGCACCCGGGACACTCGTCCCAGATAAACATTCCCGACCAGTCCTCGCTCTAAGCTGCGCTCAACATGTAACTCTTGAACAGCGCCACTCTCCACCACAGCCACCCGTGTTTCTTGTGGCGACCAGTTGATCAAAATATCTTGTTGCATGGTGGCTCTCGCGGGTTAAACCTTGAAACCAAAATCGCGCAACAACTGCGCCGTTTCATACATCGGTAAGCCCATGATGCCAGAGTAACTCCCGCTGATGTGTTCGATATGAACCGAAGCCCTGCCCTGCACTGCATAGGCACCCGCTTTGCCCATGGGCTCGCCACTGGCCACGTAACGTTTGATTTGCTGAGAGGTCATGGGTGCAAAACGTACATTAGAAATGCTCAATGCTTGCGCTTGCTTGCGCACAGTTCCCACGGCCACAGAGGTCAACACCCGGTGGGATTGACCGCTCAGGTCGGACAACATGCGTTGGGCATGGGCGGCATTGTCGGGTTTGCCGTAGATGGTTCGCCCCAAGGCCACCGTGGTGTCAGCGCACAACACCGGGGCCAATGGCAAGCCACGCAACTTCATGCGCTGCACTGCCGCTGCCAACTTGAGCAAGGTGACACGTTGCACGTAGGCCTTGGGACTTTCGCAAGACAAGACCACCTCCAAGGCCTCTGCGTCTTCGCTCTCATCCGGAAGCAGCAACTGATAGGCCACGCCCATTTGCTCGAGCAATTGCTGGCGACGCGGGCTTTGAGATGCCAAATAAACGAAAGGAAAAGAAGACATCACATCACTCGCGATGGTAGGGATGGTTGGCGTTGATAGACCAAGCCCGGTAAAGCTGCTCGACCAACAACACCCGGACCATGGCATGAGGCAAGGTCAAGTCAGACAAACGAATGCGTTCATGGGCTGTTTTTTTGAACTCAGGGGATAAGCCATCAGGGCCTCCAATGACCAAAGCCACGTCATCGGCTTGCAGCTGCCAGTGCTTGAGTTTTTGTGCTAACTCAAGGGTGCTCAGCGCTGCCCCACGCTCGTCCAGTGCAACAACACGGAAACCCCGCGGAATAGCCGCTTCGATGCGCTCGCGTTCGGCAGCATAGAGCGTTTCAAGTGTTTTGGAGCCGCGAGGCTCTGTTTTGACCGCCTTGAGCTCGACTTTCAACTCAGAAGGAAAACGTTTGGCGTAATCATCCCAAGCCGTTTGTGCCCAGTCTGGCACACGTTGTCCGACTGCAACCACCCACAGCTTCATGCCTTACGAACAGATGTCTTTTTAGCGGCGGTTTTCTTGGCAGCAGGTTTGGTGCTGGTTTTGCGTGCTGCTGGCTTGCCAACGACCTTGGTCACCGGTTTGCTGGCAGGTTTTAGGGCCGTCTTGGTCGAGGGCTTGCTGGCTGTTTGCGCACTCACCGCTGGAGAAACTGCCTTCTTTTTAGCAGGCGCGGATTTAGGCGTTGATTTTTTTGCGGCAGGTTTTTTGTCAACCGCCTTAGGCTGGGCCATTGGCGCAGCAGGCTTGGCGGCACCAAATTTCAAACGCACGGGCTTTTCGCCCCAAATTTCTTCCAAGTTGTAGTACTGACGAATATTGGGTTGCATCACATGCACCACGGCGGCACCACAATCCACAATGATCCACTCGCCATTGTCTTCACCCTCAATACGCGGCTTGGGAAAACCCGCTTCTCGTACCTTGTCGCGCACACTGGCGGCCAAGGCTTTGGTTTGACGGTTGGATGTACCCGAGGCAATGATGACGCGCTCAAACAGAGACGACAAATGCTCGGTATCAAATACAGCGAGACCCTGTGCCTTCACATCCTCCAGCGCATCCACGATGCATCGTTGGAGTTTTTGAACATCTTTTTTAGCTGTGGTTTCGGTCATCGGAGTGAGTTTGATAAAGGCAGTGTTGTTTGATATATCGCAGCACATGGTCTGGCAGCGACGTTGGCTCGAGGTCAGCTTGGGAGAGGCGAGAACGAATATCCGTCGCGCTGACATCCATCATGGGCATGTCCAAACTTTGTACTTTTGCAGGGACCCCATTGTGCCACCGAGCCGTATCCGCTGGGTTGTCGACTGAACTGCCATCAGGTCTTTGGGCCACGACCAAGGTCGCAATGTCCAAAATGGCTTCCCAGCGATGCCATGTGGTGAAAGCCTGAGCTTGGTCTTGCCCCACAAATAAATAAAACAAAGCATCTGGGTATTCAACTTTCAACTCGGACAAGGTGTCGATCGTGAAGGTAGGGCCATCCCGCTGAATTTCGCGCGGATCGACAACGACCCTGTGGATGTCATCAAAGGCCAAGTGCGCCATGGCCAATCGATGCAGCGAGGCTGTGAGCGGTCGATTTTTATGCCAAGCCGAGCCGGTCGGAATCACCCGCAGTTGGTCCAGTTGAAATTGCACCACGGCAGAGCGAGCGATCACCAAGTGTGCAAGGTGGGGGGGGTCAAATGCCCCACCGTATATGCCAATTCGTGTCACGCCAACCAATCTCGACGCACCAAAAATTCATGCGTCAACGCATGCTCTGGTGTGCCAGGTTCGGGCTGGTGCTGGTATGACCAACTGACCAAGGGTGGCATGGAGAGCAAAATCGACTCGGTGCGTCCCCCCGACTGCAGGCCGAAGTGAGTGCCTCGATCCCAGACCAAGTTGAACTCGACATAGCGACCACGACGATTGAGCTGATGGGCGCGCTCGCGTTCGCCATAAACCATGTGCTCACGTCGTTCCACCAAAGGCATGTAGGCAGACAAAAATGCATCGCCGATGCTGCGAAGCATCGCAAAGCTGTCTTCAAAGCCCAGCTCAGCGAAATCATCAAAGAACACGCCACCAATGCCGCGCTGTTCTTGGCGATGCTTGAGGCAAAAGTAATCGTCGCACCAAGACTTGAACCTTGGATAGAGTTCAACGCCAAAAGGATTCAAAGCATCACGGCAGACGGCGTGGAAATGAACAGCGTCTTCGGTGAAGCCGTAATAAGGCGTCAAATCCATGCCGCCACCGAACCATGCCACGGTGTGTCCGTTGGCGGGAGTTGCAGCAATCATGCGCACATTCATGTGAACGGTTGGCACAAAGGGGTTGCGCGGATGGAATACCAAAGACACACCCATGGCTTCAAACGCTGCGCCCGCCAGATCAGGGCGATGCTGGGTCGCCGAAGGCGGCAACCGGGGCCCACGAACATGGGAAAAGCCGCAACCCGCCCGCTCGAACACGGGGCCGTTCTCCAGAATCTGGGTGATGCCGTTCCCCTGAAGAATCTCATCAGGTTCTTTGTGCCATGTGTCCTTGATGAAAGTGCCCGTGTCCTTGTGGGCTACCGCTCCTACGATGCGTGCTTGGAGGTCAACCAAGTAGTCGCGCACGGTGTCTGAAACGGTATTCATGTTTTACGTCCTGGTGGAGGTGGGGCTTGACGATTTGAT
>CAITHK010000167.1 GCA_903892175.1 uncultured Burkholderiales bacterium | reverse complement strand
CCAAGCCTTGGCTGAAATGCAGCAACTCAGCACTGTGCTGGCGCCTATCACTCGCATCCGCAAAGAAGAGCTCAACTGATGCAATACCTGTCGACCCGCGGCCACCCAGAGCGCAAACGCTTTTGCGAGATTTTGTTGGAAGGTTTGGCTCCCGATGGAGGCCTTTACTTGCCGGAACATTACCCACAAGTGACGGGCGCAGAGCTGGCGCGTTTGCGAAGTGTTTACGCGATCCAAGGTTATGCCAGCCTTGCGTTTGAAGTGCTGTCTCTGTACATCGACGACATTCCAGCCGATGACCTCAAGGCCTTGTGCATCAAGACCTACACCTCAGAGGTTTTTGGCACAGACGCAATCGTCCCTGTGCGACCACTGGAGCCGGGTCTCTTTGTTGAAGCCTTGTCCAACGGGCCTACCCTGGCATTCAAGGACATGGCGATGCAACTCCTTGGCAACTTGTTTGAGTACGAGTTGGCACGCCGTGGCGAGGAGCTCAATATTTTTGGTGCCACCAGTGGTGACACAGGTAGCGCGGCCGAATATGCCATGCGCGGCAAACACGGCGTGCGCGTCTTCATGACCAGTCCACACGGGCGTATGAGCCCGTTCCAGCAAGCACAAATGTTCAGTCTGCTGGATGACAACATTCACAACATCGCGATTGAAGGCGTGTTTGACGATTGCCAAGATTTGGTCAAGGCGGTGTCCAATGATTTGGACTTCAAGAGCCGCTACAAAATTGGCACGGTCAACTCCATCAACTGGGCACGCTTGTTAGCGCAGGTGGTTTACTACTTCGCGGGTTATTTCCAAGTCACTTCAGACAATGCGCAGCACGCCAGCTTTACCGTGCCGAGTGGTAATTTTGGCAATGTCTGTGCGGGGCATGTGGCGCGCATGATGGGGTTGCCGATCGCCCAACTGGTGGTGGCAACCAATGAAAACGATGTGTTGGATGAGTTTTTCCGCACCGGCGTCTACCGCGTGCGAGGCAGTGCCGACACGCACGAAACATCCAGCCCCTCCATGGATATTTCCAAGGCCAGCAATTTCGAACGCTTTGTCTTTGACTTACTGGGTCGTGATGGAGCCCGCATCGACACCCTGTTTGGGCACGAGCTTTCGTCCAATGGTCGGTTTGACCTGAGCGCAGAACCGAAATTTGCGCAAGCTCATGCACGCTACGGATTTGTCAGCGGCAAAAGCACCCATGCTGATCGACTCCAGACCATTCGCTCTGTGTACCAAGCCTTTGGTCAAATGGTGGATACGCACACGGCCGATGGCATCAAAGTTGCCCGTGAGCATGTGTCTGCGGGTGTGCCCATGGTGGTGCTTGAGACCGCTTTGCCGATCAAGTTTGCGGCCACCATCGTCGAGGCATTGGACCAAGAGCCTGATCGACCTTCAAAGTTTGATGGCCTGGAGCTTTTGCCTCGCCGGGTACGCGTGATGGCGGCTGATATCACACAGGTCAAAGATTACATTCGCCAGCACTGCGCTCGTTCATGAAGGTGGTGGTTTTTGCCGGTTTTTCTGGCTCTGGAAAAACCACCTTGGTTGAGCAAATGATTGGTGTCATGCGAATGCGCCAGTTGCGTGTGTCTGTGGTCAAGCATGCGCACCATGACTTTGACATTGACCACCCAGGCAAAGACAGTTGGCGCCATCGCGAAGCAGGGGCTTTTGAAGTGGTGTTGGCATCGCATCGACGGTTGGTCTTGCAACGCGCATTTGAACAACCCACCCAGCTCTCGGTGCATCATTTGTTGGCCGAAGTCTATGACGGCGTCGACTGGGTCTTGGTCGAGGGCTTCAAGCACAGCGATCTGCAAAAAATAGAGGTTTGGCGCCTGTCTTCAGGGCAACCTGTGCGCTACCCAGAAGATGACTTTGTGGTGGCCATTGCCACCGATTCGCCTGAGGCATTGCCAGAGCCTACCCAGCGACCTGTGCTAGATTTGAACGATCCTCAAGCCGTCTGTGATTGGTTGCTCGCCCACCAAGACCGATTTGATTACATCCCACCTTTGATATGACTCGACCTGCCTTGTTGTCCTTGGATGAAGCCTTGCCCCAACTCTTGGCGCATGCCAAGCCTTTGTCCGGCGTTCACAGGGTCTCGACTTTCGAGGCCGATGGTCGTGTGCTGGCACAAGAGGTGATGTCTGCCTTGCAAGTCCCACCGCAAGACAACAGTTCGATGGATGGCTATGCCGTGCGGACGGCCGATTGCCAGCTAGCTGGCGTGCTTTTGCGTGTCACGCAGCGCATCCCTGCGGGCAGTCAGGGCAGCCCATTAGGTCAGGGGGAGGCAGCGAGGATCTTCACTGGCGCACCTATCCCAGAAGGCGCTGACGCGGTAGTCATGCAAGAGGATTGCGAATTGGTTGAGCCGTCATGCGTCAAGGTCCTCAAACCCATGCTTGCGGGGCAATGGATTCGCCGCTCTGGCGAGGATGTCACCCGTGGCGACAAGGTACTCGCCCATGGTGACCGTCTCAACCCTGCGTCTTTGGGGTTGGCGGCCAGCATTGGTTTGGCGCACTTGCAAGTGGCTGCACGTCCCCGCGTGGCTTTGTTTTCAACGGGCGACGAACTGGTCATGCCAGGCGATGTTGCCCCCGAGGACATGGCTGCTGGTGCTATTTACAACTCGAACCGTTTTTTTCTGCGCGCCATGCTGCAACGCTTAGGTTGTGAGGTGACGGATTTGGGCATCGTGCCTGACCAGCGCGAAGCCACCGTTCAAGCCTTGCGCGATGCGTCTGCTGGGCATGATCTTATTTTGACGAGTGGTGGTGTGTCTGTGGGAGAAGAAGACCACATCAAACCTGCTGTGCAGGCTCTGGGTACTTTGAACCTGTGGCAGCTCGCCATCAAACCCGGCAAGCCATTTGCCTACGGCCAGGTGAATCGTCCAGATCTTTCTGCCGGGGCATGCCATTTCATGGGCTTGCCAGGCAACCCCGTGTCGAGTTTTATCACCTTTTTGTTGTTGGTCCGCCCGTTTGTGCTGGCGCTTCAAGGTGTGAAAAACACAGACATCATCCGCACCGAACTGACAGCTCATTTTGATTGGCCTCGCGCAGACAAGCGGCGTGAATTTTTGCGTGTTAAGCGAAATGCCCAAGGTGGCTTGGACTTGTTTGCCAACCAAAGCTCGGGCGTTCTCACCTCTGCAGTCTGGGGGGATGGCGTGGTCGATAACCCTGCGGGCCAAACCATTGCAAAAGGTGACACGGTTCACTTTATTTCCTTCGCGGAGTGGCTGTCATGAACTTGACGGTGCGTTATTTCGCTTCTATCCGCGAGGCTGTGGGTTGCAGCAGTGAAGCCCTAGACACCCAAGCTGCTTCGTTGGCTGAGTTGCGTGCCGAATTGATCTCACGCGGCGGTGCTTATGCTGAGGCACTGGCTCAAGGGCGTGCGGTGCGCATGGCGCTCAACCAAGACCTGTGCGAGGCGACTGCTGCCTTGTCCGAGGGCTGTGAGGTGGCGTTTTTTCCTCCGGTGACCGGTGGTTGAGCATGTCTTTCAGCGTGGCCATCCAAACCCAAGACTTTGACGTCAGTCAAGCCTTGGCAGCTTTGCGCCAAGGGGACCCCCGCGTGGGTGCTGTGTGCAGTTTTGTGGGCACGGTGCGCGAACGCAATGAGGGCAGTTCAGTGTCAAGCATGGAGTTGGAACATTACCCTGGCATGACCGAAAAATCGATCGAAGCCATGATGGCGCAAGCTCAGCAGCGTTTTGATATTTATGCAGCAAAGGTGATTCACCGAGTGGGTTTGTTGCAACCGTTGGACCAAATCGTCCTGGTGGCCGTGACCTCGGCGCACCGCGGCATGAGCTTTCAGGCGTGTGAGTTTTTGATGGATTACCTCAAAACACAAGCACCTTTCTGGAAAAAAGAAGTCACACCAGCAGGTGCACGCTGGGTCGATGCGCGCGTCAGTGATGACCAAGCCTTGGCGCGTTGGGGTATTCACGCGCACAACGCGGATTGATCCCCAGACCTGTGGCGTCAGCCTCAGTCAGCCTTTTGGCCCATGTGGCGCGATGCTTTGGGCTTGAATTCATTGACCTATGTCAATCTTGGTGTTGAACGAGCCACTTGAAAAGTGTGGCAACAGCCTCAGCTATTGAGTCATTCAACATTTGATTGCGGAGTTTTCATGCGTCTCGACAAACTGACCACCAAATTCCAAGAAGCCCTCTCCGAAGCTCAGACCTTGGCGCTTGGCAACGACCACGCCTACATTGAGCCCTCGCACGTGTTGGTGGCCATGTTGCGACAAGATGACGGCCCTAAGTCACTGCTGCAGCGCGCTGGCGTCAACGTGGCAGGGTTGGCTGCAGCTGCAGAAACAGCCATGAACCGTTTGCCCAAGGTTCAAGGGCAAGAGCAAGTACAAGTCGGGCGTGATTTGGTGTCGCTGATCCAGGCGGCTGAAAAAGAATCTATCAAACGTGGCGATCAATACATCGCCAGCGAGTTGTTTTTGCTGGCGCTTTGCGACAACAAAGGGGATTGGGGCAAGCTCGCGCGCGACAGCGGTTTGAGCCGTCACAGCTTGGAGGCTGCGGTCACCGCTGTGCGGGGGGGCCAAAAGGTTGACAACGCCGAGAGCGAGGGGCAACGTGAGTCGCTTAAAAAATACTGTGTTGATTTGACCGAGCGTGCGCGCAGCGGCAAGCTTGACCCAGTGATTGGCCGTGACGATGAAATTCGCCGTGCGATCCAAGTGCTGCAACGACGTACCAAAAATAACCCGGTCCTGATTGGTGAGCCTGGAGTGGGCAAAACGGCCATCGTAGAAGGCTTGGCTCAGCGCATTGTGTCGGGTGAGGTGCCTGACTCACTCAAAGGCAAGCGGGTGTTGTCACTGGACATGGCGGCTTTGTTGGCGGGAGCCAAATACCGCGGCGAGTTTGAAGAACGCTTAAAAAGCGTTCTCACCGAATTGGCCAAAGACGAAGGTCAAACCATTGTCTTTATCGACGAATTGCACACCATGGTGGGTGCTGGCAAAGCCGAAGGTGCCATGGACGCTGGCAACATGCTCAAACCTGCTTTGGCGCGCGGTGAACTGCACTGTGTGGGCGCCACCACCTTGGATGAGTACCGAAAGTACATCGAAAAGGATGCCGCCTTGGAGCGTCGATTCCAAAAGATCATCGTGGGAGAGCCCACGGTGGAAGCCACAATTGCCATCTTGCGTGGCTTGCAAGAAAAATACGAAGTTCACCATGGCGTCGAGATCACCGATCCGGCGATTGTTGCGGCCGCTGAGCTGTCACACCGTTACATCACAGACCGTTTTTTGCCTGACAAAGCGATTGATTTGATCGACGAGGCTGCTGCCAAGATCAAGATTGAAATTGACTCCAAACCCGAGGTGATGGACAAGCTCGATCGTCGGCTGATTCAACTCAAAATTGAACGCGAAGCCGTGCGCAAAGAAAAAGATGAGGCTTCCCAAAAACGCTTAGGCTTGTTGGAAGAAGAAATCACCAAGCTGGGTAAGGACTATGCCGATTTAGAGGAGATTTGGAAGGCAGAAAAAGCATCCGCCCATGGCGGCGCGCAAGTCAAAGAAGAAATCGACCGCCTGCGTCATCAAATAGAAGAGTTCACCCGCAAAGGGGACTTCAACAAGGTGGCTGAGCTCCAGTACGGAAAGTTGCCTGAGTTGGAAAAGCGCTTGAAAGAAGCCAATGCCAACGAAACCAGTAAGGCTGCCAAGTCGGGTGGACACAGGTTGTTGCGCACCCAAGTAGGGGCCGAAGAAATTGCAGAAGTGGTGGCGCGTGCCACCGGAATACCGGTGTCCAAATTGATGCAAGGTGAGCGAGACAAGTTGCTGCAAATGGAAGACAAGTTGCACCAGCGAGTGGTGGGCCAAGAAGAAGCCATCACAGCTGTGGCCAACGCCATTCGTCGTTCCCGTGCTGGCTTGGGTGACCCCAATCGCCCCACGGGCTCCTTCTTGTTCTTGGGCCCAACGGGGGTGGGTAAAACTGAGTTGTGTAAAGCGTTGGCGGGTTTCTTGTTTGACAGCGAAGACCACATGATTCGCATCGACATGAGCGAATTCATGGAGAAGCACTCCGTCAGCCGTTTGATCGGCGCACCGCCCGGTTATGTGGGCTATGACGAAGGTGGCTATTTGACCGAGGCGGTGCGACGCAAGCCTTACAGCGTGTTGCTGCTCGATGAGGTGGAAAAAGCCCATCCCGACGTCTTCAATATTTTGTTGCAAGTGCTCGATGACGGCCGATTGACCGATGGTCAGGGGCGCACCGTGGATTTTAAAAACACGGTCATCGTGATGACCTCCAACATAGGGTCACCGATCATCCAAAGCATGGTGGGGCAGGACCCGCAAGACATCAAAGATGCTGTGTGGGATGAACTCAAAAGTCATTTCCGTCCTGAATTTTTGAATCGCATTGACGAAACCGTGGTGTTTCATGCCCTGGATGCCCAGCACATTGCACGCATCGCAGACATTCAACTCAAGGTGCTCTCCGAGCGTCTGGCCAAGATGGACCTGGGGTTGCAGGTCTCACCCGCGGCCTTGGCTGAATTGGCCAAGGTCGGTTTTGATCCTGTCTTTGGTGCGCGTCCCCTCAAACGCGCCATACAGCAGCGGATAGAAAATCCGTTGTCAAAGCTCTTGCTAGAGGGCAAATTTGGACCGAAAGACCACATCGCGGTGAGCGTGGATCCGGTGCGTGCTCCGGGCGAGTTCGCTTTCACCAAAGTAGCCAGTTAGCCGAGGGGGTTTGTCCCCCAGTCGACGTCTCCAAATAGGCGCAAAGGTTAGGATCCTTGACTTCCTGGCCTTTGCGCTTTTTTGATGAGACCTCATGACATCTCCCCTTGATCCCCATGCCGTGCCTTGGCGCGATGACGCTGCAGTGATTGGCTTGGTGGGCTTGGCGCATGCCGGGTCGCATTTTTCCCATTTGCTTTTGCCTTTGATGTTTCCGGTGTTCATTCAAACCTTTGGTTTGAGCTATGCCGAATTGGGCTTGTTGATGTCGGTGTTTTTTGTGGTCTCGGGCATTGGCCAAGCCAGCGCAGGTTTTTTGGTTGATCGTGTGGGCGCGCGACCAGTGCTTTTCGCCGCGATGACCGCTTTTGTGTTGGCTTGTCTGCTGGCCTCGGTGGCCCACAATTACACGACCTTGATGGGCGTTGCTGTCTTGCTTGGATTGGGCAACAGCACGTTTCATCCGGCAGACTTCACCATCTTGAATCAAAAAGTCTCTGCCCAGCGCTTGGGTTATGCCTTCAGTGTGCATGCCTTGACAGGCAATTTGGGATGGGCCGTTGCGCCCATTTTCATGGTTGGTTTGAGCAGTTTGTTTGATTGGCGCGTGGCCTATTTAGGGGCGGCGTTGATGTTTTCTGGCATTTTGCTTCTTTTGGTGTGGCACCGCGCGAATTTGATCACGCATCAGACCGTTCACCCTGAGGGGGCGAATCAAGTTCACACGTTGGCATTTTTAAAAAATACAGTCGTTTGGTGGTGTTTTGGTTTTTTCATGCTCACCGCCATGACCTTGGTGATCGTGCAGAGTTTTTCGGTCTCCATCTTGCAGGCCATGCATGGTGTGACGTTTGAAGCCGCCACCATGACTCTGACGGCTTATATGTTGTGTGCCGCTGCGGGGGTGGTGATCGGCGGTTTTTTTGCTGCGCGTTTGCCCCAGCAAAGCGAGTGGGTGGTTGCAGTTTGCATGGCGATTGCGGCGTTGTTCATGGCCTTGTGCGGCAGTGGTTGGTTGGGTGCGACCGCCACCATGGTGGTGCTGGCACTGACGGGGCTGGCCATTGGCGTTGGCGGGCCGTCACGGGACATGATGATCAAAAATGCCACGCCCAAGGGCGCCACAGGGCGCGTTTACGGCATGGTGTATTCCGGTATCGATGTGGGCTCTGCCATTACCCCTTTGATGTTTGGTGTGTTCATGGACCGTGGTTGGTTTGGCTCAACCTTGATTGGTGCGGCGTTGGTCTTGCTGCTCAGTGTTTGGGTCGCGCTGGCAGTTGGGCGCCGCACAGTACACGTTTAAATAAATAGGAGAAATATCATGAAACAGATGGCTGGACATTTGTTGGTGGAGTGCTTGATTGAGCAAGGTGTGACCCATGCGTTTGGCGTGCCGGGTGAGAGCTACTTGGCTGTATTGGACGGGTTTCACGCTTACCCAGACAAAATTAAATTTGTCATCAATCGCCAAGAAGGCGGCGCAGCCTACATGGCCGATGCCCAAGGGCGTCTGACCGGTCGACCAGGGGTGTGTTTTGTCACCCGAGGTCCCGGTGCAACCAATGCCTCGATTGGTATTCACACGGCTTTTCAAGACAGTGCGCCTATGGTGCTGTTTGTGGGGGATGTTGGCAGTGATTTCCGTGACCGAGAAGCCTTCCAAGAATTGGACTACAACAGTTTTTTTGGACCCAGCACGCGTGGCATGGCCAAGCGGGTGGAGCGCATTGACGATCCAGAGCGGATTCCAGAGTACGTTGCACGAGCCTTTGCCACCGCCATGAATGGGCGCCCGGGCCCCGTGGTGGTGGTGTTGCCCGAGGACATGTTGGTGCGTCAAGTCAGCGCCCGTCCTTTGGCGCGTGTGGAGCCCGTGGAGGCTTGGAGTGATCCAGGTGGCTTGCGTCAATTGCGAGAAATGCTGCTGGCTTGTCAACGTCCCTTTGTGATCGCTGGCGGTACAGGCTGGACACCCCAATCGGCACAAGCCCTGCAACGGTTTGCCGAGAATTGGAAGTTGCCTGTCGGTAACGCATTTCGCTTCCAAGATATTTTTGACAACCACCATCCCCAGTACGCTGGCGATGTGGGGATTGGCATCAATCCCAAACTGGCGCAACGCATTCGTGAGAGCGATTTGATCTTGGCCATAGGCCCTCGATTGGGTGAAATGACGACCAACGGATATACCTTGCTTGAAGCACCCAGACCCAAACAAAAGTTGGTGCATATCCATGCCAGTGCCGAGGAACTCAATCGGGTCTATCAAGCTGATTTGGCCATGCTCTCGACGATGAATGCAGCCGCTCGCTCGCTGGAAGTCTTGACCGCACCCGTGAGCCTGCCATGGGAGGCTTGGACAGAATCTGCACACCAAGACTATCTGGGTAACTTGGTGCCCCAAGCGATGCCAGGAGACATCAACATGCCTGCCATTGTCAACACCATCAGCCAACTGTTGCCCGCAGATGCTGTGCTGACCAATGGGGCGGGTAATTTTGCGAGTTGGGTGCATCGATTTCATCAGCACCATGGACTTGCCAATGGCCTGAGGACGCAATTGGCTCCAACTGTGGGCTCTATGGGTTACGGCGTGCCTGCCGGTATCGCCGCCAACCTGATCACCGGTCGCACGGTGTTCACGATCGCAGGGGATGGTGACTTTTTGATGAATGGTCAAGAATTGGCCACAGCCACTCAGCATGGTGCCAAAACCATCGTGGTGCTGCTCAACAATGGCATGTATGGAACCATTCGCATGCATCAAGAGCGAGATTTTCCGCATCACACCAGTGGGTCACATTTGCAAAACCCAGATTTTGTAGCTTTGGCCCGTGCATATGGCTACTCAGGCGTGCGCATCACCCGCACCGACGAGTTCGAAGCCGAATTCAAGGCGGCACTTGCCCGTTCTGAAGGTACCTTGATTGAAATCATGCTCGACCCAGAGGTCATCACCACCCGCACTACCTTGAGCGCCATTCGTGACACGGCGCTGGAGCGCCAGCAAAAACCTGTTTGACAAGTCAGCACGCCAATGCAAAAGGGCCGCTGAGCGGCCCTTTTTTTCGGCAAGAAGTGAATTACTTCAGGTGTTTGCCGATCAAGCCAGCCAATTCAAACATGGTGACTTGGGCTTTGCCAAAGACAGCTTTCAGCTTGTCATCTGCGTTGATGTTGCGCTTGTTGACTTTGTCTTGCAGGCCGTGCTTTTTGATGTACGTCCACAACTTGCTCACCACTTCAGTGCGTGGGACAGCTGTTTGACCAATCACCGCAGCCAAGGCCGCGCTGGGGGTCATGGCTTTCATGAATGCTGCGTTGGGGGTGCGCTTTTTAGCGGGTGATTTTTTTGCAGCTAATTTTTT
>CAITHK010000166.1 GCA_903892175.1 uncultured Burkholderiales bacterium | reverse complement strand
GCGCAGTTTTTCGGCAGCGTCACTCAACCAAGAAAAAGGGGACTGTGAGGCCATAGTCCCCAATTATTCCTTGTATTTGCACGTCACTCAGACGTCATGGCTTTTCAAGCTGGCTTATTGCAGCGCTTGAACACCTGCAACCAACCAACCCAAGCTGCCATCTTTGGGTTTGGTCATGTTCCAAACTTCGCGAAAGGGCGTTGGGCCGGCAGAGGGCTCTTCACGGATGAGGCCCGAAAACTCGATGCTGGCCATATAGAAAGCACCGGCCTCTTCGATGCCCAGCAATTGGGCGTTGAGCATCACCACCTCGGTGTGGTTGGGCTGACCACCCGCCGTGGTTTCGCGCTCGGCCAATTGGGCTTTGATTTCTTCCACCATGGTGTCGGTCATCATTGAGCGCAGGGTGGACACATCCGACTTGTCCCAGGCCTGTTGCAAGGTATGGAAATTTTGTTTGGCAGCGTTGACAAAACCCTCGGTGTCAAAGCCGGCCGGAATACCCCAAGTTGGATGAGCCGCCAAACCAGAACCAATCACGGCCCCTTGAGCGGCCGCCGTATCGGAGGAGAAGCGCGGGTCGGTGTCTACAGGGCGGGCAGAAGCATCGTTGCCCACGTTGTGAGGGTTGTACTGCGGCATGCTGCGAGGCTCCACCGGTGCGCCTGCCCCTTCAAAAGCATAAGGGCTGGTGTTGGCAGCTTCGGGTTGGCGACGGCGCATGACCATGCCAATGACCATCATGACCACCAAGGCGATCAAACCAAACATCAAAAACTGACCGAACTCAGCGCCAAAGCCCATCGAGTGTGCCAACCAAGCCAAGCCAAGGCCAGCGGCCAAACCACCGATCATGCCGCCCATGCCACCAAAACGGCTGGGCGCAGCTGCGGGGGCAGCAGGTGCTGCTGGTGCAACGCTAGGTGCAGCAGCTGGAGCAGGGGCAGACTTGGCGGTTTCACGCTGCGTGACCTGGTTGGACTGCTGACCTACCGATTTACCACCGCCTAAACGCTTCGCGGCGTCGGCATGCAAACTTGTCAAGACCATCGCGATGACCAACAAAGCGGACCAAATTTTCATTTTCTTGTCTCCAAAAACCAGCACAAATTCAACACTTGATGCCCACATGCAAGGCCACCACGCCAGCGCTCATGTTGTGAAAGTCCACATGGCCAAAGCCACAGGTTTTCATCAACGCTTTCAAGTCTTCTTGACTGGGGTGCATGCGAATCGATTCGGCCAAGTAGCGGTAGCTGGCGTCATCGCCAGCTACCAATTTGCCCAGTTTGGGCAGAACGTTAAATGAGTACCAGTCGTAGGCCTTTTCAAGTGGCTTGGCCACTTTGGAAAACTCCAACACCAGCAACTTGCCGCTGGGCTTGAGGACACGGCACATCTCTGTGAGTGCCGCATCTTTGTGGGTCATGTTGCGCAGGCCAAAGGCCACGCTGACCACGTCAAAGTGGTTGTCGGGAAAAGGCAGCTTTTCAGCATCGCACACCAGGGTGGGCAAGACCACGCCATGGTCGAGCAAGCGATCACGACCCGTGCTGAGCATGGCTTCGTTGATGTCGGTGTGCACCACACGTCCTGTTTGGCCCACCTCTTTGGCAAAGGCCATGGCCAAGTCTCCGGTGCCGCCTGCGATGTCGAGCACTTGGTAGCCTTCGCGCAGGTCAGCCACCATCACGGTGTAACGCTTCCAGACACGGTGCAAGCCCATGGACATGAGGTCATTCATGACGTCGTACTTGGACGCTACCGAATCAAACACGCCGCGCACGTGGCGGGCTTTGTCTGTCTCGTCAACCGTTTTGAAACCGAAGTGGGTGCTGCTCATGGGGTGGATGGTATCAGTGCGAATGTCCGCAACTCGAACCCGCGGCCACGGGCATCGGCGCATCACGCGTGACGCCCGCTTCGCCCAAGCGGCGCTCGTAATCCGCCCACAGTTGGTCTTGCTGGGCCCCCAAAAAGTAAAGGTATTCCCAGGAGAAGATGCCCGTGTCGTGGCCATCGCTGAAAGTGGGCTGCACGGCGTAGTTTCCAACCGGCGCCAGCTCCGTCAGGGTGACCTCGCGTTTGCCAGTTTGCAACACCTCTTGACCGGGCCCGTGGCCCTGCACTTCAGCCGAGGGGCTGTAAATGCGCATCAGCTCAAACGGGATGCGAAACGAGGCCCCATCCGAAAAACTCACCTCCAGCGCGCGGGTAGCCCCGTGCACCGTGATGTCTTGCGGGGTGGGGGTGTTTTTGTCTAAACCAGCCATGCTTGTGCTCCAGCCTCAGACCAACACGCGCTCAATGCCACCGGCATTGGCTTGGGCCACATACGTGGGCATCCACTGTTCGCCCAAAATTTTGCGCGCCATCTCGACCACGATGTAGTCGGCTTCGAGCAAACCGTTTTGCAGGTCGTCGCCATAACGGGTCAGGCCTTGCAAACAGCTGGGGCAACTGGTCAAGATTTTGACGTTGCCCGCTGTGTCGCCGGTGATGGCACGCAAGGCGGTTTCGTCTTTGCGGAGTTCTTCTTCCTTGCGAAAGCGCACCTGAGTGGCAATGTCTGGGCGTGTCACACCCAAGGTGCCAGACTCACCACAACACCGATCGCTCTTGAGCACGGTATCGCCCACCAAGGATCTGACCGTTTTCATCGGCTCTTGTTGTTTCATGGGGCTGTGGCAGGGGTCGTGGTACAGGTAGGCGCCTTGCTGGCTGGTGTCGAGCGTGATGTTTTTCTCCAGCAGGTACTCATGGATGTCTACGATGCGGCAGCCTGGGAAGATTTTGTCGAACTCATAGCCCTGCAATTGGTCGTAACAGGTGCCGCAGCTCACCACCACCGTTTTGATGTCGAGGTAGTTGAGCGTGTTGGCCACACGATGGAACAGCACACGGTTGTCAGTGATAATTTTTTCGGCCTTGTCAAACTGACCACTGCCGCGTTGCGGGTAACCGCAGCACAAATAGCCCGGTGGCAACACCGTTTGCACACCGGCATGCCACAGCATGGCCTGTGTGGCCAACCCGACTTGGCTGAACAGGCGCTCTGAGCCGCAACCTGGGAAATAGAACACCGCCTCGGTGTCAGAGGTGGTGGTCTTGGGGTCGCGGATGATGGGCACGTAATCTTTGTCTTCGATGTCCAACAAAGCGCGGGCGGTTTTCTTGGGCAAGCCGCCCGGCATTTTTTTGTTGATGAAGTGAATCACCTGCTCTTTGATGGGTGCCGCACCCACGGTAGCCGGGGGTGAATTGGTTTGCTTGCGGGCCACCAGCTTCAAGACGTCATGGGCCATTCGCTGCAACTTCATGCCCACCCCCACCATGCCGGCACGCACCAGCTTGATGGTTTCTGGGTTGGTCGCGTTGAGCATCAACATGGCCGCGGCATTGCCAGGACGAAAAGTTTTTTGCCCCATCTTGCGCAACAGGTTGCGCATGTTCATGGACACATCACCAAAGTCAATGTTGACCGGGCAAGGTGTCAAACACTTGTGGCATACCGTGCAATGGTCGGCCACGTCTTCAAACTCTTGCCAGTGCTTGATGGACACACCACGACGGGTTTGTTCTTCGTACAGAAAAGCTTCTGCCAGCAGCGAGGTGGCCAAGATTTTGTTGCGCGGGCTGTAGAGCAAATTGGCGCGTGGCACATGGGTGGCACACACCGGCTTGCACTTGCCGCAACGCAAGCAGTCTTTGACGCTGGCCGCAATGGCCCCAATGTCAGACTGCTGCATGATCAAAGATTCATGACCCATCAAGCCAAAACTCGGGGTGTAGGCCTGGCTCAAGTCAGCATGGCGCAGATTGGCATCGGCATCGTTGTTGCGCAGGAGTTTGCCTTTGTTGAAGCGTCCTTCGGGGTCGACACGGGCTTTGTAGTCGGCAAAAGGTTGCAGCTCGGCGTCGGTCAAAAACGCCAGCTTGGTGATGCCAATGCCGTGTTCGCCTGAGATCACGCCGTTGAGCGAACGGGCCAAGGTCATGATGCGCGCCACCGCTTCATGCGCGGTTTGAAGCATGGCGTAGTCGTCGCTGTTGACGGGGATGTTGGTGTGCACATTGCCGTCACCCGCGTGCATGTGCAGGGCCACCCACACGCGCCCTTTGAGCACGCGTTGGTGAATGGCGTTGCATTCTTCCAAGATCGGCAAGAAAGCCGCCCCCGTGAAGATGTTTTGCAACACGGCGCGAATCTGGGTCTTCCAGCTGGCGCGCAAGCTGTGGTCTTGCAAGGGCACGAACAAAGCGTCGCAGTCGTGCAGCCACTGCTGCCACAGTCCACGCACCTCGGCAATCAGCGAGCGGGCTTGCGTGACACGGTCTTCCAGCAGCTCGGGCGAAGCAATGTCCGCCGCGTCGTCCGACTTGCCCAGGGGCAGGTTGCCACGGGCAAAAAATTCGTCCAGCGCATCGCACAGGGCAATCTTGTTGCGCAACGACAGTTCGATGTTGATGCGCTCAATGCCGTCGGTGTACTCGGCCATGCGAGGCAGCGGAATGACCACGTCTTCGTTGATCTTGAAGGCGTTGGTGTGGCGGCTGATGGCCGCAGTGCGTTTGCGGTCCAACCAGAATTTTTTACGCGCTTCAGCGCTGATGGCCACAAAGCCCTCGCCGCTGCGCGAATTGGCCAAGCGCACCACTTCAGAGGTGACGCGGGCCACGTCGTCGGCGTCGTCACCGGCGATGTCACCAATCAACACCATTTTGGGCAAGCCACCACGTTTGCTCTTGGTGGCATAGCCCACTGCGCGCAGGTAACGGTCGTCCAGGTGTTCCAAGCCCGCCAACAACACACCGCTGCGTTTTTGCTCGGCAAACATGAAGTCTTTGATGTCGACGATGCTGGGCACCGCGTCTTTGGCATTGCCAAAGAACTCCATGCACACCGTGCGTGTGTGCTGGGGCATGCGGTGCAAGATCCAGCGGGCGCTGGTGATCAAGCCGTCGCAGCCTTCTTTTTGAATGCCAGGCAAGCCACTCAAAAACTTGTCGGTGACGTCTTTGCCCAAACCTTCTTTGCGAAAGGACGGGCCTGGAATGTCCAATCGTTCTTGGCGAACCGGGGTTTTGCCATCGGCCTCGAAATACTGCAAGACAAAGCTGGCGACCTCTGCGTCGTGGATCTTGCCCAGGTTGTGCCCCACACGGGTGACCTCCAGCCACTGCGCGTCGGGGGTGACCATGCGCCAGCTGGCCAGGTTGTCGAGCGCGGTGCCCCACAGCACAGCCTTTTTGCCCCCGGCGTTCATGGCGATGTTGCCGCCAATGCAAGACGCTTCTGCGGAAGTCGGGTCGACCGCAAACACAAAGCCTGCACGTTCCGCCGCATCGGCCACGCGTTGCGTGACCACACCGGCTTCGGTCCAAATGGTGGGCACAGGATGGTCTACACCAGGCAAAGCACGCACATCCACCTGAGACATGGCTTCGAGCTTTTCGGTGTTGATGACCGCGCTCTTCCAGGTCAGGGGAATCGCGCCACCAGTGTAGCCCGTGCCGCCTCCACGCGGGACGATGGTGAGCCCTAAATCAATGCAGTCTTTGACCATCTTGGCCATTTCGACCTCGGTGTCAGGGGTCAACACCACGAAGGGGTATTCCACCCGCCAGTCGGTGGCGTCGGTCACATGCGACACCCGCGACAAGCCGTCGAATTTGATGTTGTCAGCGGCGGTATGCTTTTTGAGTAAGCGCTCGGTTTTTTTGCGCAAAGCGGCAATCGCTTCGAACTGGGCGTTGAAACTCTCTATTGCCAGAGACGCCGCGGCCAACAACTGACCCACCGAGGCATCACGTTCTGCGTCTTCCTTGGGGGTGCGACGACGCTCGACCTCACCGAGGCGGTGATGCAAAGCCTCCACCAGTTGGTGGCGACGCTTGGGGTTGTCCAGCAAGTCGTCTTGCAAGTAGGGGTTGCGCTGCACCACCCAGATGTCACCCAACACCTCGTACAGCATGCGGGCCGAGCGGCCCGTGCGGCGTTCTTGGCGCAAGCGCAGCAACAGCTCCCAAGCTTGGGCACCGAGCAAGCGCAACACGATTTCTCGGTCAGAGAACGAGGTGTAGTTGTAGGGGATTTCGCGCAGCCGTGGACTCTCTTCAGCCATGGACAGCAGGTGTTGGAGCGAGGTGGGAGCGTTCATTGTGGAGGGTGCGCGAGAGGGGTTTGAATGTTACCGCAGGGCACCACAGCCCTACGTGTTGTGCGCCATTCAGCGGCGCCAGGCTTGGCACATCAGCCATTGGGTACTGGCAGACACCAGCACCAAGGTGCCCCAAGTGGCCATCTTGCCGTCCACACCCCAAAGCGCCAGCCCGCCCAACATCACAGCCATGCCCAACACGCCATGGACCCAAACTTGGGTGCGCAGGCGCCAAACTGCCCGGGGCAGGCCCAGCTTGACCATGCTACGTGCAGCAAGCGAGCACAGCAGGCCCAGACACCACGCGGGTGCCATGAAATTCAACAGGTGGATCAGCTGTTCATAAGGGCCCATCGGTAAATTTTATAATCGACACTTATGGCAGTCTGGGCTCTTGGCCTCAATCACAACACAGCCCCGCTGGATCTGCGGGGTCGCTTCGCCTTTGCGGTCGAACAAATGGGGCCCAGCCTGACGACGCTGCGCAACACCTTCACCGGCGACAGCGAGGTGGCCATCTTGTCCACCTGCAACCGTACCGAGATTTATGGGGCTGGCACGCACACCCAAATGCAACAAACCTTGGCTTGGCTGGCCCAGTCAGGCGGCGTGCCGATGGACGCACTGCAAGGTCACACCTATGAGCTGACCGAAAGCGATGCTGCACGCCACGCGTTTCGGGTGGCCAGCGGGTTGGACTCGATGGTCTTGGGAGAGCCACAGATCCTGGGCCAAATGAAAGACGCGGTGCGTGCCGCCTCTGAAGCTGGCGCTCTGGGCACAACCTTGAACCAGTTGTTTCAGCGCTCCTTTGCAGTGGCCAAAGAAGTGCGCAGCTCCACCGAGATTGGCGCTCACTCCATCAGCATGGCCGCCGCCGCTGTGCGTTTGGCGGGCCAGCTTTTTGAGGAGCTCGCCCAGACCAAGGTCTTGTTTGTGGGCGCCGGCGAAATGATTGAGCTCTGCGCCACCCACTTTGCAGCCAGGCAACCCAAGGCCCTGGCCATTGCCAACCGGACATTGGAACGGGGTGAAAAGCTGGCCCTGCAATTTGGCGGCGATGTGATGCGTTTGTCCGACTTGCCCCTGCGGCTGCATGAGTTTGACATCGTCATCAGCTGTACCGCCAGCACATTGCCCTTGATTGGCCTAGGCGCCGTGGAGCGCGCCCTGAAGCAGCGCAAGCACCGCCCTATGTTTATGGTCGATTTGGCCGTGCCTCGCGACATTGAGCCCGAGGTGAAATCGCTGGAGGACGTTTACCTCTACACCGTGGACGACTTGTCACAGGTGGTTCAAACCGGTCAAGCCAACCGCCAAGCAGCCGTGGCACAGGCCGAAGCCATCATCGATGTGGGTGTGCAAAACTTTGCCCACTGGTTGGAACAACGCAGCAACGTACCCTTGATTCAGCAACTCAACGCCCAAACCGACGAGTGGCGCGACGGTGAGCTGGCACGTGCCCGAAAATTGCTGGCAAAAGGAGATGACGTGGACGCTGTCCTCGAAGCGCTGTCACGCGGCTTGACACAAAAAATGCTGCACGGCGCGATGGCCGAACTGCACGCTGGCGATGTTGCCTCTCGCGAGCACGCCCGACACGCGATTGAGCGGTTCTTCTTGCGCAGCAAGTCATGAACCGACTTGTTCATTTCAAGTGCCCGCATTGGCCCTTGGCTTGGGTCGCAGCGGCCTGATGCCATGAAAGCCTTTTTGCGCGCTCAATTGGAGCGTTACGCCCAACGTTTGGCCGAACTGGACTTTTTGTTGTCGCGCGAAGACATCATGAAAGACATGACGCAGTTCTTGGCTTTGTCGCGCGAGCACACCGACGTCACGGCAACCGCCGGGCGTTACGCGCGTTATCAGCAACGTGAGTCAGACTTGCAAGCGGCGCAGCTCATGCTGCAAGAAAGCGGAGATGACCCCGACATGCGGGGCATGGCAGAAGAAGAAATCACTCAGGCCCGAGCCGAGTTGGCGCAACTTGAGACCGAGTTGCAGCGCATGCTGTTGCCCAAAGACCCGGATGACGCACGACCCGCATTTTTAGAAATTCGTGCCGGCACGGGAGGCGATGAGTCGGCCCTGTTTGCCGCCGATTTGTTGCGCATGTACACCCGCTACGCCGAGCGACAGGGCTGGCGCACCGAGTTGGTCAGCGAATCGGCCAGCGACTTGGGCGGCTACAAAGAAGTGGTGCTTCGCCTCGAAAGTCCCTCCGGCACAGACGGTGTGTATGGCCAGCTCAAATTTGAATCGGGTGGTCACCGCGTGCAGCGTGTGCCCGCCACCGAGACCCAGGGGCGTATCCACACCAGCGCCTGCACCGTGGCTGTCATGCCCGAGCCAGATGAAGCGCAAGCGGTCAAGATCAACCCTGCCGAGCTGCGCATCGACACCTACCGCGCCAGCGGTGCCGGTGGCCAGCACATCAACAAGACCGATTCGGCGGTGCGTATCACCCACTTGCCCACGGGCATCGTGGCTGAATGCCAAGACGGCCGCAGCCAGCACAGCAACAAAGCCCAAGCGCTGCGGGTGTTGACCGCCCGGATCCAAGAAAAAGAACGCAGCGAGCGTGCCGCCAAGGACGCCGCCTTGCGCAAAGGCTTGATTGGCAGCGGCGAGCGCAGCGACCGCATTCGCACCTACAACTTTCCGCAGGGCCGCTGGAGCGACCACCGCATCAACCTGACGCTTTACAAGCTCAACCTGATCATGGAGGGCGACTTGAGCGAGCCCCTGCTGGCCTTGCGCCACGCCCATGAAGCCGAGCAATTGCAAGCCCTCGACCCGGGCACTTCATGACCTCGGGGTATCCGCGACCCAATGCCGAACATGCTGTCACCGTGCAAGCTGCCCTCGCCTGGGCGCAGCAGCAAGGCGTGACCCGACTCGAAGCCCAAGTGCTCTTGCTGCACAGTGCGGGGCATGACTTGCATGACCGCGCTTGGTTACTCAGCCATGGCCCCGACACCCTGGCCGCCCCAGTCCACCTGAATTTTCAGACCCTGGTGGCGCGGCGCGTGGCGCATGAACCCGTGGCCTACATTACGGGGCAGAAAGAGTTTTTTGGCTTGCCCCTCCTGGTCGACGCGCGTGTGCTCGATCCGCGTGCGGACACCGAAGTGCTGGTGGAATGGGCGCTGAGTTGTTTGGCCGACGTGCCTGACCCACACGTGGTGGACTTGGGCACAGGCAGCGGCGCCATCGCCCTGGCACTGAAACACAGCCGCCCGCAAGCCGATGTGTGGGCGGTGGACCTGAGTGCAGATGCATTGGTGGTGGCACAAGCCAACGCGCAACGGTTGGCGCTGCCCATCACTTGGCGGCAAGGCAGTTGGTGTACCGCGTTGGGCGATGCGCAGTTTGACGCCATCGTGTCCAACCCACCGTATGTGGCAGACTGCGACCCCCATTTGCAGACCTTACGGCATGAACCCCTGAGCGCCTTGGCTGCGGGCCCCGACGGCTTGGACGACATTCGACAAATCGCGCAACAAGCCGGTTCGAATCTGCGGCCGGGCGGCTGGCTGCTGCTGGAACACGGCTTTGACCAAGCTCTGGCGGTGCATGATGTGCTGCTGAACGCCGGGTTTGAGCAAGTACAAAGCCGCCCTGACCTTGCGGGCATCTTGCGATGCAGTGGCGGGCGTTGGCCGACAATGAAATAATCTGGTTTTAGTTTGGAGAGTGACGATGAGTGATGTGCAACAACGCATTGACGATCTGGTCAAGAGCAACGAAGTTCTGCTGTTCATGAAGGGCAGCGCAAGCTTTCCCATGTGCGGTTTCTCGGGCCGTGCGATTCAAGTTTTGAAAGCCTGCGGCGTCGAGCCCAAAGCCATCAAAACCGTGAACGTGCTGGACGATGCCGAGATCCGCCAAGGCATCAAGGAATACAGCAATTGGCCCACCATCCCCCAGCTGTATGTCAAGGGCGAGTTCATAGGTGGCTCAGACATCATGATGGAGATGTACGAGTCGGGTGAACTGCTCAAAGCCTTGAACGCTTGAACCTCAGGGTTCACGAGGTCGCCAAGCCTTGCTGGCTGACAACACCGCCGTGGGGTAGGCGCTTTGCCCGCGGCTGCCGTTGTAGCGGCCCAGTGCCAGTGCCAAGTTGCCGCGCTCAAGATTGAGGTAGTGACGCAATATCACACAACCAAAGCGCACATTAGCCTGGGTATGAAACAGTTGGCTGGCGTCGCCCTCCGACAACACCCGCGTCCAAAACGGCATCACCTGCATGTAGCCACGCGCGCCCGCGCGACTGATGGCAAATTTTCGAAACCCGCTTTCCACCTGAATCAAGCCCAGCACCCAGGCTGGGTCCAGGCCAGCGCGCTGGCTTTCATACCACACCGTGTGCAAAAACTCGCGCTGCAAGGTGTCGGCATCGAGTTCGTGGCTGGGTAGAGACGGGCTCTGCCCTTCTTCTGACGGCGCCCTGGGCTGACCCCTTGGGCGAAGGCGCTGTTGCAACAAGTTTTGTGTGTGTGCAAGCCAGACTGTGAAGGTTTGCTCCGTCAGTGCGTTGGCATGCACCAACTCTGGTGGGCCTTGGTGGGACACGGCCGCGCTCAAGGCAGTGCGCACGGCGTCAGCCAGGGGCTCTTCGCGCTGAGCGCCGGCTTGCGAACCTAAGGCAAACAAGGCCCCGAAAAGGCATGACAAAACAAGTTTCAGAAATTTCACGTCGTCACCATCAAAAATTTGTTTGGGCAAACGGATGCGTCCAAGCTTATCGGGAGCTCACAAAGTGGACCAGCGACTGTTCGTCCTAGGCTGGACTCAGTGCTCAAATTTGATGCATGAGCAGAAACTTTCATTCGACGAGACATCGTAGTACCACCCACCCCAATAGTCAGGACAATAAAACCTGTAGCCCACCGGTTAAAGCCGCCTCACACCGTATTAACCACTTCGTATACAAAAATGACACATAGAACCACTTATGAATCAAATTGGAGCTACTGTCTGCCTGCTGTTGGCCATCAGTTCGGTACACGCCAATGATGCCTTGCCTATTTTTGACGCGCATCTGCACAACAGCCACGACGCGTGTGAGCGAATTTCGCCTGAAGATGTCGTGACCATGCTGCGCAAAAGCGGGGTGCGTCGCGCCATTACCAACGAGCATTTGGCGTGTCACGTCAGGCGCATCCTCCGCCCAATGATGCGGATGAGGTGCGACTGGTGAATGCTGCCAAGGCCCTGGCGGCTTATATGGAAACCTTGCGGTCAGGCAAAAGCAGCTTTGACTTGTTGCGTGATGCACTGGCTCGCAACGACGCACAAGCCGCAGCGCGTTACCCAACCGCAGCGAGACGGGGCTTATCCATCTTTATGGGCAAGGGCCGGTGCAATGTGTGCCATGTGGGCCCCATGTTTTCGAATGGCGAGTTCTATGACGTGGGGGGGCGCCCTATTTTTTGGCGCACGGACAGGTGGATGAGGGTCGCCATGCATGCGTACACCTGGTACGCGAAGACGCCTACAACCGCCTGTGTGTCTGGTCTGACGACGTCACACGCGCCTCTGGCGAGCGCACCAGACACTTGGCCGAGCATCACAGCCAATTTAGCCAGTTCAAGGTGCCGTCGCTGCGCAACGTGGCACGCACGGCACCCTATATGCACAACGGCAGTTTGGCCACTTTGCAGGACGTGGTGTGGCACTACTCTGCCTTGAACGAAGAGCGGTTACACCAAGATGGAGAGGCGTTGCTCAAACCGTTGGACTTGAACCAGCATGAGATGAACGACTTGGTGGCGTTCTTATAAACGCTTACCAGCTTGAAGCTGACTCAGCCGAAAACTTTAGATCGGCCAAAAAGTCAAACGCTGCACCGATAAGCACTGAGCGATATCGGTCACGCACCCGGGGATCACACGCCAAGCTTGGTTTTGACAAACGCCAGCACCTCGGCAGCGGGTACTTTGCTGGCCTCAGGGTCACGGCGGTTTTGGTATTCCACCAAACCATCTTTGAGGCCTTTGTCACCAATGGTCACGCGATGCGGCACGCCAATGAGCTCCCAATCGGCAAACATGGCGCCAGGGCGCTCGCCACGGTCGTCCAAGATCACGTCCACACCAGCAGCCATCAGGTCTGCATAAAGTTGCTCTGCCGCCGTTTTGACCTGTGCACTGCGGTCCATGCCAATGGGACAAATGACCACGGTGAAGGGGGCAATGGCGTCGGGCCAGATGATGCCTTTAGCGTCATGGTTTTGTTCAATGGCCGCCGCAGGCAAGCGGGTGATGCCGATGCCGTAGCAGCCCATTTCCATGAACTGAGGTTTGCCGTTTTCATCCAGGAAAGTGGCGTTCATGGCTTGGCTGTATTTGGTTCCGAGGTAAAACACATGGCCCACTTCAATGCCGCGTTCAATGGCCAAGACACCTTGGCCGTCAGGCGACGCGTCACCGGCCACAACATTGCGAATATCGGCCACCAAATCTGGCTCGGGCAGATCGCGTGCCCAGTTGACGCCGGTGTTGTGAAAGTCCACCTCGTTGGCGCCACACACCCAGTTGTTCATCACAGCCACGTCGCGATCCGCCACCACTTTGAGGGGTTGCTTCAAGTTGACCGGACCTAAGTAACCCGGCTTGCAACCAAAGTGGTTGTCAATTTCAGCGCCCGTTGCAAAACGGAAACCGCCCTCAAAGCCGGGCAGCTTGCCCACTTTGACTTCGTTCATGTCATGGTCGCCGCGCAAGAGCAGCAACCAGACCTGCGACTTGGCCACTTCGCCTAGCTCGTTCAAGGTGTCCGTCGCCAGCACCAGCGATTTCACGGTGGTGTTCAAGGGCAGGTTCAGCAAAGCTGCTACGTCCTCACAGGTGCTTTTGCCTGGGGTGGCGGTTTGGGTCAGCGTTTGCGTAGCCGCTCCACGGACTTGCGCGGGAGCCAGGGCCTCGGCTTTTTCCATGTTGGCGGCGTAGCTGCTGGTGGGGCAGTAGACGATGGCGTCTTCGCCCGTGGCAGCGATCACCTGAAACTCTTCGCTCAAATCGCCACCAATGGCACCACTGTCAGCGGCCACAGCACGGTACTGCAATCCAAAGCGGTCAAAGATTTGGCGGTAGGCCTGGGCCATGACTTGGTAGCTGGCTTTG
>CAITHK010000165.1 GCA_903892175.1 uncultured Burkholderiales bacterium | reverse complement strand
TGAGTAACTTGGTTGCCGTGTTCATGGTTGCAATGATATCGCTGGTAATATCAAATTGCAAAGCAAGAGGGGTGCGCTGGCAGGCATGAACTGTGCATGGCATGAGCCCCGGACCTACACCACCTCAAGCACAAACTTCTGTGCGCTGCCCTCCGGCGCTGGCGTGAACACCCACTGGGTTTGGTGAAACGCTGCCACACCGGGGCGGTGGGCGATGGACACCAAGGCGCCGCCTTGCGCGCGCACCAAGGCCAGCAGCTGTTGGTACAACACGGTTTCCGCCGCTTCGTCGAGTGCACTGGTGGCCTCGTCGGCAAATACCCAGCGTGGGCGCTTGAGCAGCACCCGTGCCATGGCCAAGCGTTGTTGTTCGCCGCCAGAGAGTTGTTGTGTCCAGCGGCTCTCGGTGTCGAGTTGCGTCATCAGCTCGGGCAAGAGCGCATCGTGCAGTGCTTGGCGCAACGCGTCATCGCTGTAGTGGTCTGGCGCATCCGGGTAGGCCAGGGCTTGGCGCAAGCTCCCTTCAGCAAAGTAGGGCCGCTGCGGCATGAACATGCTGCCTTCGGGCAAGGCAATCAGCGGCGTGGACCCGGCTGGGGCATGGGCTGGGGCTGGGGCTGGGACTTTTAATGGCACGTTGGGCAAGTTGGGAGTGTCAGGCGTGCTGGGTGCTTGAGGAGCGTCACAGGCGTAGGGCCAGATGCCAGCCAGCACCCGCATCAGCGTGGACTTGCCGCAACCCGAGGGTCCTCGAATCAACACACTGTCGCCCGCGCCAACGTGCAAGGCTGTGTGGGTCAGCAACACCTCGCCATCGGGCAAGCACACCGTCAACGGCGCGGTGTCGAGCACATTCAAGCCGGGGTGTGATGTCGCAGGGCCGGTGGTGGTGGACGCAGCCGCCATCTGGTCTTGGAAACTCGTCAAGCGCAAGGTGGTGGCCTGCCACGAAGCCAATCGGCTGTAGTTGCTGATGAACCAACTCAGCGACTCTTGCACTTGCCCAAAGGCGGAAGAGATCTGCATCAACTCCCCCAACTGAATGGCACCACTGAAGTAGCGGGACGACGCCACCAGCATGGGGAACACCACCGCCGCTTGGCCATAGCCCGAGTTGAACCAGGTGTAGCGTTTTTGCACCCGCAGCAAGCGCATGAAGTTGTCCAGCACCTGGCCAAAGCGCGTTTGCAATGCGGCTCGCTCGACCGCGGCACCACGGTCTAAGGCAATCGCCTCGCTGTACTCGCGCACGCGCATCAGGTGGTGTCGAAAATCGGCCTCGTAGCGTTGTTGCGCAAAGTTGAGGGAGGCCATGGACTTGCCAATCCAGTGCCCAATCAAGCTGCCCGCCAAGGCATAGGCCAAGGCCATCCAGACCATGAAGCCCGGGATGGTGAAGGCTTGGCCGCCCAACTCCAAGCTGAAGCCACCCGACAAACCCCACAAGATGCCAACAAAGCTCAGCAAGGTCACAGTGGCGTCCAGCAGCCCGAGGCTCAGGCCCACCGTGTCGGCGGTGAACTGCTGCACGTCTTCTTGAATGCGCTGGTCGGGGTTGTCGGTGCCCACCCCATGGTTGGGGTTTGAACCGTCGCCAGCACCGATGCGCGACTGCAACTCCAGTTGGTAAAACGTGTGGTGGGTCAGCCAGCGCGCCAAGTAGTCGCTTGTCATCCAAGCGCGCCAACGCAGCTCCAGCAATTGCGTCAAATAAAAGCGGTACACCGCCACCAAAATGAAACAGGTGGCCAACCCCGCAAACACGCCCAGCTGGTGCCAAAACACCTCGGCGTTGCGCTCTTGCAGGGCGTCGTAGAACACGCGGTTCCAGTCGTTGAGCAGCACCATCAGGTAGACCATGCCCAGGTTCAGACCCACGCACGCGCCCAGCAACCCGCGGGCGCGCCACTTGTCCTCAGACTGCACAAAATAGGGCAGAGACAGCGCCCACACGCGGCTCAGTTGCAAGCGGCTTTGCTGCCAGTGGTTCACCACGCTGTGGGTGACGGCATGAACGGCGTTCATAGGCATTGACTCATGAAGCTTCATCAGAAGGGTTGCGCACACCACTGGCCACATGGCCTGCAGGCACGTGACGGGCGGCGGACTCGATGTGCCCGGTTTGGTCGTCAAAGAAAAAGTCGGGCTCAAACTCACGCAAGAACTCGCCTTTTTCTAAGCCACCCAAAAACATGGCCTCGTCCACCTCGATGTTCCAATTCATCAGCGTTCGAATGGCGCGTTCGTGCGCCGGTGCACTGCGTGCCGTGACCAGCGCGGTGCGAATGCGCATGTGTGGCGTGCCCGCTTGCTGCAACACCTGCAGCGCGGCCAACAGGGGCTTGAAGGGGCCAGCCGACAAGGGCAGGGTGGCTTTGTCTTTTTCGTGCTGCTGAAATGCGCTCAAGCCTTCGGCTTGGTACACGCGCTCGGCCTCGTCGCTGAACAGCACCGCGTCGCCGTCAAAGGCAATGCGCACTTCGTGCGGGTGGGCTTGTGAGGCATGGGCCGAATGCGGGTACACCTGTGCAGCCGGCACGCCAGCACCCAGTGCGGAGCGCACGTCGCAGAGATGGGTCGACAAAAACAAGTTGGCATTGAGCGGGCGCAAATAACGCCAAGGCGATTGGCCCCGCGTGAAGCTGCCGCGCTGAATGGTCAGGCCGTAGTGCTGCGCCGAGCGAAACACCCGCATGCCACTGACCGGGTCGTTGCGCGACAAAATCACCACCTCCACCCGCTGCGCGCTGTCGTCGTTGAACGCCAGCAGCTTTTGCACCAAAGAGAATGCCACCCCGGGTTTGGCGGGGGTTTCCAAGCGGTCGAGCTGCAGCTGCATGTAGGCACGGTCATCGCCTTGTTCGAACACCAAGTTCTCTTCCTCAAAGTCGAACAAGGCACGCGACGAGATCGCCACCACCAACTTGCCATCCAAAGAAACGCTCATGGCTTTTCCATCGCGTCAAATTTTTCTGGCTCTTGCGCAGGCACATGAGCCAACGCAGCCTTGAATTTCGCTTCACTGGCGCGGTTGGCGCGTTCTTGCAGATAGGCTTCAGTCGCCAGGGCCGAGACTTTTTCGGCCACTGCACTGGCGATGAACTGGTTCATAGAAATGTGGTCTTGGTTGGCCATGGCTTTTGCCATGGTGTGAAGCGAGTCTGGCAGGCGTACGCTGAGGGTGCTCATGTGGATTTCTCCAATTGTTTCAAAAGGTCTCTCGGTGTCATGATTGAAATACCAAACTTGTCGGCTTTTTTGAAGTCCGCCATATTCCAAGTGACGATGCTGGCTTGGGCTTTGACTGCCAATTCGAGCAAAAAGTCATCATCAGGATCTTTCAGGGTGGGGCGCCAAAGGTAGAAGATCTTGTGGTGTTCGCTGTTGGCGCACACAAAATCAATCACGTCATCTATTTGCTGTGGAGTTAATTTCAGTTGCCCACGTTTGAGCACTGCTTCGTACTCTGCCACCAACGGCGCAGACACTTGCAATGAGAACTTAGATTGCCCCACCATGCTCAGCACCTGAAACGACACCCCCAAGCGAGAGTGAAATGCGCTGTAGAGCACGTTGGTGTCCAGCACAATACGAGGTTGTAACTTCATTCTGGTATTCTGGGTGATACCAAAATAAAAGTCAATTCTTTGCTAGTTGATCAGATTGTTGATCTGAATGATGGGCAGCATCACCGACAACACAATCAGCATCACCATGCCGCCCATCAGCACAATCAGCAGGGGCTCGAGCACCGTGGCCAATTGCAGGGCGCGGCGCTGCACCTCGGCACTGAGTTGGTTGGCCGCACTTTGCAGCATGGCAGGCAGGGTGCCGGTTTGTTCGCCCAAGCGCGAGAACATGACCAACAGCCTCGGAAAGCGCGGGTGCTGCGCCAAGGCCGTGGCCAAGGGCGCACCCTCGCGCACCAGCACCAGCGCGTCTTGCGCGTCGTGGCGCAAGGCGGCGTTGGACAAAGTGTCTGCGGCGGCTTGCAAGGCTTTCAAAATCGGCACGCCCGCCGCTGCCAGCATGGCCAAGGTGCTGGCAAAGCGCGCCGCGTTGTAGCCACGGGCCAAACGGCCCACCAAGGGCAGTGTCAGCCAAGCTGCATCAAAGCGCAGGCGCAAGGCAGGTTGTTTCAGGGCCTGGCGGGCTGCCAAGAACGCCGCAACGATGAACGCCACACCGTAGAGCCAAAAGTTTTGCACCGCCTCACTCAAGGCCAGCATGGCGCTGGTTAAAAACGGCAAGGTGCGTTGGCTGTTGGTGAACACTTGGGCCACTTGGGGCACCACATAAGCCAGCAAAAACAACACAATCACCAAAGCCACCAAGCTCACGATGGCCGGGTACAGACCTGCAGCCAGCAATTTGCTGCGCAGGGCTTGCTGCTCTTGCAAGTCGTCGGCCAAGCGTTCCAGCACCAGACCCAAATGGCCGCTTTGCTCGCCTGCACCGATGACGGCAATGTAGATGGCCGAGAACTCGCGGGGGTGTTGTGCCAAGGCCTTGGCATAGGGGGCACCAGCATTGACTTCGGTGCGCAGGGCCGACACCAGGTCGCGCTGGCGCGGGGTTTCGGCCTCCTCGGCCAAGGCGCTGAGGGCGCGCTCGAGCGGCAAGCCCGCGCTCACCAAGCCGGCCAGCTGGCGGGTCCAGACTGCCAAGGCCGGACCGCTGAAAATCCGGGACTCCCAAATGACGGTGTTGAGCCCTTGACTTTGCCGCTTCGCGGCGTCAACCGTGAGTGGCACCAGCCCTTGTATGCGCAGTTGGCTGCGCGCAGCACGGGCGGTGTCGGCTTCGAGCACGCCACGGCGGGTTTGGCCTTGGGTGTCGAGGGCTTCGTAGGTGTAGGCGGGCATGGGGGCAATCAGCGTGAACCTGGATGTTGTGCGATGAATTGCTTCAACGCTGCGTCAATGCGTGTTTGCCAGCCGTCACCCGAAGCCTTGAAGTGTTCAAGCACATCGTGAGACAGACGGATATTGATGAGTTCTTTGGGGTGTTTGACGCGGGGGCGGCCTCTAGGCCTGAGCATTTGCTCGGCTGCAGCGGTGCCAAAAATTTGGGGCAAGACTTCATTGGCGGGTTTAGCCGTGCTTACCCGTTCTCGGGTCCATTCTGGGTTGACTTCGTCGGTCAGTTCAGGATTGGGTTTTTGGGGCATAAATTTTGACCTCTCTTGCATTCGCTTTTCTCAAACTGATGACATGTATGAGACCCGTGCGTGGTGTGAAAACGACTGCATGCAAACGCTCTGCGATGTGGCCAAGAACCAAGTAGCGGCGTTCGCCATAGTCATGCCGCAGATCTTCTTCGATGATGGCGCTTGACCAATCCAATTGCCCCACCAAGTCGAAAGGCAAACCCCGTGATTGGATGTTGGCTTCGTTCTTGTCGGGATCAAAGCTGATTTGCATCTCGAATTATTGTACCCACAAAATATATTTCAATTAGTTGTCGCATATGTGCAACGTAAATCCGTCGACTTAAAAGGGCTTCAGTCCCGCGTCACGCGCACCAGTTCTTCGGCACTGGTGATGCCCGCGCGCACCAAGCGTTCACCGTCGTCGCGCATCAGGGTCATGCCGGCCTGCAAAGCGGCTTCGCGCAATTGGGCTTCGCTGCTTTGTTGGTGAATCAGGGCGCGGATGTCGTCGTTGGTGGTGAGCAACTCAAAAATACCGGTACGGCCTTGGTAGCCGCTTTGGCCGCAGGCGTCGCAGCCTTGACCCGCGCAGTGGGTGCAGCGTTTGCGCACCAAGCGCTGGGCCAGCACCCCCAGCAGCGATGAGCTGAGCAAGAAGGGCTCCACGCCCATGTCGGTCAAGCGGGTCACGGCGCTGGCCGCGTCGTTGGTGTGCAAGGTGGCCAGCACCAAGTGGCCGGTGAGCGAGGCCTGGATGGCGATTTGTGCGGTCTCGTAGTCGCGGATCTCGCCAATCATGATGATGTCGGGGTCTTGTCGCAAGATGGCGCGCAAGGCCTTGGCAAAGTCCAAATCGATTTTTGGGTTGACCTGGGTTTGGCCCACGCCTGCAAGTTCGTACTCGATCGGGTCTTCCACCGTCATGATGTTGTTGCGTGTGGCGTCCAGCCCTTGCAGCGCGGCGTACAAGGTGGTGGTTTTGCCAGAACCCGTCGGGCCCGTGACCAAGATGATGCCGTGGGGTTGCTGCACCAACTGTTCAAAACGGCGCAAGGTCTCACCCTCCATGCCCACGGCTTGCAGGGTGAGGCGGCTTTCCGATTTGTCGAGCAAGCGCAACACCGCGCGCTCGCCATGCGCGCTGGGCAAGGTGGACACCCGCACGTCGATGGCGCGTTGCCCCAAGCGCAACGAGATGCGTCCGTCTTGGGGCAAACGCTTTTCGGCAATGTCGAGCTCGGCCATGATCTTCAGGCGCGAAATCAGCGCCGCGTGCAAGGCGCGGTTGGGTTGCACCACTTCGCGCAGCGTGCCGTCAACCCGAAAGCGCACGCTGCTGTGGCGCTCGTAGGGTTCGATGTGGATGTCGCTGGCGCCGTCGCGAGCCGCCTGGGTGAGCAGCGCATTGAGCATGCGGATGATGGGCGCGTCGTCGGCAGCTTCGAGCAGGTCTTCCACGGCGGGCAGCTCTTGCATCATGCGGCTGAGGTCGGTGTCGCTTTCCAACTCGCTCACCACCGCAGCGGCGTTGCTGTCGGCTTGGGCATAGGCCTCGCTCAGGCGTTTGGCCAAGCTGGCTTTGTCGGTGTACTCAAACGCTTGCACGCTGTGGCGGCGCAGCACCTCGCTCCACGCACCGGGATCTGGCGCGTCGCTGTGCCACAGGGTGAGGGTGTGGCCATCGTCCTCCAGCAACAACTGGTGGGTGCGGGCAAAGGCGTAGGGCAGCGGGCGGCGCATGGGGCTTATTTCTGGGCCGCCGGTGAGGCCGGGACCATGCCGGGAGCTGCAGGCACCGTGCCGGGCAGGGCGGGCATCAGGGGGGCACCACCCGTGTCGAGGATGGCGTTTTGAGGCGGCTGCGCGTTGTGCTGCAAGCCCAACATTTGTTGGTAGCGGTTGTTGCTCAAGGCTTCGGTGGCGTTGGCGTCACGCACCACCACCGGGCGCAAGAACACCATCAAGTTGGACTTGGTGCGGCTGCGTGTCTCGCTCTTGAACAACCAGCCCAAACCCGGAATGTCACCCAGGCTTGGTACTTGGCTTTTGTTGCCCGCATAGTCGTCGGACAGCAAGCCACCCAACACGACGATGGCGCCGTCTTCCACCAACACATTCGACTCGATGGAGCGTTTGTTGGTGATGTAGCCCGAGGTGGTGGAGGTGCCAATGCTCGAGACCTCTTGGAAGATGGTGAGCTTGACGGTGCCGGTCTCGCTGATTTGGGGTTTGACCTTGAGGGTCAGGCCCACGTCTTTGCGTTCAATGGTTTGGAAGGGGTTGACCGCGCCCGTGGCGGTGTTGCTGCTGGTGTACTGCCCGGTCAAAAACGGCACGTTTTGCCCCACCACGATCTTGGCTTCTTCGTTGTCGAGGGTGAGCAAATTGGGCGTTGAAAGAATGTTGGCGTCGGTGTTGGTTTGCAAAAAATTCGCCAAGCTGCTGAGCACATTGGTGCCATTGATGTTGCGCACCGTGCCAATGTTCAAACCGCTCGAAATGCCTGCCGTTGCCGCAGCGGTGCCGCCTTGAGACAAGGAAGTGATGTTGCCCGTGCTGCCAAAACTGGTGCCTGCCACGCCTGTGGAGCCCAAGGCCGATTGCCACTGAATGCCAATTTGTTGGGCCTTGCTGGCGTTGACCTCGGCAATCAAGCTCTCGACCATCACCTGAGCGCGGCGTTGGTCCAGCATGTCGATCACCGCACGCAACTGGCGGTACTGGGGTTCGGGTGCGGTGATGATGAGCGAGTTGGTGGCCGTGTCGGCTTGAATTTGCCCGCCCGTGGTGGCCGCGCTGGTGTTGCTGCTGCCCAGCGTGCTGCCCATGCTGCTGGTCATGCCCGTGGGCGCTGAGCCGATGGGGGGCGTGTTGGCCAAGCTGATGGGCGTGCTGGTGCTGGTCAACGCCGAACCGCCGCTGACGGCGGCGCGCAAGGTGGCTGCGAGTTTGGTGGCGTCGGCGTTTTTCAGATACACCACATGGATGTTGCCGCTGGGCGCGCTGCTGCCGGGCTGGTCGAGCTTGTCGATCAAAGCGCGCACCAGCGCCAAGCGGGCGGGGTTGGCCGCGCGCACGATCAAGGCGTTGCTGCGCGGCTCGGCCAGCAAGGTGGTTTTGTAGTCGCTGCCGGTTTGACCCGGGGTGGGCGTGGTGGCTGTGGCAGCACTGGTGCTGCTGGATTCGATCAGCCGGGTCACCAAGGGGGCCAAGTCCACCGCGATGGCGTGTTTGAGGGGGACCACTTCCACATCGCTGGCGTTGGACACATCCAAAGCCGCAATGATGCGGGCCATGCGTTGCAAGTTGTCGGCATAGTCGGTGATCACCAGCGAGTTGTTGCCGGGGTTGACGTTGATGGTGTTGTTGGGGCTGATGAGTGGACGCAGCACCGGCACCAGGTTGTTGGCTTGCTCAAAGTTGAGCTTGAAAATTTGCGTCACCACCTGCCCGCCAGACGGGCCTTGAGAAGCGCCTTGCGCTGCACTTGGGTTAGGAATTTGCTGCACGCTGCCGCCTTGCAGCTTGGCTTCGGCCTCGGGCACCACCTTGAACAAGCCTTGGGTCTCCACCACGGCAAAGCCTTGCAAACGCAGTGCGGCCAAAAACTGGGTCCAGGCCTCGGCGGGCGAGACGGGCAACTCGGTGCTGAGGTTGAGCGTGCCTTTGACGCGTGGGTCAACCACCAGGTTCTTGTTGGACAAGGTGGCCAGCGTTCGGGCCACGCTCTCGATGTCGGCGTTGACAAAGTTCAGGGTGATGGGTTGTGCTGCAGCTGCTTTGGCCGCTGGGCCAGCGGCATGCGCCAAGCCCACGCCCATGGCGGGCAGCAGCACCAAGCTCAAAGCCAGGCTGAGCGCCCAGTGCAAGGCGTTGGGTGGGTAAGGCGTGTGGGGCGTGTGAGGCGTGTGAGGCGTGCGGGTTGATATCAGGCGTGACATAGGGGCTGGCATAAGAGGGGGCTTGGGGGTGTGGGCTTGCGACATAGGTCTTAACTCAGTTCCATGATGGATTTGTGACCCCGGCGTTGCCCCAGGATGTTGAGCAAATTAGAGAGCGCGGCTTCGAACTCGGGTGCGGCAGATGCTTCGCCTTGAAAACGCAAGCGGTGGTTCACCCACTGACCGCTGCCTTGAAGCTGCAAGCTGCCCTCTAAGGTCTCAAGCGTCATGGCCATTGTGTCACCGCCGCGCACTTGTATGCGGTAGCTTCCCAAGGGGCGCAGGGTGGACAAGCGGGTGCTGAGTTGCTGCACTTGAAGTTCGGCCAGGCCTTGCAGTTGTGCTTGCCCGGATTGGGTTTGCCAGCGCAGACCTTGGGTGCGCAGTTGCAACTGGGCTTGCGGCTGGATGGTGTTCCACGGAGCGCCCAAACCCACCAGCCACTGGGCCGGCCACTGCGACTGTTGGTCGTTGACGTCAATGCGCACACCGTCCCACAAAGGCGACAGCGCAAGTTCTAGGGGCTGTGTGGTGCAGCAGTCGGCGCTCAGCACCAGCACCAATGCAACGCCAGCATGCCATTGCGGCTGCAACCGCCAGCGCATGGGTGTGGGCAAGGCGGCTTGGGTGCTTGGGGCGGCAGCCTCCCCGTTGCGCATGCCAGGGCTGAGCACCCAGTGGGCCGAGCCGTTCCACACCGTGCCTTGAGCGTTGTGCAACAACACGCGTTGCTGGCTGAGTTGCGCCACGCCATGAGCCAGCCAAGGCGCTGGGGCCTGTGTGATCAGACCCGCCAGCAGCCCGCTCAGCGCACCCAGCCAGGCCCAGCGCCTGGCGTGAGCCGTGGCCAAGCTGCTGCGCGCTGAGCGCAGGACAGGGTGGGGTGGGCGCGCAAAAGACAAGGGGGTCTACCTCAGGGGGCTTTGCCGGGCGGGCTGGCTCGACTGGGCAAGCTCAGAACCAGCGTGCCGTTCCAGCTGAGCGGTGCGCCAGGGCTGGCCGAGCTGGCTTGGTTCAGGTGCGCCTCCACAGGCAGGCATTGCGCTTGGGTGCGCACAAGGCGCAGCCATTGCGCCAAGGCGCTGGCGGGCAGGGCTTTGACCTGTACCGACACGCGCTCGCCTTGCACCGTGAGTTGCAGGCCAGAGCCTGCCGCGTTGCTTAGGCTTTGCAGGGTGCGCAGCGCTTCGTCGCGCGACAGAGGCGTGCGTTGTTGCAGGGCTTGGGCCTGGGCCTGCAAGGCCTGCATCTGAGCCAGTTGTTGGCTGAGTTGCTCGCGTTGCGCTTGACTGTGTTTCAAGGTCTGCCAAGCAGGTGAGAGGGCCACGCTGTAGACCAGCGCCAGGCACAGCACCCAAGCCAATGCAGACAGGCTGCGTTGTTCGCTGCTGGAGAGTGCTTGCCAGCGCGCGCGCAGTGCATCGCGTGTGCTGTGCCCAGGGATTCGGGTTGCGTTCATGGGACGGCCTCGCCTTGGAGCAGCCACGTGTCGTCACCCTCTTGGCGCAAGCGCAAGCCCAGGGCTTGCAGCGCGTGGCTGGCGTGTTGGCTTTGTTCTGTATTCAGACGCAGCCCTTGAACGCGCAGGACACGGTCGGCAAAGTGCAATTGGCTGGGTGTTTGGTCTGCGGGTAACACGCTGGCCAAAGCCGCCAGCAGGGGCTCAAAGTCGTTGCTGGCGGGGCTGCCCGAAGCTTGCTTTAAGGCGTTGAGTTCACGCCGCATTTGCAGCGGCGCATCCACCACCAGCGTGACCTGCGGGAAGGTGCTGGTCAAGAGGGCGGGCAAGGCCGCTTGCTGTTGTGCCAGTGCGCGTTGTTCGCGCCAAGCCAAGGCATTGAGCCCGATCAGTTGTATCGCCAACAGCACCACCAAGCCCCAGCGCACGGGGCGCCACTGTGGGTGGTGACGCAAAGTTTGCCAGCTGCTTTGCAGCCAGCGTTGCAGGCGTTGGGAGTGGCCTTGTGCCCATTCACCCTGGGCCAAGTTCCATTGGGTCTGGTTGGCTGCTGCCAGCCAGCGTTGCGCCGCGCTTTGGAGCACGGGTTGGCGCTGGAACTGCTGTTGAACGCGTGCCACCATGGCAGGCTCGGCGTAGACCTGCAGCTCAGGGTCGCTCAGTGGCGCAAACGCCTGCCATTGGGGGGTGTTGGGCGGCAAAGCCAACACGCCTGTTGCGTGGCTGAGCAGGCACAGTGCCTGGTCGGGCGTGCCCGTGACGTGGAGCGTGGGCGTGCCACTGGGGCAAATTTCAGGCACCAAGCGCTGCACGGTCAAGCCGGCAGCTTGCAACGGGGCCAGGCTTTGACGCAGCCACTGCGCGTCGCACACGGCCACCACCGTGTGGCCCCCGCTTTGGGCCAGGGCTGGCTCGGCAAGCACCCAGTGCAGCTGCGCCAAGTCGTCCAGCACCCGGTCTTCCAGCAGGCCTTGGACCACGGCATCCAAGCGCGCGCCGTGGCTGCCGGGTGGCAGTTGCACCGCCATCCACGACAGACGGCTGTGTGGCACCACGGCCACCACTTCTCCTGCGTGCTGCGGCAAAGTGGCGGGTGCCCCCGTGGCGCTGCGCAGCACGCTGTGTCCGTCCGAGAGCACGTAGGCGACCTCGGAGGCAGCGGCGTTCAGAGAGTGGTCAAGGGCGATGATCAGCATGGATCAATCATTGTAGAGACGGGGTCTGTTGGCCTGCCCACATACCCGACTCGCGCCAGAGCACTTTGACCTCGGTTTGGTCACGCTGCACCACCGAGCGTTCTTGCACCAAGGTGTTGGCCATGCGCAAGCGGCCCCAGACCTCAAAAAAGCGGGTGTTCACGCTGCGTGTGCTGTCGCTGTCGGGCATGGCGGCGCCACCGGCAGCTTTCTGAAAATCAGCCAGACTGCTCCAGTGGGTGCGGCTTCGCAGCGCCACCAAACGCTGGGCATCGGCCAAGCTCAGGCCGCTCACGCTGGCATACAACACCTCGGCGCTGGCGGTGTTCACGTTGACGGGGGTGCGCACCGGCAGCACGGTGATGTGGGGCGTCAGCCGGTTCAAGGTGTCGCTGGAGACGCCCAGCCAACTCAGCTGGCTCACCCGCTGTGGCATCACCGGGGACTGGGCGGGGTTGGTTTTGCGTTGCGCGTTTTCAAGGCCTTGTGCCAGCAGGCGCAGTTGCTCGGGCGGCAGGTTCAAGGCTTCAAACAAACGCGCAAAGCTCGCCAAGGCGGAGGGGCTGATGCGGTCACTCTCGAGCAAATTGGTGACATTGAGCCGAGCTTGCAAATCGTTGATCTGGCCCGACAAAAAAACCTGTTGAGCCAGCTGGTCGTCGTCGCTGTTGCTGCTGCCGTCTGGCAGCGCCGACAAGAAGCTCGACAAACGCGCTTCTTGCAAGGGCACAGCCCAAGGCTCTGCCAAATGGTCGGTGGCCGTGTTGGCGGTGTCGGCGCGTGCGTCTTCGCGCAAGATGACGCGCGCCCAGTCCAGCGCCCCGGCCAGCAACCAACGGGCTTGGGCGCGTTGTCGTTCTGCGCCTTCGATTTCGGTGCTGCGCCACTGCTGCCACAACGCGCCCGCTGCCAAGGTGGCCACCAAGGCCACGGTGAGCATGGCCGCCAACAAGGCGGCACCTCGTTGCGTGGGGTGAGCGTGGTGCCGCCGGGTCATGACTTGGTGTTGCTGAAGTTGGGCCGCACCCAGTCCAGGGTCAGCCGCCCACCCAAGCCGGTGCTGGCCGGCAGATCCAGCAGCAGGCGGATGGCGTCTGGCGTGCTGTTGCCCACAGAGGGGGCGCTCGCCGTGGCCGCCTCGCTGGGGCTGGCCGTGACGGCCGCACTGGACAAGGGGTTGGTCCACGCATTGCCCCGAAAGTACACCAGTTGCCACTGGTCCAGGGGTGTCAGCAGGGTCTGGCGGGCCAGGTCCTCGCTGCTGGGGTTTTGGCCCCAGCGTGCGGCTTGTTGCCAGGCTTGTTCAAGGGCGTTGCGTTCGGTTAGGGCCGCCGATTGCCAGCGCACCCATTGGCCGCTGTTGGTGCCTTGGCGGGTCCATGCCACCACCCACAGGCCGGGGTCGCGGCCGTCGCCTCGCCAAGCGCTGCTGCGCCGCGTGATGCGCAGCACTTGCCCGTCCCACAGCACGCCCGCCTCGCTGATGCCGGGCACAGCTTGCATGGCGTCAAGGTCGGCGCTCCATTGGGCCAGCACGGTTTGCAGCACGGCGGTTTGGTCAACCCGCTGTTGCGTGGCTTCGCGCGTGCGCAGCAAGCCATCTATGCCACGCCAGCTCAGGCCTGCCATCACCGCCATCACGGTGATGGCGATCAGCAGTTCGATCAAAGTGAAGCCTCGTTGGTTTTTCATGGTGGCCTAATCATGGTGGCCTAATAACGGCCCAGCACGGTGGCCACGCGCAAGATGGGCGTCTGGGCATCGAACACCTGGGCGTCGACACGCCGAAACGAGGGGTTGGGCGTGCTGCGCACCGTCAGCGCCACCTCGAGTTTGTGCTGGGCTTGCACGCAGGGCACACGGGTCTCGCCCACGCCGGGCAATTGTTGGGACAGACGCAGTTGGTGGATGGCGTTATCAGCGCAAATTTGTGCCAGCAACACCTCGGTTTGTCGTTGTGCGTTGAAGACCAAAGCGCCACTGACTTTCATGCCCGTCATCAAGGCCAAGGCCACGATGGCCAGTGCCACCAAGACTTCAATCAAGGTGAAGCCTGCAGATGGGGGCACGGCTTTGTTGCCGCAGCGTGGGAGCGTCATGGCTGCACCACTTCAAAAGGCCGCAGCCCGTCGGTGGCTATGCGCCGTGTCCGTGGGCTGGTGCCAGCTGTGGGGGGGGCCATCAAGGTGATGCTGGCCGGCGCGATGATGGGTTCTGGCCCCAGCACCACCTGCGTCGCTGGGGGAATGGCTTGCATGCCAGGGATGAGCCAGCGGTGCTCAGGGGGAGCTTGTTTCACGGGCTGGGCTGTGTCAATGGCATACCCGGTGGGCGTGCTGCGCCAGACAAGAGGCATGCCACTGGTGCGCGACTGCGCGCGCGCTGCTTCGAGGTGGGCGATCAGGCGTTGGGCCTCCAACTCAAGCTGGGTTTGGTTGCTGTCGCGCAAACTCAAAGCCACGCCCGCCAAAGTCAAGCCGATGATGGCCAGCACCACCAGCAGCTCCAACAGGGTCAGGCCACGTTGGCGCTGCATGCGCGGGGGGCTTATTGCCAGCTGCCGATGTCGGCGTTTTTGCCTTCGCCGCCGGGTTGACCGTCTGCACCCAGGGACAGCACATCGACCTCGCCTTTGACGCCGGGGTTCATGTATTGGTAGGGTCGGCCCCAGGGGTCGTTGGGCAACTTGTCCAGATAGGGCTTCCAGTTCACAGGCGCTGGGCCTGTGCTGGGTTTGACCACCAAGGCTTGCAGACCTTGTTCAGCAGCGGGGTAACGCTGGTTGTCCAATCGGTAGAGCTTGAGGGCTTGCATGAGGTTGTTCACGTCGGCGCGCGCTGCTGTGCCGCGTGCATCGTCGGCGCGGTCCAGCACATTGGGCACGATCAGGGCTGCCAGCACGCCCAGGATGGCCAGCACCACCATCAACTCAATCAGGGTAAAGCCGCGCTGGCGCTTGGCTCTTGGAAGGTTCTTCATGCGCTGAATCATAATCCGCGTATGTTGCACACCCGTCATCCATTTTTGTTGGTGCGCACCGCCTCTTGGGCGGTGTGGGCGCTGGCCGCTTTCTCTGCGGTGGCCTGGGGTTTGCGTGGGTCGGTCAACGCTGGGGCTGACGCCCCAAGCCCGCTGGCACAGACGGTGGCCGCTGAAGTCAACTTGGAGGCCGCTGCCCGCAGCTTGGGCGCTCAGCCTGCAGGTGCGGTGGCCGCGCCCAGCTTGGCGAGTCGTTTCCAGCTTTTGGGTGTGCTCACCGGTGGGCCCTCTCAAGGGGCCGCATTGATTGCGGTAGACGGCAAACCTGCCAAGCCCGTGCGCGTGGGTGCCGTGGTGGCTGAGGGCTTGGTGCTGCAGTCGACCCAAGAGCGACGCGCAAACTTGGGGGCCAGCCTGCAGGGTCCCGCAGCTTTGACGCTTGAACTGCCGGCCAAAAAATAAGGCGGCCCTGGCTGGCCGACCTGGGCGTTAACGCTGCAAAAACAAACGGTAGGCCGGGTTGTGGGTTTCTTCCACATAGGGGTAGCCCAAGGCAGACAAAAACTTGGCAAAGGCTGGGGTGTCTGATTTGGGCACTTGCAGCCCCATCAAGATGCGACCGTAGTCGGCCCCTTGGTTGCGGTAGTGGAACAGGCTGATGTTCCAGCCCCGGCGCATGGCCAGTAAAAACTTCATCAAAGCACCCGGCCGCTCTGGGAATTCAAACCGCAACAAGCGTTCTTCGTGGGCCAGCGCCGAGTGGCCGCCCACCATGTGGCGGATGTGCTCTTTGGCCAGCTCGTCATGGGTGAGGTCGATGGCTTGAAAACCCTGCTTGGTGAAGTGCTCGGCGATCTTGCTGCTCTCGCCCCTGACGCCGGTGGTCAAACCCACAAACACATGGGCTTTGTCGGAGTCGCTGAGCCGGTAATTGAACTCTGTCACCTGGCGTGGGGTTTTGCCGCCGCCAAAGCTGGGCAACTTGCCAATGAGCTCACAAAAGCGGCGCAGGCTGCCGGGCTGCTCGGGGATGGTGACGGCGAACAAGGCTTCGCGTTCTTCACCCACTTCGGCGCGCTCAGCCACAAAGCGCAAGCGGTCAAAGTTCATGTTGGCGCCGCACAAAATGGCGGCGTAGGTTTCGCCTTTTGTTTTGTGCTCGGCCACGTACTGTTTGATGGCCGCCACGGCCAGTGCACCCGCAGGCTCGACGATGCTGCGGGTGTCCACAAACACGTCTTTGATGGCCGCGCACACGGCGTCGGTGTTGACGGTGATGTAGCTGTCGACCAGCTTGCGCGAGATGCGAAAGGTTTCTTCGCCCACCAACTTCACCGCAGTGCCATCGGAGAACAAGCCCACATCGCTGAGGGTCACGCGTTGGCCTTGGGTCACCGATTGCATCATGGCGCTGGAGTCGTCCATTTGCACGCCGATGACTTTGATTTCGGGCCGCACCGCCTTGATGTAGTTGGCCACGCCAGAAATCAAACCGCCCCCGCCAATGGCCACGAACACGGCGTCGAGCGGGCCTTGGTGCTGGCGCAGCATTTCCATGGCGATGGTGCCTTGGCCGGCAATCACGTCGGGGTCGTCAAACGGATGCACAAAGGTCATGCCGTTTTTCTTCTCTAGCGTCAGGGCATGCTGGTGCGCGTCGGAGTAGCTGTCGCCGTGCAACACCACCTCACCCCCCAAGGCTTTGACGGCCTCGACCTTCAAGGCCGGGGTGGTGATGGGCATCACGATCACCGCTTTGGCGCCCAGTCGGCTGGCGCCCAGCGCCACGCCCTGGGCGTGGTTGCCGGCCGAGGCGCAGATGACGCCTTTTTTCAGTTGCTCGGGTGTGAGGTGCGCCATCTTGTTGTAAGCGCCGCGCAGCTTGAAGCTGAACACCGGTTGTTGATCTTCGCGCTTGAGCAACACGGTGTTGTGCAGACGACGGCTCAGGTTCTTGGCCACTTCCAGTGCCGATTCTTGGGCCACGTCGTAGACGCGTGCGGTCAAGATTTTTTTCAGGTAGTCAGCAGGGGTCAGGGCGCGGGCTTTGGCAGGACGGGTAGACATGGCGCCATTGTCTCTTATGCCTGTGCCACTACACTGACGGCTTTACCAACACACGCCCGTTCAGTGCTACCCACCGCCGCCTCTTTATTCCAGCAAACCGACGATGGCGCGGGGGGATCGCTGCAAACCTTCAAGCGTCGCTTGAAATTCAATTTGCGCTACCTGTGGCAACGGGCGCACATCCAAGCGGTGCATCAAAGCCTCAACGCTCTGGGCTTGTCGCCGTTGCTTGAGACTGACCCGCTGTTGTTGTTGCGCTGCACCCGGGCCTACCTGTGGACCGGTTTGGACGCGCCAGGCCGGGCGGCGGCAGAGGTGGCCCACTTCGCTTGGTTGACGCACACCGTCAGCGCGGCGCGTGTCATCGATTGGTATACCCGCAATGGCTTGGCCTTGTGTGAATTGACCCTCAAAGAACGCCAGGTGCGTGTGATGCTGCGCCCGGGGCGCGTGCTCAGCCGTGAGGGTGAGCTTGAGCTGCACTTAGAGCTCGACGGCATGGCCGTCATGCGCGCCGCCTTCAGCGTGTTGCCCCACCACTTGGTGGGTGGAAATTCCTCCGCGCATGTGCTGGTGGTTGGCAATGTGCAAGGCTCGCAAGAGGGCAAAGACTTGGTCAAGGACTTCACCCAGCTGATGGAGCGCACGCGCCCCAGTGGGGTGTTGCTCAATGCGCTGCAAGGCTTGGCCCAAGGTTGGGGTTTGGCCGCCCTGGTGGGCGTGAGTGACAAGGCCCATGCCTATGCGGGCTACGCCAGCTTGTCCCAGCGCGTGGGCATGAGCTACGACGCCTTGTGGCAAGAGCTTGGCGCGCAAGAGTTGCTGACGCCTCAGCATTGGACGCTGCCGCTGGCCTGGGAGCCTCGCCCAGAAAGTGAAGTGGCGTCGAGCAAGCGCTCGCAGCTGCGACGGCGCAACGACATGCGTCAGCAGGTGCTCGACGCCTGTCTGCAACAAGCGCAGCAGCAGCGGGCATAAAAAAACCCCGAGTCTTGCGACTCGGGGGTAAATCCACTTTTGAGGGTGGAGGAGACAAGCCCACAGTGTAAACATATTTTCAAACCGATATATTTTTTCATTGACAATTGTTCTCATTGACACACCTACACCCTCAAGGAGACACAGACATGGAATGCACCGTCAGTTGGACCGGTCAAAGCGGTACCCGCTCAGGCATGGGGTTTGTGGCTGAAACAGGCAGCGGACACACCATCGTGATGGATGGCGCCCCAGACGCTGCAAAGCCCGAAAACGGCGGTCAAAACCTGGCGCCGCGCCCCATGGAAACCGTCTTGGCAGGCACCGGCGGCTGCACCGCCTACGACGTGGTGCTGATCTTGAAGCGCGGGCGCCACGATGTGCGCGGTTGCAGCGTCAAGCTCACCAGTGTTCGTGCACAAGAAGACCCCAAGGTCTTCACCCACATCAACATGCACTTCACCGTCACGGGCAAAGCCATCCCCGCTTTGGCGGTGGAGCGTGCCATTGCCATGAGCCACGACAAATACTGCTCGGCCAGCATCATGCTGGGCAAGACGGCAGAGATCACCACCAGTTTTGAGGTGGTGGAGGCTTGAACAATGGCCTTGTCCGTGTTGGATGCTCGGCCTAAGATCAAACCCATGCGACTGAGTCCCCAAGCCATTCAAACCATCACCCAAGCTGCACAAGAGCGCTGGGGCGATGGGGCTTGCGTGCGCTTGTTCGGTTCGCGTCTGGACGATGCGGCCCAAGGTGGTGACATTGATTTGCACATCAGTGTGCCTGCCAAGCTGGACAACCCGCTGTGGGAGAGTGCGCAATTTGCTGCTTATTTGCAAAGGCAATTGGATGGCCGAAAAGTCGATGTCCGCCTGCTTGACCTTGGGCAAGTGCCCGCCTCGATCGATCGCGTGGCGATGGCCCAAGGGGTCTTGATCAAATGACGCAATCTGGCGAACAGTTCAGCCACCCGTTGAACCCAGGTGAGCGCGAAAGACTCAAAGTACTCCAGCGGACAGCTTTGACAGAGCTAGAGCACCTGCAGCAAACGGACCAAAGATTGTTCGCACAGACATGGAGCGTTGAAGTCTTGGCAGAAAAAATGCGCGACATTGATTTCGCTGAACGCGTGGATGCTTTTGTGGCGCGGTTTGGGCGTCTACAAGATTTGCTGGGGGATAAGTACTTGCCTGCTTGGTTGAAAGCGATGCAAGAAGCGCCTGGGGCAGTCTTAGAAAATTTAGATCGCGCAGAAAAGCTAGGCTTGATGGTCAGCGCGGATCAGTGGCTTGCGGTTCGAAAACTTCGCAACCTCATGGTGCACGAATACCTTGACCAAATAGACAC
>CAITHK010000164.1 GCA_903892175.1 uncultured Burkholderiales bacterium | reverse complement strand
GCGCGCCAACGTTTTTCGCCCTGTCCAAGAGGGGCGTTACCCCGTGTTGATGGCCATGGGCGCATATGGCAAAGATGTGCACTTTGAAGACGCCTTCCATCCGCAATGGAACACCTTGCGGCAAATCTACCCAGAGCTGTGCAGCAACGGCTCCACCGGCCAGTACTTGCGGTGGGAAGTGATAGACCCCGAGCGCTGGGTGCCCGAGGGTTATGTGGTGATTCAGGTGGATTCACGCGGTACCGGCAAGTCACCCGGCTACATCGACCCTTTTGGCCCCGTTGAAACGCAGGATTTCTACACCTGCATTGAGTGGGCCGGCGTGCAACCGTGGTCGAGTGGCAAAGTGGGCTTGATCGGGGTGTCGTACCTGGCGATGAAGCAGTGGCAGGTGGCGGCATTGCGCCCGCCCCACTTGGCCGCCATCGTGCCCTGGGAGGGTGCCAGCGATTTTTACCGCGACAGCGGACGACATGGGGGGATCTTTAGCAATGGATTCACCTACGCATGGTGGCCGCGGCAAGTGCTCAGCAACCAACACGGCAGTGGCGACACCACGCACCGCGACCGAGAGACACAACAAAGAACCACCGGCGCTGCGTTGCCACCCGCTGTGCTGCAAGGCAACCGGGCAGACCATCCCAACGACCGACTGATTCACCCCTTGGATGACGCCTGGGTGCAAGAGCGTTCGCCGCAACTCGAGCGCATTGAAGTGCCGGTGTTGTCGGCGGCCAATTGGGGCGGGCCAGGCATGCACTTGCGCGGCAACATCGAAGGTTTTTTACGTGCAGGCTCAAGCCAAAAATGGCTGTTTGCCCACATTGGCACGCATTACGAAAGTTTTTACCTGCCCCACTATGTGGCCTTGCAAAAGCGTTTCTTCGCCCACTTCTTGAAAAATGCCGACAACGGATGGGACCAAGAGCCACGGGTACAACTGGCCATTCGTCAGCCCAACGGACAAGCCCAATTGAGGGCTGACACACAGTGGCCTTTGGCCTCGACCCAATGGACACGTTTTTACCTCGACGCCAACCAGCACAGCTTGAGCTCAAAGCCGCCCAGCCAACAAGGCAGTGCCACCTACCCTGCGATGCAATCTGGCGTGTCTTTCAGCACCCCGGCGTTCACCCAAGAGACCGAGTTCACCGGGCCTGCCAGCTTGCGCCTTTGGGTGTCTTCGTCGACCACCGACATGGATATTTTTGCGGTCTTGAGAGTCTTTGATGCTCAGGATCAAGAGGTGAACTTCATCGGTGCGCATGAAAAAGTGCCGATGGCCTTGGGATGGTTGCGTGCCTCACACCGCAAAACCGATGCAGCGCGTTCTCACCCATATCGTCCGTACCACGTACACGATGAAGTGCAAAAGCTCGTGCCCGAAACACGCTACCCGGTGGACCTCGAAATTTGGCCCACCAGCATGGTTTTTCCCAAAGGGTATCGCTTGGTGTTGACCCTGCAAGGTCATGACTTTGAGGTCACCGCGCCGGGGCGTTTGCTGCACAACCACCCGGACGATCGACCGGCGCCAGAATTTGCCGGTCTCAACACCGTGTGGTCGGGCGAAGACACGTGCAGCTATTTGCTGATGCCACACATTCCGACTCAGGCAGTGAACTGAGCGCCAAGCCCTGAATCAGGGCTTGGCGCCCAGCACCACCGTGACCATGCGTTCGGGTTGCAAGGTGCGTGCGAAGGCGGCTTGGATGTCGGACGCGGTGAGGCGCTGCACTTTGTCGCTCCAGGTGTCCAAGTAGTCCAAGGGCAAGTCGTACCAAGCGATGTTGCTCACGTTGTCGAGCAGCTTGCGGTTGCTGTCCAAGCGCAGCGCAAAGCCGCCGATCAGGTTGTCTTTGGCGGCTTGCACCTCGGCCTCGGTGGGCCCATGCTGCACAAAGTCGGCCAGCACCTCACGTGCCACCTGCACCGCTTGGTTGGCCTGGTTGGCGCGGGTTTGCAAAGCGATGCGAAACGCGCCCGCATGCATGCTGGGCGAAAAATAACTCGACACGCTGTAGCTCAAGCCGCGCTTTTCGCGCACCTGCTCGGTCAGGCGTGACACAAAGCCGCCGCCGCCCAACACATAGTTGCCCACGGTCAGCGCCAAGAAGTCGGGGCTTTGGCGTGCAATGCCGGGTTGTCCAATGAACACATGGGCTTGGGCAGACTCAAACGGGATGTCAATGTCTTGGGCGCGTGCCAAGGGCTGCACCTGCGCCACGCCCGGCAAGGCCGCACAGGCTTTGCCCTGGGGCAAGCCTGCCAGCAGCTGCGCGACGCGGGCTTGGGCTTGGGCACGGTTGAGCGCGCCCACCACACTGACCCGCGCGTGGCAAGCTTGCAAGTGATGCGCATGGAAGGCCCGCATGGGCGCCGCCTCGATGGCCTGCAAATGCGCCGGGGTGGTGTCTAGGCCATAGGGGTGCACACCATACACAGCCGTTGCAAACGCGCGGGCCGCCACATAGGCGGGTTGGGTTTTGGCTTCGGCCAAGGAGGCCAGCCAACGTTGACGCTCGCTGTGCCACACCGCCGTGGGAAAACTCGGCTGAGCCAACTGCCTGGCCGCCAGCTGCACCGCGCCGTCGAGCAATTCGGTGCGGGTCAGGCTGCGCAGGTTGACACTGAAGCGGTCGTTGCTGGCCCCCAAACTCAGCGAGGCCCCAAGGTCGGCCCAGGCCTCGCCCAACGCGTTTTCATCCATCGCCGGTGCGCCAGCGTGCGCGGCAAGGCCTTTGCTCATCATCAATGCTGTGGCCGAGGCCAGGCCCACTTGGTGGGGCGGGTCGCGGCGCGCACCAGCGTCGAAGTCGATTTGCACATCGACCATCGGCAAGCCGGGGGCCTCCACCAAGTAGACCCGCGCACCGTTGGGCATGACCCAGTGTTGAATCGGAATGCCCGCTTGGGCCCATGACGTCAAAGCGGCCAGCACCAGGCCCAAGAACGTGCGTGTGCAGCGTGAGGTGTTCATCGTGTGGCCTCCATCGGCTTGGCCTGGGACTTGGATGCGTTGGCCGCCGTCTTGGGCATGGGCAGCGGTTGCAACACCGCCACCGTCAACTGGGTGTCGTCGAAATAGCGCTGTGCCACTGAGCGCACCTGATCGGGCGTGACCGCTTGAAGGCGGTCGAGCAACAGTTCGTTGCTGTCCAAGGGCAGGCCTTCGATCCAAGAGGTGCCGATTTCACGCGCTTGGTTGAACAAGGAGTCGCGTTGGTAGACCTTGGCGGCCATCCATTGCGCTTTGACGCGACGCATCTCGGCCTCGCTCACGCCCTCGCGGGCGATGCGCAGGATCTGGGCGCGCAAGGCAAGTTCTAAGGCGTCCGTGCTTTTGCCCTGGGCTGGCACGCCGGTGAGCATGAATGTTTGAGGACCGCGGCCGCTCAAACCGTACGAGGCACCGACCTCATCGGCCAAGCGCTTGGGGCCTTGCGCCAAGACACGGTCGAGTCGCGCACCGCTGTAACCATCGAGCACGGCCGACAACAGGGTCAGGGCCAGGCTGTCTTGGGTGCTGGGGCTGTCGTCAAAGGCCAACAGGCCCGGCACCTTCCAAGACAAACACAGATAGGCTTGTTCCGCCGGAGCTTGCACAGTGACACGTTTGATGCCTTTTTGAAGCGGCTCGACGCGCGGCTTGCGCATGGGCACCTCGCCCGCAGGCACACGGCCATAGGTGGCCTGCGCGAGCTTGAGCACGGCTTGGGGCGCCACATCCCCCACCACCACCACGGTGGCGTTGGCGGGCACATACCAGCGGCGGTAAAAGTCACGCGCGTCTTGCGGCTTCATGGCCTCTAAGTCGTTCATCCAGCCCACGATGGGGCGGCGGTAAGGCGAGGCCACAAACTGGGCCGCACTGAGTTGCTCAAACAACAAGGCGCGGGGCGCGTCGTCGGTGCGCATGCGCCGCTCTTCTTTGACCACTTCCAACTCGCGCGCGAACTCATCGTCAGGCCATTGGTTGTTGGCAAAGCGGTCCGACTCCAAGCGCATCACATCGGCCAAACGTTGGGCCGGGATTTGTTGGTAATACCCGGTGTAGTCTTTGCTGGTGAAGGCGTTTTCACGCCCACCCAAGGCCGCCACTTGGCGCGAGAAGTCGCCGGGTTTGACGGAGGGCGTGCCTTTGAACAGCATGTGCTCGAGCATGTGGGCCAACCCACTGCTGCCGTCGACCTCGTCCATGGAGCCCACGCGCACCCACAGCATGTGCACGGCTGTGGGGGCTCGGTGGTCGGCTTTGACCAAGAGCGTGATGCCGTTGTCGAGCGTGAAGCGCTGCACCTGGGTGTCATCTTGTGCCCAGGCCAACCCGGAGCACACACCCAAGGCAAGGATGAGCCGCTGCAGCACGCGTGCGCAAAGACATGAAAAGGGTTTCAAACAGTGTGCGCGCAGTTCATGCGGCACGCGAGGCGTGGCGTTGGTTGTTGCAGTGTTCATGGCTGATGGCCAAATTTTCTAAATGGCTGTTGCCACCCTGACTCAAAGGCTGGATGTGTTCCAAGGTGGCGGTGTCGTGCGGCACATGTTGCCCGCATACCCAACAAGGTACCACGCCATGCATTTGACGGGCGACTGTTTTGTAGATCTTTTCTCGGGTGAGTGCTAAACGGCTCAAAGGACGGTGCTCCAAAGTCAGGCTGAGATTTTGACATTCACCTAAGCGACACCTGCGTGACATGGGCTATGGATTCCACCCTTGTCATTCAAACGCAGGGCCGTTAGCTTTTGGGTCTGCGTTGATTCATTCCTTCAGGTCAGGTTCTGTCTACATGTCTTCTCCCCCAGCTTCTTTGGCCCTGGCACGCTTCAAGGTGCTTGATTTGACCCGTGTGCGTTCAGGCCCAACCTGTGTGCGTGTGTTGGCCGACTTTGGCGCCGATGTGGTTCGCATTGAGTCGCCCCCCGGTGTCGACCCCAACGAAGGGGCCTTGGGTGGACGTGAGACCTACGACATGCTCAATCTGCACCGCAACAAGCGGGCCATCACGCTCAACCTGAAAGAGCCAGAAGCGCGAGAGATTTTTTACCAGCTGGTGGAAACCGCAGACGTGGTGGTGGAGAACTTTCGCCCCGATGTGAAGTTTCGTTTGGGTCTTGATTACGACCGCTTGGCTGCCCTCAACCCACGCATCATCTTGGCCAGTATTTCGGGTTTTGGAGAGGACGGGCCATACCGCGAGCGCCCAGGGTTCGATCAAATTGCCCAGGGCATGGGCGGCATGATGTCGGTCACGGGCTTGCCCGGTCAAGGCCCGGTGCGCGCCGGAATTGCGATTGCAGATTCAAGTGCGGGCAACTTTGCAGCCATGGGTGTGATGGTGGCACTGTTGGAGCGCGAAACCTCGGGCCGCGGCCAATGGGTGCAGACCAATTTGTTGCAGTCGATGATTGGCATGTGCGATTTTCAAGCCGCGCGGTATTTGATCGAGGGCGACGTGCCGCCCCAAGCCGGCAACGACCATCCATTTGCCACGCCCATGGGCACGTTTCAATCGTCCAATGGGCATTTCAACATTGGCGCCTCGGGCACCACGCAGTTTCGGGCCCTGTGCACCGTGCTCGATCGCTTGGACCTGCGCGATGAACCGCGCTACCAAACCAACCCCGGACGCTTGCAAGACCGCAGCCACATCAACGCCGAACTCAACCGCGCGTTCGCGCAACACACCACGCAGCACTGGGTGGATTGCCTCAATGCAGCTGGCGTGCCCTGCGGTCCGATCTACAACATGCAAGAGGTGTTTGAGGATCCACAGGTTCAACACCTGAACGCCGCCGTCACGGTGCACAACGCCAAGCGGGGCGACATTCGGGTGGTGGCGCAACCCATCACCCTCACGCGCACACCAGCCAGTGTGCGGTCCAGCCAACCCCAGCTTGGAGAGCACAACCACGAGGTCCTCACGGGCCTGGGTTTCAGCGCATCTCAAATCGCCGCATGGCAAGAAAAAAAGGTCATCTGACATGTCCACCCCTGAACCCCAGCTTGTGGGAACACTTGAGCATTTCAAACAAGGCCATGTCGGCCATGTCGTGTTCAACAACCCCAAAAAATTCAACGCCATGAGCTATGACATGTGGGCCGCCCTGCCCCAGGTCATGCAAGACTTTGTGGACGACGCCGACATCCGGGTGATTGTGCTCAGCGGTGCGGGTGACAAAGCTTTTGTGTCGGGTGCTGACATCAGCCAATTCGACACGATGCGCACCGGCGACGCCAACATCGTCTACTCGCAGGCCTCAGAAGCTGGGTACGCCGCCGTGCTGGATTGCCCCAAGCCCACCGTGGCCCAAATTCAAGGCATTTGCATGGGGGGCGGCTTGGGGCTGGCGCTCAACTGCGATGTACGCGTGTGCGCGAGCAATGCCAAATTTCGCATGCCTGCGGGGCGATTGGGTTTGGGCTATGCCTTCGATGGGGTGAAGCGCTTCACCGAGGTGGTGGGTGTGAGCCACACCGCCGATTTGTTTTTCAGTGCCCGCATCTTTGACGCCCAAGAGGCGCTGGCCATGGGTCTGGTCAAGCAAGTGGTCGCGCACGAGGCGTTGTCGCAGACGGTGGACGACTACGTTCAAAACGTGTCGCAAAACGCACCCCTGACCTTGGCTGCGGCCAAGCGCGCCCTGCTGGAGTTGCGCAAGAACCCCGAGCACCGCGACATGGCCTTGGTGCAAGCCATGGTGGCGGCATGCTTTGCCAGCCAAGACTACCAAGAAGGTCGACAAGCGTTTGCCGCCAAACGCGCCCCTGTTTTCAAAGGTCACTAGGAGCACACATGTTTTTCAGTCTCTCTCGTTTGTCTCTGCGCTGGATCTGTTGCCTTGGTTTGTGCAGCGCACTCACGGTGGGGGCGCAAAGCTATCCCCACAAACCGATCCGCTTTGTGGTGGGTTATCCGCCCGGCGGCTCGGGTGACTTTGTCACGCGCACCGTGGGCGAAGCGATTGCCGCAGAGCTAGGGCAGTCGGCGGTGATTGACAACCGCCCTGGCGCTGCCGGCAACTTGGCCAGCGAGATCGTGCTCAAAGCACCCGCTGACGGCTACACCCTGCTGGTGGGCAGCAACCCGTACATCAACAAAGCGCTGTACAAAAAACTGCCGTATGACATTGAGAAAGACTTTCAACCCGTCACCCTATTGGCCAACGGGCCGATGGTGATTGCGGTGAACAACAGCTTGCCGGTCAACAGCATCCGAGAGTTGATTGCGTATGCCAAGAAGAACCCTGGCAAGCTCAACTTTGCGTCGAGCGGCAACGGCTCGGCGCCGCACATGGCCGGGGTGTTGTTCAACAGCGTGTCAGACCTGGACATCTTGCACATTCCCTTCAAGGGCGGTGCACCTGCGGTGCAGTCGGTGATCGCGGGCGACACCCAAGTGATTTACGGCACCTCGCCTGTGGTGTTGCCTCAGGTGCGCGGCGGACGCATTCGCGCCTTGGCCATCACCACGCAAGAAAAGTCGGGCGCGATTCCCGGCATCATGGGCATGAAAGAGGCCGCACTGCCCGACTACGACATCAGCTTTTCATTTGGTTTGTACGCCCCCTCTGCGATGCGCTCAGAGGACATCAAGAAAGTGTTTGATGCGGCCGTGAAAGTGTTGAAGCGCCCCGACATTCGCGACAAACTGGCCACGCAAGGCATGGACCCGGCACCCAATGCCTCCCCCGCCGAGTTTCAAGCGCAAAACCTCAAAGACGCGCCGATGTGGGCCAAGCTGGTGGTCGACTCGGGCGCCAAGGTCGATTGATCACGCCTGCGACAGCAGGTCATGGACCGCCTGCTCGCCTGCGATCTTGCCAAACACCAATGCACGCAACATGGCCACCGAGTTGGGCGCCTGACGGTAAAAATGCCCCGTCACTTCGCCCGCTGCATACAAGCCGTGAATCGTGCCGTGTGCACTGAGCACTTGGGCTTGTCGGTTGGTTTTGACACCGCCAAAGGTGTAGACCAAAGCCCCCACCAGGGGCCACGCCAAGAAGGGGCCTTGGTCAATGGCTCGGGCCCAATTGGACTTGGGCGGCTGCCCCACCGGTGCGCAAGCCAAGCCGTCCTTGCGGGTCGGGTCAAACTGCGCTGGCGTGCCATGGCAAGCGGCATTGAAGTCGCCCACCGTGCGCACCAAGGCATCCACAGGCAAACCCAAAGCTTGGGCCAAGGCCTCCAGGCTGGGGGCTGAGACGGGGGGCACGTCAGAACGAATCGCACGGGAGTAGTCTGCAATGGTGAGCAACTTGGCGTCCAAAATGGTCCAGGCTTGTTGCTCGGGCAAATCATGCTGCATCTGGTGAGAAAAACGCTCCCAGGTTTCATGCATCAAGCCTGCGCCCTCGTCAAAAAAACGCTGGCCTTGCGCGTTCACCACCACCCCATAGGGGTAGACCAAGACCACCGGAGCGGGGCCTTGGCTGCGCGGGTCAATGGGCTCAGCGTGACCGGTGTGCCAGTCGCCGGACGGCAGCGCACCCAAGGCCAAGGCGGCACGGATGCCTCCCCCATCATTGAAGGCAGTGCCCTTGGCGATAAGACGAAAGTTTTTGGCGGCAGACCCCAAGTGGGTGTGCAGCATCTCCGGGTTGCCTTGAAAACCGCCGCAGGCTAAGACCACCGCATCGGCTGGCCAGGTTTGCCGCTGTCCGTTTGCATCGGTGCCCACCACGCCGGTGACCCGGTGGGCGTCGCCCAGCACTTCGGTGAGGGTGAAGCGATCGACCCATTCCACGCCCGCGGCCTGCGCCTGCGCACGCAAGGCTTGCAACAGGGCCGCGCCGCCGCCTTGAGGCTGGATGCGCGCTGGGCCCTTGGCCAAGTAGTAAGGGGGACTGAGAAAGGTGATACCCAGCGTGACCAGCCAATCGGCCATGGCAGGGGCCTGGTCAACCAGCTGCTGAAAATAATCGGGGTCGGCGAGGCCCTCTGATTCAGCCATGACCTCGTCGACAAAACCAGGTGCCATTTGGTGGTTGGCTTGCAAGCGAATGTTGGACGGGCTCCAGCGCGAATTGCCACCGCTGTCGGCTTCGCTGGCCGCATCGAGCACGGTGATCTGCACGTTCAACCCAGAGCGGCGCGCTTGGCCTAAGGCCGAGACCACCGCGCACAGACCGGCTGCGCCCTGCCCCACCACCAGCAAGCGGCGCGGTGACGGCGAAGGTTGCGCCGACATGCTAGAGACCTTGTGCTGCAAACCGCCCTGCACGGCGACCCGACACAAACGCCCAGGCCAAATGATGACCGTGGCCTTTGAGCAGCAAGCCGCCTTGGCCGGTAGAGCCTGCGGCATACAAACCAGCGATGGGCGCATCGGCCGCATCCAAGACATGGTGATGCGCGTTGACCTTGAGCCCGCCCTCGTTGTGCACAAACACCGAGCGCACCGGACCCAAGGCCACAAAGGGGCCAGATTGCAAGGCGCGCACACCACCCGATTGGGCACTGTGGCGCAAGGCGGTCGGATCCATCTTCAAGCGCTGGGCCAAGGCGTCAAGCGTGGGCGCTTGGGTGTAAACATCGGGGCGGTTGCGCCGGTAGTCGTCGACATACGCATAGGCAATGCCGGGCGCGGTCGACACGAAGTTCGGCCAAGCCGAAAACTGCTGCACCAGGGATTGGTCGAGCACGATGTAGCCCACCTTGTCGGGTTGATCCGGCAAACGCAGGGCCGGACGGTCGCACTCGTTGCCCAAGCGTTCGCCGCGCTGGTTGACCAAAATTGCACCAAGGTCAAACAACGTGGTCGAAGGGGCCAAGGCGGTGGTCAAAAACTTCATGATGAAGGGGCGCAACACCACCCCCGGCACATGGTCAATGGCCCAAGCCATGAACACCGCCAGCCAACGCCAAGGGGGCAAGCGTCGCATCAGGGTTTCGTGGGTGGGCGCCATGAAACGGATCTCCGGGCCCAGTGCCAAATCGCCGTTGAGGATGCGCCCGCCCAGCGCTTCTGCCGCGCGTTGGCCGTCGCCCGTGGCGGTCACGTTGACGGCTTCGACCTTGGCTTCTTGCGGCCCCATGAAGCGCGCCTTGAGTTCGGGGCTATTGGTGAAGTCACCTGCCGCCAACACCACACCACGGCGTGCCGTGATGCGCTGCACACCAGATGCATGGCGAACCTCCACGCCCGTGACCCGGCCTTCGTGCAGCAGCAACTGTGTCAAACAATGCCCAGTGCGAATGTCCACACCCGCGTCCCGCGCACGACGACTGAGGTGGTAGATGAACGAGCGTGAATTGGGCAGCACGTTGTGCATGCGCGGCACGCGGTGTGGTGGCTCGGGCATCGGGCCCATGAAGCGCACGCCCGAGTCGAGCAGCCACTGGAAGGTGTCGGGAATGTCTTGGCACAAGATACGTCGCAAGTCGTGGTTGTCGCGGTCGGCCAAGTCCCCGGCAAAACCGGGCATGTCGGCCCAATGGTCTTCGGAGTTGTCGTCAATGCCAACGCGTTGTTGGTGCGGAGTGCCACTGGACGTGACCGAACCAATCGACCACGCGGTGGACCCTCCGAGGGCATCGTTTTTTTCCAGCAATAGCACGCTGGCCCCATGGGCTTGGGCCTCGATGGCCGCCGCCAGGCCAGAGCCTCCGCCGCCAATGACCACCACATCAAACGCAAGCGCTGTCATACCGTGCCTCAGACCATGCCGCCGTTGGGCTGGATGATTTGGCCGTGAATCCAAGAAGCTTTGTCAGAGGCCAAGAAGCACACCACCTCGGCAATTTCCTCGGGTGTGCCAATGCGATTGAACGGGCTGAGAGCGGCAGAGCGTGCCTTGACCTCATCGGTTTTGCCCGCACGGAACAAATCGGTGTCGACCGGGCCAGGGGCCACGCCGTTGACCCGCACGCCACGCGGTGCGACTTCTTTGGCCATCGAGCGCAAGAGGCTTTCAACCGCTGCTTTGGTGGCGGTGTAAGGGCCACCGCCCGGAATACCCACGCGCACCATCGAGGTGGTCAGCGCCAAGATGCTGCCACCATCTTGCACATGACGCGCTGCGGCGCTGAGCACGTTGAAAGCGCCAACGATGTTGACCTCGACCAATTGGCGAAAGCTCTCGGGCTTGAATTGCGCCAAGGGACCGGGTGGCACATTGATCCCCGCATTGGCCAGCACACAGGTAGGGGCAGCGCCAAAGTCTTTTGCCACCGAGGCAAAGACTTGCTCCACTTGGGCCGCATCACAGATGTCCACCGCGTAGCCTTGGGTGCGTGAGCCACCGATGTGCTTGGCCACGTTGGGCGCGCTGCTGACATAGGTATAGGCCACATCAAAGCCTTGTTCGGCAAACTGATGCACGCACGCCGCGCCAATGCCACGGGTGCCGCCAAAGACGAGGGCAATTTTTTGACTCATGAGAAATCCTTTGAACATTAAAAATCAGGGTTAGGCGATGTACGGTTTGCCGTAGATCGGTTCTTTGAAGGGGGTCGGTGGCAACTGCCAAGTGCCCGTGGAGGGTGGGCGCACTTCGGGATCCACGTGCACGTCAATGACGCAAGGACGTTTGTTCTTGAGCGCCATCTCCACCGCTGCGGCCAACTCTTGCGGGCGTGTGACGGTGTAGCCATCGGCACCACACGCGCGGGCCCAGGCGGCAAAGTCGGGGTTGTAGCGCTCGCCGGTTTGGCCATGGTAGAAAGCCGTGCCAATCTCGCGGCCATCGAACATGCCGTACTGGATGTCGCGAATGGCACCCCAGGCAAAGTTGTTCCACACAATCCAAACCACCGGCAGGTTGTATTCGACGGCAGTGCACAAGACATACGGTGCCATCGTGAAGCCGCCGTCGCCGACCACCGCCACGCAGGGGCGGTCGGGCGCTGCGAGTTGTGCGCCCATCACACCGCACACGCCAAAGCCCATCGACGAATAGCCCCAGCTGTTGAGCATACTCTGGGGCCGCTTGGCCTTCCAAAACTGCATGAACCAGTTGTGGTGCACGCCGGAGTCGAGCGACAAGATCACGTCATCGGGCAAGATTTTTTGCAACGTGCCCACCACAAACTCTGGCCGCAAGGGGCTGGTCGAATCGGAGAAGTGCGGGCGAATGAACATCTCCCACTGGGCTTGCCAGCCTTGCACTTGCGCCAACCAAGGGGCGTAGCGCGCGGCTTGAATCTCGGGACGCTTGTCCAGCGCGGTGAGCAACTGCTGGGTGAAGACCTTGATGTCGGCGATCACGCCCAACGTGGGCGCGTAATTGCGGCCCAGCTCTTGGGGGTCGATGTCCACATGGAGCAATTTGGTTTTGGGGAAGTTCCACGAGTAGCCCACGTGCCAGCTCGATGAACTGCGGTCGTCAAAGCGGGTGCCCAAGGTGAGCACCAAATCGGCATGGCGGCCCGACTCGTTGGCGGGATAAGCACCGTTACGGCCAATGAAGCCCAGCGCCAAAGGATGGTCGCCTGAAATGCAGCCCATGCCATTGGGCGAGGTGATAACGGGGATGCCCAAGCGTTCAGCCAAGGCGGTGATTTCGGGGCCGGCTTCTGACAGCGTGGCGCCATGGCCAATGAAGATCACCGGTTGATGCGCTTGCGCCAGCAAGTCGAGTGTGACGGCCATGTCATGATCACTTGCGCCGGGGCGGTGCATGCGGTGGATGTGCGAGCTCTCGGGCAAGCTGACCTCGGCCTCTTCTTGGTACACGTTGTAGGGAATGTCCAAGTTCACAGGACCGGGTCGGCCGGTGACCATGGTGTCCATCGCCTGGCGCAAGGCCAGGGGCAACATGTCCACGCGGGTGGGCTGGAATGCCCGCTTGACCACCGGGCGCATGACTTGCGCAAAGTCGGCCTGGTTGTGTTTGTAGAGTTCTTGAAACGGCGCGCGGTTGTGCTGCGAGGTAGGCACATTGGAGGTGATGGCCAAAAAGGCCGACGAGTCCGACAAGGCCGTGGCCAAAGACATGACCATGTTGGCCGACCCCGGCCCGGTCGAGGTCAGGGTGACCACAGGCTTGTGCTTGACGCGGAAATACGCATCGGCCATGTGACCGGCGCACTGCTCATGCCGCGGCGACACCATCTTGAGCTTGTCACGCACGTCGTAGAGCGCATCCAAGATGCCCACGTTGCCATGGCCGCAAATGCCAAAGACGTAAGGCACTTTCTCTTGTACCAAGTACTCGGCGATGAGCTCGCCCCCCTTCATTGTCGACATGTTGTGCTTTCTGGATGAAATTAAGTGGTAATGGTCACAAGGCGTTCTTCGGTCATCTCGTGCACCGCATAGTGCGGCCCTTCCCGGCCAAAGCCGCTGTCTTTGGAGCCGCCGTAAGGCATCAAATCGACACGGGAACTCGAGGTTTCGTTGATGTGAACCCCGCCGACTTCGAGTTGGTGCGCCGCTGCCAGGGCATCGGTCAAGCGGTTGGTGAACATGCCGGTAGCCAAGCCGTAAGGGGTGGCGTTCACGCGGGCGATCGCTTGTGCCAATGTATCAAACGGCATGACGCACATGACAGGACCAAAAATTTCGTTGCAACCGACCTTCATGTCGTCGCGCACGTGGGTCAGCAAGGTGGGCGGAATGACTGCCCCTTGGCGCGCGCCCCCGGCCAACAGCGTGGCACCGCTGGCCACTGCCTCTTGAATCCAAGCGTCGATGCGAATGGCTGCGTCTTCGCTGATCACAGGCCCCACAAAGGTGTTGGGGTCTTGTGGATCGCCAAAGCTCAAAGCTTGCACCATGCTGGCCAAGCGTTGTTCCACCTCTTGCACGCGCGAGCTGTGCACCAGCAGCAACTGCACCGAGGTGCACACTTGCCCCGCTTTGCGGTAGCTGGCATTGATCACCTTGGGCAAGGCCATGTCGAGGTCGGCGTCATCGCACACGATGGTGCAAGCGATCGACCCGAGCTCCATCTGAGTGCGCCGCAAGCCTGCAGCTTCTTGAATTTTTCGACCCACCTCGGTGCTGCCGGTGAAAGCAAAATAACGCACCCTGGCGTCGTCTTGCAGGTGTTTGACCACCGGGGCACTGCCATGCAAAACCGTCAAAAAACCTGTGGGCATGCCCGCGTCCAACAACAGCTGCGCAAACTTGCAAGCAATGTGCGGGGTTTGGGTCGAGGGCTTCAAAATCACCGCGTTGCCTGCTGCAAACGCTGGCCCCACCTTGTGCGCCACTGTATTGAGCGGGGCATTGAAAGGCGTGATGGCCGCCACCACGCCGAGGGGCACGCGCAAGGTGAAGCCAATGCGCCCTTTTTGATGTGGGGCGCCCATGAGCGGGATCATGTCGCCCGACAAACGACGCGCCTCTTCACCAGAGAGCTTGAGGGTTTGGACGCATCGGCGAGCTTCGCCCGTGGCATCCGATTGCGTGAACCCGGCCTCGCGCTGCATGGTCTGTACGAAGTCGTCTATGCGCGCCTCCAGCAAAGCCGCTGCACGCTCGAGCACGGCACCGCGCTCATATGGCGTCAGGGGCCCTCGGCGAAACGCAGCTTCTGCGGTGTCGACCGCATGTCGCACTTGGGCTTCATCGGCCGTGTCCAGGGTTGACAAAGGTTGAAGCGTGAACTTGTTGCGCACGGTGACGCGCACGCCCGCACCGTCGACCCATTGACCTTGGATCAGGTGCTGTAAGTAGGTGAAAGGGTCAGTCATCAACGCATCTCCTGCTCATCATCGGTGGGGGTGGTGACTACCAAGAACACCAAACCGTTGGTGCCGGTATTGGTGAAACTGTGGCGCACGCCCGGAGGCACATACACGTAGTCATGGGGACGCATGAGGTGTTTTTCGTCGTCGGTGGTCAATACGCCCTCGCCTTCGAGCACGTAATACACCTGCTCTTGAATTTTGTGAACATGCTCTTCGACAAAGGCGGCCGGCGCGTAGCGCGAAATGCGAAAGTCCATGCGGTGGGTGTCGGCATTGCCCGGGCCGACCAAGGCTTTGGACAAGGCCCCACCAAAGTGACCAGGAAATTGCTGCCAAGGGATGTTGGCCATTTTTTCAACCAAGGCGTGGGGTTTTGAAGAGGTCGTCATGGATGGGCTTTCAAAAAGAGGTATTGAGGAGGGGCGGCGCAGACAGATGCGGCTCAAAGCCACAAGATTTTTTTACGGTAGGTCAAGTCGTTCAGTAAGGGCTCGGCCGGGCCTTCGTGGAACACCTGCCCGCGCTCGAGTGCATAGACACGGTCGGCCAGGGCCAACACCAGGTCGAGGTTGTGCTCCACGATGACGATGGAGATGTGTTGACGCAACAAATCGAACACGGTGAACAGCTCTTGCACCACAGCAGGTGCCAAACCTTCAAAGGGCTCATCGAGCAACAACAAGCGCACATTGCCAGACAATGCCCGCGCCACTGCCACCATTTGCTGTTCACCACCGGAGAGGTAATCGGCCGCCACATGCATGCGCGCCCGCAGACGGGGGAAGTATTGGAGGATTTGTTCCTCGTTCCATACCACTCCCGATTGCCCATCGGTGGCGCGCGCCAATCGACCCAGACTCAGGTTCTCAGCCACCGTCATGCCGGCAAACAGCCCCCGGCCTTGGGGCACATACCCGATGCCCATGCGGGCAATGTCAGGGGCCGACAGACCGGCGATGTTTTGCCCCGCAAACACCACTTGACCACTCTTGGGCGGGAGCAAACCAACCAAGGCCTTGAGCAAGGTGGATTTGCCCGCGCCATTGCGCCCGAGCAAAGCAACGATTTCACCTTCGTGCACGCGCAAACTGGCATCGTTCAAGATGTGGCTCTTGCCATAAAACGCATTCACTTGGTCAAAGTCCAGCAGCAAAGTGGGTGCGGTGTGGACAGTCGCGCTTCTGCCGGTGACAGGCGGTGTGCCATGACCGGTGTAGATTTCCTGCACGCGTTGGTCGTTGCGCACAGCATCTGGGCTACCGCTCATCAACACTTCGCCTTGGTTCATCACCGTGACGCAGTGCGAAAAAGCCAGCACGCGGTCGATGTCGTGCTCAACGATCAAAACCGGAATATTGCTGGCGATGGTGGTGACCAAGTTCGACACCCGCTCGCGCTCGGCGGCGGCCAAGCCCGCCAGCGGTTCGTCCATCAACAGCACCTGTGGCTTGCAGCCCAGCGCAATGCCAAGATCGACCAAGCGTTGCCCACCGTAAGACAACTCGCCGCCTTCGACATGCTCCATGCCTTGCAGGCCCAGAAATTTCATCAACTCGGCGGTTTCTGCATGCACGTTTGGGTAGTCGTCGACATCACGCCATGCATTGAAGCGTCCCGCATGTTGGGCTTGCAGAGACAAGCGCAGGTTTTCGTAGATCGTCAGCCCCTTGAAGAGGTTGGTGATCTGAAACGAGCGGGCCAAGCCGCTTTGGCATATTCGATCGGGCGAGAGGTGCCCGATCGATTGACCATGCAACCGGACATGGCCGGTGTCGGAGGTGAACAAGCCCGAGACCAAATTGAAAGTCGTGGTCTTGCCGGCGCCGTTGGGGCCAATGAGGGCATGAATTTGTCCCGCCTCCACCACCAGCGAGGTGTCTTTGACCGCTTGAATGCCCCCAAATTGTTTGCTGATGTGGCTGGCCTCCAGCACGGCACCTTGGTGCGGGGCTGGCCGCAAGAAGTCGGGCAGTGGCAAACCCTCGTAAATTTTGCGCTTGCTCATGGCCGCTGAATCTTCAGCAGGCGGATGCCAGCGCCGTTGCAACTGCGCCCAAATGCCGACCAATCCGGTAGGCGAAAAAATGATGAAGCCGACAAAGATCAAGCCAAACCAAAGCAACCAGTTGTCGGTGTAAATCGAAAACAGTTCACGAAATAGCAAAAAGAACAAAGCGCCCAAGGCCGGGCCCAAAAAGCTGCGCATGCCACCGATGACCACCATCGCCAACAACTCGCCCGAAAACGCCACGGTGGTGGACTCGGCTGCAGCCAAACGATGCAAAAACACCATCAACGAACCGGCCAAACCGGTGATCGTGGCCGAGATCACGAATGCCAACAGTTTGTAGCGGTCAATTGCGTAGCCTTGGAATGTGGCGCGCTGCTCGTTTTCACGAAGCGCCACCAAGGTGTGCCCAAAAGGTGATCGCACCACGCGAAGCAAGGCAAACACCACAGCAAACGCAATGGCGGCTATGAAGATGTAGTAGTTGATGTGCTCGTCCAAGCTGAGCGGACCGATGCTGTTGCGCTCGATCCCGCCCAAACCACCCTCACCGCCGGTGAGGCTGGTCCAGCGAAACGAGATGGCAAAGGTCAAGGCACACAGGGCCAAGGTCATGAGCGAGAAGTAAACCCCCTTTCGACGCAACACCAACACACCGACCACCCATGCCAGCGCGGCGGTGAAGGCCACGCCAAAAAGCAAGGGCAGCAAGGTCTGCCCAGGCATCCAATGCCGCTGTGACAAGGCGGCCGCATAACCGCCAATGCCAAACCACGCACTGTGTCCAAACGACACCAAGCCGGTGTAGCCCACCAGCAGGTTCAAGCCCATCGCCGCCATGGCCAAGATGACCACCACGGTCGCGGCATCGGTGGTCAAGCCAATGGCTTGAAACACAATCGGCAAGAGCACCAAGCTCGCTGCGGCGATCCAAAGGGGTTGGTATTTCGAGTTCAAGGACATCCTGCTCATTCAAAACGCTCGATCCGCTCGCCCAGCAAACCACGGGGGCGCAGCATGAGCACCAAAAACATCAAGACATACATGGAGGCTTCGCTGGCCGCAGGCTGAAAGTGAATCGTGATGCCACGCACCACTCCCACCAACAAGGCCGACAAGACCACGCCCCAAAAACTACCCAGACCACCGATGATGACCACCACAAAAGCCACGGTCATGATCTCGGTGCCCATGGCGGGGTGAACGGTGGCAATGGGACCAAACAACACACCGCCCAAGGCAGCGGTGGCGACACCCAACACCACGATGGCCGTCATGTACGGTTGCAAGCGGATGCCCAACACCGCCACCATGTCCGGGCGTTGAACCCCCGCGCGCACTACGCGGCCAAAGGCGGTTTTATGCAGCAGCAACCAGATGCCGCACAGAATGACCACCACCACAGCGAGTATGAAAATGCGGTATTTGGAGAACATCATGTCCCCCACCATCCAAGCACCTTTGAACTCCGCCGGCATCATGGACGACAAGGGCGCAGCGCCCCACACCATGCGAATGAACTGCTCGACCACCATGGCCAAGCCAAAGGTCAGCAGCAAACTCAAAATCGGATCAGCGCTGTAAAAGCGTCGCAGCAAGTACCGCTCAAACGCAATGCCCAAGCACCCCACCAAGACGGGCGTGATGAAGATGCTGGCACCAAAACCCAGTTGCTTGATCACCTCGAGTGAGATGTAGGCACCCAGCGCATAAAAAGCGCCATGGGCCAGGTTCACGATGCCGCCAACACTGAAAATCAGTGATAGCCCCAAGGCCATCAACAGGTAGTAACCGCCCAAGACCAAGCCGTTGACCACTTGTTCGAGCAAAAAAACAATTTCCATGTCACTCCAAAGGAACCAAATGCCATGCTGACAGCGTCAGCATGGACAGATCGACACACGCAGGATCACATCTTGCAGGTGTTATCGGCCTTGTTGGTGGCCAGCAATTCCAGCGACTGATTGGGCGCGGGCACCGCATCGCCAAACTGCAAGAAGTCTTGCTTGTTCTTGGCTTGACCTTTGGGCTTGACCGTGAAGGGATAAGCCTCTTGCATCAACTGATGGTCCCACGAACGGAAGTAGCCTTTGCGCGCTTTGAGGATGTCAAACTCAGCGCCCGTCTCTAAGTAAGCGATCAGTTTTTCGCTGTCGGTGGACTTGGTGGCGTTCATGGCCTGCGCCATGATCTTGAGGGTGATGTACTCGATCCATGCGTGGTTTTCTGGGATGCGGCCAAAGCGCTTCTCGAAATTCGCCACAAAGGTTTTGGACGCAGGGGTTTGCAAATCGTGGTGCCACACGGTGGGCCAAATACCACCCAAGTTACCCTCGCCTGCCGCCCACGCATCCGCGGTATTCAAGTTAAAGCCCACCACAGGGTAAGGCAAGCCGAACTCTGCGTACTGCTTGACGAAGTTGGTCACCTGGTTACCGGCCAAGTTGGACGCGATCAGGTCGGGCTTGGCTTGACGAATTTTCAGCAAGTAGGGGCTCAGGTCGGTGGCATCGGTGGGCACCAACTCGTCACCAATCAACGTGCCGCCGTTGTCGGTGAAGAATTTCTTCGCGACTTTGGTCAGGTCGTGTCCAAACAAGTAGTCGGCAGTCAAGCTGAAAATTTTCTTGCCTTTGACCATGTTGTCACGCACCAAGGCTTGACCCACGGCGTTGACCATGACGGTGACCGGAATGTCCACGTGGAAGGTGTAATGGTTGCAGTCTTTACCGCGCAACACGTCTGAGCGCGCGCCAATGCTGAAGAACAGTTTTTTGTTGCGCCCAGCGACTTGCGAAATCGTCAAGGCGGAGGCGGAAGAAATTTCACCCATCAACACCGACACGTTGTCGCGCTCGATCATGCGCTGGGCTTTGGTGGCGGCAACTTGAGGGTTCACCGAGTCTTCGGTCAGCACTTCCAACTTGCGGCCCATCACGCCACCGCTGGCGTTGATTTCGTCAGCGGCCATCTTGATGCCCTGCGCGGCGTACTCACCCAAGGCGCCCAGAAAACCCGTCATTGGGGTCAAGTGCCCCACTTTGATCGGTGCCGCCCCCTGCGCCCACAAGGGCATCGAGAAGGTCGCCGCACCGCCCAGCGCCAAACCGGTGGAGAGCAGTTGTCGACGTCCGGTCGATGCCACGTCTTGGGTCTGCCCTGGTTTCTTGGAAATGTCCATGAATGTCTCCTTGTAGTCATTGATCAAGCTAGCCGCTGCATGCTAGGGAGGTTCTGACGGTTTGCAAAGTAGTGTTTTCCGTCACACGCTATAAGTTTTTCATATATATTCGCCCCACACGTGGAGAGCCTCGCCCTTGAATCTGAAACAACTGCAATATTTCGTTCGCATCGTCGAGTGTGGCAGCCTGGCCAAAGCATCGCGACAGCTCTACATTGCGCAACCGGCCCTAAGCCAACAGTTGTCCAAGCTGGAAGAAGAGGTAGGGAAAACACTGCTGATTCGATCGGCCAAAGGCGTTGTGCCCACGCCCAACGGTGCCGCCTTGCTGCAACACGCGCGCTTCATGCTGCGCCAACTCGAGCAAGCCTTGGTCATTGCGCGCCAAGAGCCGGGTTCGATCCAAGGCATGGTGTCAGTGGGCCTGGCCTCCACCACGCTGTGCGCACTGGGCGCACCCTTGATGCGTCGCATGCGCGACAAATACCCCGGCATCGTGCTCAACATCGTCGAGGGACTGAGCGGCCACATCGCGCAAATGATGCGCCTGACTCAACTTGATCTGGCAGTTCTGTTTGGTCGCGATGAGGCGCCCGACCTGCCCCACGAGGCCTTGCTGGAAGAAGACCTTTTCCTCATGCTGCCAGAAGACAGTGACTTGGTGGCCGCGCGCCGAAAAAGTGTGCGCTGCGACGAAATATCGCAACTGCCCTTGATACTGCCCACCGGCATCCACGGCTTGCGCCGACGCATTGCACATGAGTTTGAACAACGCAATTTGCAAATGAACGTGGTGGCCGAAATCGATTCGCTGTCGCTTTTGATGCTGTGCGTCAAAGAAGGCATGGGTGTGACCATCAAGCCGATGTCGGCCACCATGATGGAAGACCGCATGGCTCAGGGTCTGCGCTATTTGCCCATCTCCGATGCCAGGCTCAGGCGCCCCAATTTTCTCTACACCACCGATCATGAACGCCTGACACCGGCCACTATCGCGGTGCACAGCGAACTCAAAGCAACCATCCAACACCTGGTGCATACCGGGCAATGGAAAGGCGTTGAGTTGCTATCCCCTTGAACTTTGACCACAACACGGAGAACACCTGCATGAAACGCCCACTCTCTCACCTGCTGTCGTATTCACTCGCGCTTGGCAGTTTGCTGCTGGCTGGATGCAGCACCTCCTCAGGTTCGTTGTCGCTCAAAGACATGGGCTCCTTTCATGTCGGGGGACGTGAAGTGGAACTGTCTGGCAAACCCATCAAAGAAGTGCTGTTCTCGCAAGGCGGTGTACCCGCCAAGGTGGACCCGAACGGGGTGTACCAAGTCGAGCAGATGTATGTGCAGTACTTTGTGCCCGCCACCGAAAAAGGCAAGCTGCCTTTGTTGATGTGGCATGGCGGCGGCTTGAGCGGCGTGACCTATGAAACCACGCCCGACGGTCGCGAAGGCTGGCTCAACTACTTCATCCGCCAAGGCTGGACGGTGTACAACAGCGACGCTGTGGAGCGCGGCCGTTCAGGCTGGGCCATGTACCCCGAAATCACAAAAACCGACCCGGTGTTCTTGACCAAAGAAAACCCGTTTGAGCGCTTTCGCATTGGCAATGGCCCTGGCAGCTACAACCGCGACCCGGCCAAGATGAAGCCACTGCCGGGCAACCAGTTCCCGACCGAGGGCTACGACAACTTCACCAAACAGGTGGTGCCACGTTGGACCAGCACCGACGAGCCGACCATTGCCGCCTACATCGCGCTGGTGGACAAGGTGTGTCCGTGTGTGGTGCTGGTGCACTCGCAAGGCGGCCCCTTTGGCTACAAAGTGGCGCAAGCGCGACCCGACAAAGTGAAGGCGCTGGTGTTGGTGGAGCCCGCAGGCGTGGGCGACATGAACCAAGCAGCCAAACTCAAAGACGTCCCCAGCCTGAGCATTTATGGCGACTACATTGCCAGCGACGCGCGTTGGCCCACCATCCGCGCCAACAACATCAAGTTCCATGATGCCATCCGCGCTGCTGGCGGCAAGCCCGATTTGGTGAACCTGCCCGAAGTGGGTATCCGCGGCAACAGCCACATGATGATGATGGACCGCAACAACCAACAGATTGCGCAAGTGATTCAGAAGTGGCTGACAGACAAAGGCTTGGTACGTTGACTTCAGGGCTGCGCCCTGTCAGCCCGCTAAGAAATCAATAGCTATAAACACCGTAGAGGTAGGTCAAGTTGTTGTCCCTTGCCGCGCGAATACTCCCAGAGGAGTTGTCAACAAATTGAGCGCCGCCCAGAAATGTTTGGTAATAGGTCTGCTGCAACGTCAGTGTGAACCTAGGGACGGGGGAATACGACATTTCAAACCCGTAGCCACGGGTATCGGGTTTGCCGTTCAGAGAGCAAAAAGCCAACAGCGAATTGGTTTGGTTACATGCCCCCGTCACGACGTTGGGGTTCGGATCGTAGGCCCAGTAGTATTGGTCTGTGCTGCCCGAAGATTTGAAATGAAAGAGGGTCGCGCCGTACTTTCTGGCGAAGTCGTAACTGATCTTGCTCTTGAATGTTCTGAGACTGCTCTGACTGGCATCGTGACTGCGCCCCACCGAACGCGCGCCCCAATCCACCGCCTCACGAATCAACACCATTTGCGCAGACCAGGTGTGGGAGTCGGTGATGTGTTGGTACTCAGCATCCAAGCCCACATCTTTGTAAACTCCGGATGCCGAACCGATCACCAAAGGATCGCGCGCGAGCGTGGTCGTCATGCCAAAAGTGCCCACCATCCAAGAAGTGGCACCGTCCACCTGAGTGCGTGCGAAACGCCAATAGGGATTGGCGTTTGAGTTGATCGTGTTTTGCGGGCCCGCCAAGGAAAGCGCGTGGTACCCCACGGAGGTCTTCCAATAATTACCGATGTCTACATACCACTTGTCATCGAACAAGCCATACAGGCTCATGCCGATCGTTTGTGAGGTGAGTCCACCATCCAACAAGGTGGTAGGACCGAACTGTCCCATGCCCCAGGCGTTCAACAGTGAGCTGGACCGATATGGAAATGAGTTGACGGGGGTCGTGATCCACAGGTCTTGCTGGGCGGGTGCGTTATTAACGGAGACGCCGTAAATGGCATCGACGCTCCCGAAGTTGCCTTGCTTGGCAACACGAATCTCGCTGGCATCCAGGAAGAAGTCCTTGCCGACCTTGCTGCCTGTCTGAACACCTTGCGAGCCATACAAAGGGTTGGTATTGGCGAGGTTGGCTGTCCATTTGATTTTTCCACCCAGGTCTTCAGCCAACTTACCTGTCACCATGGCGCTGCCCATCTCAGGAATGATGGCACCGTCACTGGGCATGGTCACGCTGGGTGCAGCGCTGCTATTCGTGCTTTTAATTTTGGTCACGGAGGCTGTACCGACAGCCGCAAATAGCGTTTTCTTGTCGCCTTGGGCATAGGCCAGTAATTTGAATTTACGCCCTCTGGGTGTGAGTTCACCGAGATGGATGTGGCAACTGGCGCATTTCTCGTCGGTCTGTTCACCGTACACAGGC
>CAITHK010000163.1 GCA_903892175.1 uncultured Burkholderiales bacterium | reverse complement strand
TGCCCTGACTGGTGCGGATGTCCACGGGCACGAGCTGTGCCAGTCGGCGCTGGTCGGTGCGGCATTGCGCGGCCAAGTGCGCAACACGTTTTTGCACAAAAGCGCTGTGGCTTTGCAGATAGCTGGCTTCGTCGGCATGTTCGCTGGAAGTCGCGCCGTTTTCGTCAAACCAAGCGCAGCACACCGAAGTGACCAAGCCTGCTTGCCCGCGGTTTTGCTGAAAGCTTTGCCGCCCTGCCAGATAAGCAGCAAACAAGCCTTGGATGAGTGCTGGCGGCAAGGTGGCCGAAGACAGCAGCACGCGGCTGCCGAGCAGGCCAGCCCAATGCACCAAGCGCGTGAGGGCGTAGAGGTCTTCAATGCCAAAGTCATCGGGCTCATCGAGCACCAAGTCCGAAGTGAGCAAGCGCAGCATAGGCACGATATGGTGCCCGCCGCGTGTGGCCTCGCAAGCGGGCATGAGGTGGTCCACGGTGCAGACCAGCACAGGTGCGTGCAAGAGTTTTTGGGCAGCTTGCTTTTGCGGGTCGTTACCGCCGAGGTAGTCGCTCAGGGGCCCGCTATGCAATGCGCTGCCGTACTCCACATGGGTGTTGTTGGGCAGCAGGTCTTGCGCAGATTCGCTGCCCGCGTTTTCTAACTTGTTTTCAATCGTGGCGTCTATTGCTTCGCCTCGCTCATGTTGGTCTTTACGGATTTCGTGCAATGCACGTACCGCGCTACCACCCACCATCACGGCCAGCTCGTCGCTCCCCAAACCCATGCGCTCACGCAGGGCATCACCCGTTTGAAGGGTGAGGGTGCGCAACCCCAGTGCCACGGTGAAGCGTGCACCTTTTTGTGGATGCGCCAGTGCGTACATGATGCGGGCATTGGCTAGGGTTTTGCCGCAACCCGTGGAGGCCATGTTGACCCCAAAGAAGCCTTGCGCAGCGCTGGGCGCTTGCAGCGCAGTGGCCAGGTCAAAGGCTTTGTCTTGCCAAGCGAAGCGGGCGCTACCGCTGCGCTGTTTGAAGGCACGGTGGTTGGTGATACGCGGCAGGCTAGCGTCAAGCTGAGGCAGGCTGCGAGCGATGCTGTGCGCGCACTTCTCGACCCCGATTAAGTGCTCGTCCAAGCGTTGTTTGAGCGGTGCCCCGTCTTTACTGCGGTCAGTGTTGGCCCAGGCTTGGTAGCTGGTGTCGCGCAGCTTGGGGTCGCCTTCGAGGCTGGAGAAATGATGATCGGCCAAGATGAGTGTGAGGCGGGCCATGTGCAAGGCGTAGGGGTTGCCTTTAAACCACGGCTGCTTTAACAGCTCAGACCGTTCCAACATGCGCTGGGCCAATGTCGCGGCGCGTTTGCGCCATGTGGCGCTGTGATGCGGCAGTTGAGCTTTGAAAGTCCAGCAGCCTTTCAAGGCTTTTTGATGGGCATTGGGGTCGTCGTCTTCGTTGGGCTGGGCACGGCTGCCGCACCAGTTGGCGTCCAAAGCCGACCACAGTTGTTTGAAATTTCGCTCTACCGCTGAATCGAGAAAGGGCAAACGATGGTGGCTCACAATCAGCCAGCCAATCGCCTGCGCCAGAGGGCTCATGGCCGCTAGCGGTGCAGGGCTGCTGGTGTCAATGCCGTCTTTGACCAAGTGGG
>CAITHK010000162.1 GCA_903892175.1 uncultured Burkholderiales bacterium | reverse complement strand
TGGTGGCCTTGCTTGATGGCCAGATCAACCCGCAGCAAGCTGTGGCCCTGTTGATGGGGCGTGACGCGAAGGGCGAATAGCTACGCAGCTACGCCAACCGCGCAATTTGTGCGCTGGCGCTGTCCATATGGGCGGCGAGTGCATCCACACAAACTTCAAAGTCGGTGCTGAGTTGAGTGCTTGCACGCAGCGCTGCCAGATAACTTTGCGCCATCGTCTGTGCTGTGCGCCAATGGTCGTTGCGCACGCTGGCATGCAGCGCGATTGCTGGTACTGCGTCGGGCAGCTTGCCGCTGCTGCTGGGTGCAAAGGCCATGGGTGTCATGTCGTAAGCAGGGGCAATGTCGTAAGGCCTGCCATGCTCAGATACCCACGACAAGTTGCCCGCGTGCATGTCTGTGTTGCCTATCAAAGCACCAAACGCCCACAGCACTTCGGCGGCCTCGCCAGCTTCGGGTGTGACAGCGCCCTGCGCTGCCAGCCACTGCGCGACCACCGGCCAAGGCTGGTGTGCAGCACCCACAAACTCTGCATCCAAAGCGGCCAGCGACACCACGGCCTTGCGGCCTAGTGTGCCAATGCGGTCAAAGCGCACCACCTCTAAAAAGCGTTGGCCTTCAAAGTCCACCACAGCAGACTCGGCAGCAGCCACACCCGCTTGACGCAAGGTGGTGAGCGCGATGTGCTCAGCCAACAAAAGGTCTCGCCAGCGTTGGCTCACCGGGCTAGGGAGCTTTTCGCTGAACTTCACTATCACGTGCTGGGGACCTTCGGCAGTTTCGGCGTAGGCGGTGAACTTCGGCTGTTCGCCGCCCGCAGAAGAGCCCGGCGACTCGCCCTGCGACGCACCCACAGCCATGCTGGCGTAGGCCACCGCTTTGTTGGCCTGGGTCAAGTGCACGGGCTCGGGCATGGCAATGAACTTGTCGCGAGCCATGCTGCCCAGCAACAGGTTGCCCACCAAGTCGTGCCCATGCACCTGCAGGGCACGCACGGCGTGGCTGTCACTCCATTCTTTGAGTGTGCTGGGCAGCCCCAACTCTGGGCCATAGCGCGTGGCATACGCGCGGCCCAGGTAGCCTTGGGGCCGCATGTCCAGCAGCCACCATGGCAAGCCGTCGCTGTGCACTTGCACACCATCGGCTTGCGTGAATACAAACCCATCGGGCCGCACCGGTGTGAGCACGCCCAGCGCTTTGAGCTTGCCATTGGCATCTACCTGAAACACAGGCACATCGCCAAAGCCACGGCCTGCGTCACGCAGCACGTAGCGCGAACCTTTTTTCTGTCCGATCTTCATCACCTCGTCACCCATCGCCGCCAACGCACGTGTGGCCGTGGGCTGGCTGATGCCTATTTCTTTGGCCATCTGAGTGCCCGACTTGGGACCTGCGGCTAGGCGAAGGCTTAGGAGTTCGGCGTGGGTGGGCATGGGATATTTGAATTCAAATATGAATTAAAAATGAATTATAAAATGTTTCAAACACGGCAACACTACAAAGAGCGCAAGTGTTCTTTTTAATCGTGTGAATCGCCACGGGTTTTGAGGATGCATTTTTCAGTCTGATTAAAAGACGGAGAAGGCATATTGGACAAACCGTCGATGAGATGCTTAGCATCATTCAAGCATGGGGGAACAACTTAGGCTTTATTAAGTTATCAGTTCGACAGCCCTGACCCATCATTGTTTCTGGCCTATCGGGTAATCCGTTCAAATTGTGAATTCAAACGACACGCTCAAACTTCCAAGTTATCAATCAAGCGTGTCTTGCCCAACTTGGCTGCACCCAACACCACCAGCGGTTCTGCGCAGGGCCCGGTGATGGGCGAGAGGTCGTGCTGGCGGCGCACGGTCAGGTAGTCGGGCATCCAATCGCGCGCGCGCAGGGCTTGCATGGCCGCCTCTTCGGCGGCGGCCACATCAAGTGCCCCTTTGGCGTTGCCGTCTCGAACCGCAGCTGCCAGGCTTTTGAGGGCGAGTGAGAGCTGCACAGCTTCGGTCAATTCAGTCTCGCTCAGGTAGCCGTTGCGTGAACTCAGTGCCAAGCCATTGGCTGCGCGACGCGTTTCACCGCCGATGATGTCGATAGTCAAGGCCATTTGCTGCACCATGCGGCGAATCACCATCAGCTGTTGGTAGTCCTTTTTGCCGAACACGGCGATGTCGGGTTGCACGCAGTTGAAGAGCTTGTGCACCACGGTGCTCACGCCGACAAAAAAACCAGGGCGAAAAGCGCCTTCCAAAATATCGGCCAACTCGGCTGGCGGGTGCACCTTGAACACCTGAGGTTCGGGGTACAGGTCTTTCTCGGACGGGGCAAACAGCACGTCGCAGCCGTTGGCGGCCAGCAGTTCGCAGTCGCGCTCAAAGGTGCGGGGGTAGCTGTCAAAGTCTTCGTGTGGTGAAAACTGCAAGCGGTTGACAAAAATACTCGCCACCGTCATGGCACCGGGCCCACCCGCACGCGCATCCACGGTGTGGCGTGCCATGCGCATCAGCTCCAGGTGTCCGTCGTGCAGGTTGCCCATGGTGGGCACAAAAGCGCGCAGCGTGGCGGGTTTCAAGGTGCGGCGCAAGTCTGCAATGGTGTGGGCGATTTGCATGTGGTGCTCCTTACCAGGCGTGTTCTGCGTTGACTGGAAAGCTGCCATCCTTGACGGCCTTCACATAGGCGGCGATGGCGTCTTGCACCCCGCTGCTGCCGTGCATGAAGTTGCGAACAAACTTTGGGTTTTTGCCCAGGCTGATGCCCAGCATGTCGTGCATCACCAGCACTTGACCTGCGGTGCCGTTGCCCGCCCCAATGCCGATGGTGTGGCAACGCTCCAGTGCCTGGGTGAGTGCGCTGGACAGTGCCTCGGGCACCATCTCCAGCACCAGCATGGTGGCACCCGCGTCTTGCAAGGCCAGTGCGTCTTGGCGAAGTTGCTTGGCGCTTTCGTCGCCACGGCCTTGCACACGGTAGCCGCCCAGGGCGTGCACGGTTTGCGGCGTCAACCCCAAGTGGGCGCACACCGGAATCCCACGCTCCACCAAAAAGCGCACCGTCTCTGTGGTCCAGCCACCGCCTTCAAGTTTGACCATGTGCGCACCCGCTTGCATCAGCACGCTGGCACTGCGCAGCGCTTCTTCGCGAGAGGCGTGGTAGCTGCCAAAAGGCAAGTCACCAATCACCCAGGCGGTGCCTTGCACGCGTTGCAAGCCACGCGCCACGCTCTCCACGTGGTAACGCATGGTCTGCAGCGACACGCCCACGGTGCTGGCCAGGCCCTGGCAAACCATACCCAACGAGTCGCCCACCAAGATGCACTCCACACCCGCTGCATCGGCCACCGCGGCAAAGGTGGCGTCGTAGGCGGTGAGCATGGCGATTTTTTCGCCGCGTGCACGCATCTCGTTCAAGCGCGGCAGGCTGATGGGCTTGCGTGCGGACACTGGGGAGGCGGGGGGCAAGGTGCCGTAAGGCGTGGCAGTGGGGGTGTGGCTCATGGGGTGTGTTGGCAAGAAGCGCCCCTGTGGGCGCGGTCAACTGGGGGTGTAGGCCAGGCGCACGTAAATGGGCGCAAAGGCCTCGGCTTGGGTGATGTCGATCAGGGTTTCTTTGGCCAGTTCGAGCAAGGCAATGAAGGTCACCACAAGCACGGGTACGCCCTGGCTCGCATCAAAGAGTTTTTCAAACTCGACAAAACGTTGACCTTGAAGGCGACGCAACACGATGCTCATGTGTTCGCGCACCGACAACTCTTCGCGAGAAATTTTGTGGTGTTGCACCAGCTTGGCCCGCTTCAAAATGTCGGCCCAGGCTTGCTGCAATTCCACCACATGCACTTCTGGAAAGCGCGGTTGCAGCGATTGCTCGATGTAGACCTGTGCGCGCAAAAAGTCGCGGCCAAACTGCGGCACCTCGTTGAGCTTGGCAGCTGCCAATTTCATTTGTTCGTATTCCAGCAAGCGGCGCACCAGCTCGGCACGAGGGTCTTCGGGCTCTTGGCCCTCAGCCACCTTTTTTGGGGGCAGCAACATGCGTGATTTGATTTCAATCAGCATGGCCGCCATCAGCAGGTACTCGGCGGCAAGTTCGAGGTTGCGGCTGCGAATTTCTTCCACATAGCTCAGGTACTGGCGCGTGAGCGCTGCCATGGGAATGTCGAGGATGTTGAAGTTTTGCTTGCGGATGAGGTACAGCAGCAAATCCAGCGGCCCTTGGAAGGCCTCTAGGAAAACTTCCAGTGCATCGGGCGGGATGTACAGGTCGTGCGGCATGGTGAACAAGGGTTCGCCATACAGCTTGGCCACCGCCACGTGGTCGACCACCTGGGGCATGGCCGCAGGGGCATCGGCTGCCTCAGGCAGCGTGGGTTCAGTGGGGTTCACACCAGCACCGCTTGGCCAAGGGCTCAGGCTTTGGTTTGGTAGACGTAGGGTTTTTGCGCCACCCGTGCAGCACCAAACTCGGCTTGCGCTTCGCGGTCAACAGCCTTGTCCCACAGCAAGGCACGGCCATCGCGTTGTTGTCCTTCGAGCAATGGCTTTTGGGCCTTGAGTTGCTCAATGAACTGGGTGGCTTCTGAGGTGTAGGGGTCGCGCTGAAAAATAGACATGGAGCTGGTTTCCTTCAATTGCCGCCATTTTACCGACCGGTGGCCAGTGCCAAGCCTTCTGCCAAGTCGGGGGCCAAATCTGGCGGAGAAACCAGGGCCAACAAGCCACTGCGCTGTGCAATGTCCAAGGGTTGGTGTGCCAAGCCGCACACGATCAAGCGGACTTGTTTTTTGTGACAGGCCCGTGCCAAAGCCAGCAGGGTGTCTGCGCCCGAGGAGTCGATGTAAATCAGGTTCTTCAAATCCAGCACCAACACGCGACTGGGCAGGCGGTCATGCAGGGTCTCGATCAACTTGACCGCACCAAAAAACAAAGCCCCGTACATGCGATGCGCTTGCACCTGCGACTCCAGGCCTGCCAGCTGTGGAAAGTGCGACGCGTCCACCGCTTCCGAGCGTGTCAGGCTAGAAATGCGGTAAATGAAGGTCAAGCACGCCGCCACCAGACCCACTTCCACCGCCACCGTCAAATCCACCATCACGGTGAGCAAGAACACCGCGATCAGCGAGATGCGGTAGGGCATGCGGAACTGGCGCAGGTGAACAAACTCGTGCCATTCGCCCATGTTCCAGGCCACAAAAATCAATATCGCCGACAGCGCCGCCAGTGGCACATGGCCCGCCAAGGGGGCTGCCAGCCACATGATGGCCAACAAAGTGACGGCATGCACCATGCCTGCAATGGGGCTGGTGCCGCCGTTTTTCACGTTGGTCACGGTGCGGGCAATGGTGCCGGTGGCGGGCATGCCACCAAAAAATGGCGTCACCAAGTTGGCGATGCCTTGGGCCATCAGTTCTTGGTTGGCGTCGTGGTGGTCCCCGTAGGGTGACTCGGCCATCATCTGATCGGCAATGCGGGCACACAGCAAGGACTCAATGGAGCCCAACAAGGCCAAGGTGATGGCGGGCATGAGCAACTGCTGGGCGGTCTGCCATTCAAAAGCGGGCCAAGCCCATGCAGGCAAGGCGCTGGGGATGCTGCCAAAGCGCGAGGCAATGGTTTCTACCTCTAGCCCCAAGCCTTGGCTGGCCAGCGTGGCCCCCACCAACACCACGATGGAACCGGGTATCACCGAGACTTTGTGAGTCCATGGGTGTTGTGCGTGCCATCGAGGCAGCAGCAATTGCCAAGCCACCAGAACGCCCAAACAGAGGGTCGCCAGAACCAAGGCTTGCGGGTTCATGCTGTGCAGGTTGGCGCTGAGCGCGGACACAACGCCCACAAAATCAGCCGGCATGCTCTGCACTTGCAGGCCTAAGAAGTCTTTCACCTGCGACACCATGATCAGCACCGCAATGCCGTTGGTGAAGCCAATCACCACCGCCACGGGGATAAAGCGAATCAAGGTGCCCAAGCGCAGCAGGCCCATGGCCAGCAGCATGAGGCCCGACATGGCCGTGGCAACCATCAAGTTGGCCAAGCCATAGCGCTCCAAGATGCCGTACACAATCACAATGAACGCGCCGGCTGGGCCGCCAATTTGCACCCGACTGCCGCCCAACGCAGAGATCAAAAAGCCCGCAATGATGGCGGTGAACAAACCGGCCTCAGGCTTGAGACCGGACGCAATGGCAAACGCCATGGCCAGCGGTAAGGCCACCACACCCACCGTTAGCCCCGCCCCGATGTCCTGCGTCAAGCGCGCGAGGGTATAGCCTTTCAGGGCGTCCAACACACGGGGGCGAAAAAACGAGAAAGAAAGGGTCATTCACCTTGCTCCAACCAGAGTCGCAAGTCGTCTAGCAAAGGTCGCATGGACAAGGTCCACAACAAAGCCGCCAACGGAAGGGTGGTGATGTACCCCCAAGCCTTGAAGCCCCAAGCACCAGACAAACCTCCCACAAAAAAACATGCAATCAGCATGGCTTGCAGGCGCAAGCGTTGGCGGTTGGCTCGCACATGGCTGGGTCCAGCTCGACGGTTGATGTAGACCCATTTGCCCAGCTCAATCCCCAAGTCAGTGACCAAACCCGTGATGTGGGTGGTGCGAATTTCGGCGTGCGATATTTTGGTGATCACCGCATTTTGCAAGCCCATCATGAAACACAGCAGCAGCACAGTCAGCGGTAAAAACAGACTGGCAAAACCGCTGATGGCCGCACCAAAGAGCCCAAACACCAACAGCGCCAAAGACTCGACCACCAGGGGCAAGCTGTATGCGCTGCGCAGTTGCTTGCGCAAGCCCCAGTTGACCAAGATAGCGGTGCACATGGCACCGATTAAAAACGCACACAAGCTGCCCAAGCCCACTGCCACCAGCGCGAAATGTCCCAACACAATGTCATCAGCCACCGACGACACCACGCCTGTCATGTGCGAGGTGTAACGACCCACCGCCAAAAACCCCCCGGCATTGGCTGCCCCGGCGACAAAACTCAACACGGCCCCCAACCTGACGTTGGCTTGTGTCGAGCGCACCACGCTCGTCCATCCGTGAATGATTGGGAACATACCGGTCAGTGAATCCGCATGCCGGGTTTGGCTCCCGGCCAAGGTTGCAGCACAAAGATGCCGGGTTCGGCTTTTTCGTCGGCGTGGCTGGCTGCCAGCACCATGCCTTCAGACACACCAAATTTCATTTTGCGAGGTGCCAGGTTGGCCACCATCACCGTGAGTTTGCCCACCAAGTCTTCAGGCTTGTACATGCTGGCAATGCCGCTGAAGACGTTGCGTGTTTTGCCCTCGCCCACATCCAAGGTGAGGCGCAGCAACTTGGTGCTGCCTTCCACCGCTTCGCAGTTCACGATCTGAGCAATGCGCAAATCGACTTTGGCAAAGTCGTCGATGTTGATGGTGGGGGCGATTTCTTCGCCGCCTGGAGTGACTTTTTCTTCTGCCACGGCGGGTGGTTCAAACAAGGCTTCGAGTTGCTCGGGGGTGACGCGTTGCATGAGGTGTTGGTAGTGCGCAATGCGTGCCACATAGCCCGTCGTCGTCCACTCCTGCATGCTGGTGCCCACAAAGGCTTGGACTGCGCGGGCCAGTGAGGGCAACACGGGGGCCAAATAACGGGTCAGCTCTGCAAAGGCGTTGATCAGCACCGAGCACACTTGGTGCAAGGCTTCGTTGTTGGCTGCATCCTTGGCCAAATCCCATGGCTTGTGGATGTCCACATAGGCGTTGACTTTGTCTGCCAACAGCATGATCTCGCGCAAGGCTTTGCCAAACTCGCGTGCGTCGTAGGCCTGCCCAATACTTTGTTTGGCGGCGTGAATCTCTTGCAGCAGGGCACTGCCTTGATCGCCAAAGTGTTGCGTCAGTTGCCCCTCAAATCGCTTGGTCAAAAACCCAGCTGCACGGCTGGCAATGTTGACGAACTTGCCAATCAGGTCGCTGTTGACGCGCGCCATGAAGTCCTCGGCATTGAAGTCAATGTCTTCGTTGCGGGCCGACAGTTTGGTGGCCAAGTAATAGCGCAGCCACTCGGGGTTCATGCCCAGGCTCAAGTACTTGAGCGGGTCCAGGCCCGTGCCTCGGCTCTTGCTCATCTTCTCGCCGTTGTTGACCGTGAGAAAGCCATGCACATGCACTTTGTCGGGCACTTTGCGGCCACTGAATTTGAGCATTGCAGGCCAAAACAAGGTGTGAAAAGTCACGATGTCTTTGCCAATGAAATGGTGTTGCTCCAGCGCGGGGTTGGCCATGTAGGCTTCGTAGTCGACGCCACGTTGGCCGAGCAAGTTTTTCAGCGAAGCCAAGTAGCCCACGGGAGCGTCAAGCCAGACATAAAAATACTTACCGGGAGCCCCATTGATGGCCGTGTCCGGAATTTCGATGCCAAAGTACGGCGCGTCGCGTGAAATGTCCCAGTCGCCCAAGCCTTCGCTGGTGGAGCCATCGGGGTTGGTGCGCACGCTGAACCACTCTTTGACCTTGTTGGCCACTTCAGGTTGCAGTCGGGGTTTGCCGCTCTCGTCGTTGCCCTGTGTCCACTTTTGTAAAAACTCCACACAGCGTGGATCGGACAGTTTGAAGAAAAAGTGCTCTGAGCTTTTCAACTCAGGCTTGGCACCCGATAAGGCCGAGAACGGGTTGATCAGGTCGGTGGGGGCATACACCGCGCCACACACCTCGCAGTTGTCGCCGTACTGCTCGTGGGCATGGCATTTGGGGCACTCGCCTTTGATGAAGCGATCGGGCAAAAACATGTTCTTCTCAGGGTCGAAGAACTGCTCAATCGTGCGTCGCTCAATCAGCGATCCGCCCTCTGAGGCTGGGATGTCGCGCAAATCGCGGTAAATCTGGCGCGCGAGTTCATGGTTTTCAGGCGCATCCGTGCTATGCCAGTTGTCAAAGGCAATGTGAAAGCCATCCAGGTAGGGCTTGCGACCCGCGGCAATGTTGGCCACAAACTGCTGTGGCGTGATGCCGGCCTTCTCCGCCGCGATCATGATGGGCGCGCCATGGGTGTCGTCGGCACCCACGAAATTGACCGCGTGGCCCTGCATTCGTTGGAACCGCACCCAGATGTCGGCCTGGATGTACTCCATGATGTGGCCGATGTGGAAGTTGCCATTCGCGTAGGGCAGGGCAGTGGTGACGAAGAGCTGGCGCTGAGACATGAAGAGGAAGACCTTAGGGGAAGGGGACTGATTTTAGTTCGCTAGACTCTGGCGCATTCATATTTGGAGATCTCCCCCATGGCATTGACCGAGCAGGCGCTGAGCGCAGCCCTACAAACCGTGCTCGACCCCAACACGGGCAAAGACTTTGTGAGCACCAAGGCGCTCAAGAACCTGCACATTCAAGGCGACGACGTGTCGTTTGACGTGGTGCTGGGCTACCCTGCCAAAAGCCAAATTGCCGACATGCGCAAGGGCTTGATTGCAGCCGCCAAGAGCGTACCGGGTGTGGGCAATGTGTCGGTCAACATCACCACCCAGATCGTGGCCCATGCCGCACAGCGGGGCGTGCAGCTGTTGCCCCAAGTCAAAAACATCATCGCCGTGGCCTCGGGCAAAGGCGGCGTGGGCAAAAGCACCACGGCGGCCAATTTGGCGCTGGCCTTGGCCGCCGAAGGTGCCCAAGTGGGTTTGTTGGATGCCGACATTTACGGACCCAGCCAGCCCATGATGATGGGCATTGAGGGGCGCCCTGAGAGCGAAGACGGCAAAACCATGGACCCGCTGGAGAACTACGGCGTGCAAGTCATGTCGATTGGTTTTTTGGTGGACCAAGACGAAGCCATGATTTGGCGCGGCCCCATGGCCACCCAAGCCTTGGAGCAGTTGCTGCGCCAAACCAACTGGAAAGACTTGGACTATTTGATCGTCGACATGCCACCGGGCACGGGCGACATTCAGCTCACCTTGAGCCAGCGCGTGCCCATGACCGGCGCGGTGATCGTTACCACGCCGCAAGACATTGCGCTGCTGGACGCTAAAAAAGGCATCAAGATGTTCGAGAAGGTGGGCGTGCCCATTTTGGGTTTGGTCGAGAACATGGCGGTTCACGTGTGCAGCAACTGCGGCCACATGGAACACATCTTCGGGGCCGATGGCGGCAAAAAAATGGCCGCCCAATATGGCATGGACTATCTCGGTGCTTTGCCGTTGGACATGCAAATCCGTTTGCAAGCCGACAGCGGCAAACCCACGGTGGTGGCCGACCCTGACGGGGAGGTCGCTGGCATCTACAAAGCGATGGCGCGCCAAGTGGCCTTGAAGATTGCGGCCAAGGCCAAAGACTTTTCGTCCAAATTTCCAAGCATCAAGATCTCCAAAGACACCTGAACACCAGGAATGAGCCTGCATGAGTTTTCGCCCCAGCCTGCAAGTCGCCGTGGTCATGCGCCGAGAGCGCGTGCCCGGCGCCATGAGCCGGTGGCAGACATGGCGTTGGGTGCTGCACGATGTGCTGGGGCACGACCTGGCGCCGCATGCCGAGCACTTTGGCACTGAGCCACGTTGCTTGCGTCACACCGACGACGAGCAGTTGTGGCTGCACCCGGGTTTCACCGTTGAGCTGTTTCGCGACGATGCCGAAGGCTATTACCTCAACGCCACCACGCCTGCGCCCTGCTGGTTTGTGCTGTGGCGCATGGAGGAAGAGCCTGGCTTGAGCGATGAGGTGATGGCGGTCCCCACCATGGTGAGCGTTAGTTACCACGACGCGGGTCGTTGGTTGGATGCCCAGGAGAACGTCGATCCCCTGGCCGCCCCCGAAGAAGTGGTGGCCTGGATGGCCGCCTTTGCCGAAGAACATTGGGTCGCCGAGGCCAAGCGTCGCAGACGGCCCGACAGCTTCAAACCTTTGCAAGACCGCTTTGGCAACCCCGCAGCGGTGAGTACCACCAAATTGCGGGGTGGGGGTTCAGGCGAGGGAGGCGCGCATGGCGGATGACGACACCCCCGCTGGATTTTTAGGCCGTTGGTCGCGTCGCAAAGCCGAGGTGCGCCAAGGCAAAACGGTGGCAGAGCCAACACCGGCTAGTTCGCTCGGGTTGCCCCAAGGCGCCACAGACGTCACCCACGCCGCTACCTCACAGTCGCCACACACTGAACCTGCCAGCGAGGCCAATCCCTCAGCCCCAGCGCCCACTTTGGAAGATGTGCAGTCGCTCACGCCAGCGTCCGACTACACGCCCTACATGGCGCGTGGGGTCACCTCAGACGTCAAAAATGCAGCCCTGAAAAAGCTGTTCACAGACCCGCATTTCAATGTGATGGACCGCATGGACATTTACATCGACGACTACGGCCAGCCCGACCCGATTCCTCTGGCGATGTTGCGTCAGATGAATGGTGCCAAGTTTTTGAACTTGTTTGACGAAGACACCGAAACACCTGTGGCGAACGCTGCGGGTGACGTGCAAACAGGCGCGCCATCTCAACTCGTGGCACAGTCCCCCCCTGTCCAAACCGTTTCACCCACCGACACCACCACGCATGACCACGCTGATTTGCGACTGCAACCAGACCCAACCCCTCGACCCGAAGGCTCTGGGCCAAAGCCTGCATGAACACCTGACCTTGCACACGGCCTTGTGCCGTCGTGAAGCGGGCGCTTTCATCAGCGCGGTGCAAAGCACCACCGACGCCGTGGTGGTGGCCTGCACGCAAGAGCAACGCTTGTTTGGCGACTTGGCTGCGCAAGCGCAAGCCAAAACTTCGGTCATCAAGTTCGTCAACATCCGCGAAACCGGGGGCTGGAGCCGCGACGCCACAGAGGCTTCGCCCAAAATCGCAGCGTTGCTGGCCGCTGCACATTTGCCAGACCCCGAACCCGTGCCCACCGTCACCTTTAAGAGCGCCGGGCGCTTGCTGATCATGGGTGCCATCGATGCCGCAGAGCAAGCTGCTGCCTTGCTGTCGGATGTGCTCAACGTCACCCTCTTCACCCAAGGGCCTGGCGAGGCGGGTGGTGCGCAAAGCCGCCGCTATCCCGTGCTGGGCGGTCAAGTGCTTCGCTTAGAAGGTTGGCTGGGTGCTTTCAAACTCAGTTGGTCGAGCAACAACCCGATCGACTTGGACATGTGCACCCGCTGCAACGCCTGTGTGGTGGCCTGTCCTGAACAAGCCATTGGGCTGGACTACCAAATCGACCTGAGCAAGTGCCAGTCTCACCGAGACTGCGTGACCGCCTGCGGTGCGGTGGGTGCCATCAACTTCCAGCGTGAGGCTGAGCCAGAAACTGCCGACTTTGACTTGGTGCTCGACTTGCGCGCCCACAGCGCCTTCAGCCGTCATGCGCTGCCGCAAGGGTATTTCCGTCAGGCCGATGCCGCCACCTTGTTGCGCTTGCGCGAGTTGGTGGGCGAGTTTGAAAAACCGCGCTTTTTTGCCTACAAACAAAAGCTGTGCGCGCACAGCCGCAACGAGCAAGTGGGTTGTCGGGCGTGCGTGGACATTTGCTCAGCCGAGGCGATCGGTTCTGAACCCGCACGTCAACAAATCAAGGTCAACCCCAACCTGTGCGTGGGTTGCGGTGCCTGCACCACGGTGTGTCCAACGGGCGCATTGAGCTACGCCTATCCGAGCGCGCCCGAACAGGGCGTGAAACTCAAAACCCTGCTGGGCACCTACCGCCAGGCCGGTGGCCAAGACCCCGTGTTGCTGCTGCACAGCCAAGAGGCCGGCCTTGCCTTGGTGCAAGAGCTCGGCCGTGCGGCCCAGTTGCAGCTGGCTCAGGGTGTGCCCGCGCATGTGATTCCCGTTTCGCTGTGGCACACCGCCAGCTTGGGGCTGGACGTGTGGCTGACGGCGCTGGCGTATGGCGCAGCGCAAGTTGTGGTGTTGCTCACCCGCGAAGAAGCGCCGCAATACGCCGAGGGCCTGCAAGCCCAAATGAACCAGGTCCAGGCCCTGCTCGAAGGTTTGGGCTACGCCTTGCCTGGCCAACCCGTGGTGCAACTGCTGCATGCCACACAGGCCCTGGAGCTGGACGCCGAATTGCAACGTCTGTGCACCGGCAAACAGCGCTTGCGCGCACTCATCCCCCTGGCCACCATGGCGGTGATGGCGGACAAACGCAGCAGCTTAGGGTTGTTGGTCGACCATTTGCTGGACCATGCCCCCGCTTTGAAAGCGAGTCCCGCCGCTGAGGCCTTGGCCTTGCCCGCCGATGGCGCGCTGTTTGGCTCGGTTGAGGTCAACAAAGACAGTTGCACCTTGTGCATGAGCTGCGTCAGCGCTTGCCCGGCCCAGGCCTTGCAAGACAACCAACAAGCGCCGCAACTGCGCTTTGTCGAGAAGAACTGCGTGCAATGCGGCCTGTGTGTCAGCACTTGTCCCGAACAAGCGCTGTCGCTGGTGCCACGTTTGCTGCTGACGCCACAACGCAAAGAACTTCGCGTGCTCAATGAGACCCAGCCCTACGGCTGCGTGCGCTGTGGCAAAGCCTTTGGCACGCTCAAGGGCATCGAGGCCATGATGGCCAAGCTGTCTGGACACTCGATGTTCCAAGGCGCGGCGCTGGAGCGCCTCAAAATGTGCGGCGACTGCCGTGTGATCGACATCTACAGCTCGGGCGACGAGCAAAAAATCTGATGACCCAATCCCCCCACCTTTCCACGGCCCTGGACGAAGAAACCGCGCGTGCCGAGCTGTACGGTTTGATTGCCGAGTTGTTTTATGCCCCGCCCACACCTGCCTTGCTGGCGCAGTTGCGCGTGGCAGCCACGCAGGCGCCCAGCGCTGGTGGCTTTTTAGAAGAACCCTGGCGCACTCTGGTGGGCACCGCCCGTGAAATGGACGACACCGCCATCGCGCACGAACACGAGGCCTTGTTTGGCGGTGTGGGTAAGCCTGAGGTGTATGTGTATGCCTCGCATTACCTGAGTGGTTTTTTGAATGAAAAACCCTTGGTGCAGTTGCGTCACGACTTGGCCGCCTTGGGCCTCACGCGCGACACGGCCACCATGTCGGAGACCGAAGACCATGTGTCTTACCTGATGGAGGTCATGCGCTTCTTGGTGGCGGGTGACGATGTGACTGTTTCTAACTTGACGCAGCAAGCCACATTCTTTGCCGCCCATGTCCAGACCTGGGTGTTGGCTTTGAGCGACGCTTTGCAGGCCAATCCACGGGCGCGTTTTTATGCCGACTTGGCGGGCCTCACACGTGCCTTTGTGAGCGTGGAGACCCAAGGCTTTGACCTGCTGGTGTAGGCCATGCGCGTCAAAAAAATAAGTATAAGTTATTGGTATTTTTTTCGATAACCATAAATAAAGCCTCTCTTGAGGTTTTTACTGACCTACTAAGGTTCTAGACCCTTTACAGTAGGCAGAGTCGTGCATACCCACGATGGCTCGAGGAGATCAAGATGAAAAAAGAACAAACCCAGGCGTCGCGCCGTGGATTCTTTATGGGCGCCGCAGCAGCAGGCGCTGCCGCTGCCGCAGTCACCGCGCTGCCCCGCGTGAACCTGCCCTCCGAGGTTGCGGCTTTGAAGCCAGCGCCAGAAAACGGTGGCGGTTACAGCTTGAGTGAACACGTCAAGCGTTATTACCAGACCACCCGCGTCTGAGTGACCCCCACCGAATACGCAGGAGTATCCCTATGTTGCTGACCCGTAAATCTGACGCTGCCCAGTCTGGCAGTTCTGGCTTGGTGGACCGTCTGCAGCGCGGCCTGTCGCAAGCGTTGCCCACCTTGGACCGCCGTGGCTTCTTGCGACGCTCTGGTTTGGGGGTGGGTGTGGGCCTGGCCGCCACCCAACTGAGCTTGGTGAAAAAAGCCGGTGCTGCCAACACCACGGCTGGCAACGGCACCGGCAAGATTGAAGTCAAACGCACGGTGTGCACCCACTGCTCGGTGGGCTGTGCGGTGGACGCCGTGGTGGAAAACGGTGTCTGGGTGCGACAAGAACCGGTGTTCGATTCGCCCATCAACTTGGGGGCGCATTGCGCCAAAGGCGCGGCTCTGCGCGAGCACGGACACGGCGAGTTCCGTCTGCGCTACCCCATGAAGCTGGTCAACGGCAAGTACGAGCGCATCAGCTGGGACACGGCGCTGACCGAAATCAGCGCCAAGCTGCTGGAGCTGCGCAAAGCCAGCGGCCCCGATTCGATCTACTGGATTGGCTCCTCCAAACACAACAACGAACAAGCCTATCTGCTGCGCAAGTTCGTCAGCTACTGGGGCTCCAACAACTGCGACCACCAGGCCCGCATTTGCCACTCCACCACGGTGGCCGGTGTGGCCAACACCTGGGGTTATGGCGCCATGACCAACTCGTACAACGACATGCAAAACAGCAAGGTTGCTTTGTACATTGGCTCCAACGCAGCCGAAGCTCACCCAGTGAGCATGCTGCACATGCTGCATGCCAAAGAAAACGGTTGCAAGATGATCGTGGTCGACCCACGTTTCACCCGCACAGCCGCCAAGGCCGATGAGTACGTGCGCATCCGCTCGGGCTCTGACATCGCGTTTTTATTTGGCCTGCTGCACATCATCTTCAAGAACGGCTGGGAAGATAAGAAATACATCAACGACCGTGTCTTCGGCATGGACAAGGTCAAAGAAGAAGTGCTGGCCAAGTGGTCGCCTGACAAAGTGGAAGAGGTCTGCGGCGTCAAGCCGGACCAGTTGCTCAAGATCGCCACCCTGTTGAACGAACACCGCCCCGGCACCGTCGTGTGGTGCATGGGTCAAACCCAACACACCACCGGCAACGCCATCGTGCGGGCCTCGTGCATCTTGCAATTGGCTTTGGGCAACGTGGGCAAGTCGGGTGGTGGCACCAACATTTTCCGCGGCCACGACAACGTGCAAGGCGCGACCGACGTGGGACCCAACCCCGACTCATTGCCAGGCTATTACGGTTTGGTCGAGGGCGCTTGGAAACACTTTGCCAAAGCCTGGGGCGTGGACTTTGAGTGGATCAAGGGCCGCTTTGCCAGCCCCACCATGATGAGCAAGCCCGGCATCACCGTCTCACGTTGGATCGACGGTGTGTTGGAGAAGAACGAACTCATCGACCAAGACAGCAACCTGCGGGGTGTTTTCTACTGGGGCCATGCGCCCAACTCGCAGACCCGTGGTCTGGACATGAAACGCGCCATGGACAAGCTCGACTTGTTGGTGGTGGTCGATCCTTACCCCTCTGCCACCGCTGCCATGGCCGCCATGCCTGGCAAGGCCGAAGACCTCAATCCCAACCGTGCGGTGTACCTGCTGCCTGCGGCCACGCAGTTTGAAACCAGTGGTTCTGCCACGGCCTCGAACCGCTCGATTCAGTGGCGTGACAAAGTCATTGAGCCCTTGTGGGAGAGCCGCTCAGACCACATGATCATGTACCAGTTCGCCGAAAAGCTCGGCTTTGGCAAAGAGCTGGTCAAGAACTACAAGCTGCAACAAGTCAACGGCATGGACGAGCCCATGGTCGAAGACATCTTGCGCGAAATCAACAAGTCGGTCTGGACCATTGGCTACACCGGCCAAAGCCCAGAGCGCTTGAAAGCGCACATGCGCAACATGCACTTGTTTGACGTCAAAACCTTGAAGTCCAAGGGCGGCAAAGACAAAGAAACCGGTTACGACTTTGGCGGCGACTACTTCGGTTTGCCATGGCCGTGCTGGGGCACACCTGAGCTCAAGCACCCCGGCTCGCCCAACCTTTACGACACCTCCAAACACGTCATGGACGGCGGCGGTAACTTCCGCGCCAACTTTGGTGTGGAGCGTGAAGGTAAAAACCTGTTGGCCGAAGACGGCTCGCACTCGCTGGGTGCCGACATCACCACCGGCTACCCAGAGCTGGACCACGTGTTGCTCAAGAAACTCGGCTGGTGGGACGAACTCACCGATGCCGAGAAAGCCTTGGCTGAGGGCAAGAACTGGAAGACCGACAACTCGGGCGGCATGATCCGCGTGTTCATGCAAAACCATGGCTGCCACCCATTTGGCAACGCCAAGGCCCGTGCCGTGGTGTGGAACTTTCCAGACCCCATCCCTCAGCACCGCGAGCCTTTGTATGGCACGCGCCCCGACCTGGTGGCCAAGTACCCCACGCACGACGACAAGAAAGCCTTCTGGCGTTTGCCCACCTTGTACAAAACTGTTCAAGACAAGAACGTGGCCGACAAGGTGCACGAAAAGTTTCCGCTCATCCTCACTTCGGGCCGTTTGGTCGAGTACGAAGGTGGCGGCGAAGAAACCCGCTCCAACCCCTGGTTGGCCGAGTTGCAGCAAGAGGCCTTTGTTGAAGTTCATCCCAAGACAGCGGCAGATCGCGGCATTCGCAACGGCGAACGTGTGTGGCTGCACAGCCCCACCGGTGCACGTTTGAATGTGCAAGCCATGGTGACCGAGCGGGTCGACACCGGCACGGTGTGGATGCCCTTTCACTTCTCGGGCCGTTGGCAAGGTGCCGACATGCTGGCGCATTACCCCAAAGGGGCGGCGCCCATTGTGCGTGGCGAGGCGGTCAACACCGCCACCACCTACGGTTACGACAGCGTGACCATGATGCAAGAGACCAAGACCACGGTCTGTAATCTCGAACGCGCTTGAAGGAAACAAGCATGCACCCCCACGTTCATCATTTCATGTATTCACTGCCCCCCCAAGGGGCCCCAAGCCTCCTTTGAGGCGGCTCGTCAGGAGGCTTGACCATGGCAAGAATGAAATTTATCTGTGACGCTGAGCGTTGCATCGAGTGCAACGGTTGCGTGACCGCTTGCAAGAACGAACACGAAGTCCCTTGGGGTGTGAACCGCCGCCGTGTGGTGACCTTGAACGACGGTGTACCAGGCGAAAAGTCGATCTCTGTCGCCTGTATGCATTGCTCCGATGCGCCGTGCATGGCGGTCTGCCCCGTCAACTGTTTTTACAAAACCGACGAAGGCGTCGTGTTGCACGACAAAGACGTTTGCATCGGCTGCGGCTACTGCTCGTACGCTTGCCCATTTGGTGCACCTCAGTTCCCTTCGCAGGGCACATTCGGTGTGCGCGGAAAGATGGACAAATGCACCTTCTGTGCCGGGGGTCCCGAAGCCAATGGCAGCCAAGCCGAGTTTGAAAAATATGGTCGCAACCGTCTGGCAGAAGGCAAGTTGCCAGCCTGTGCGGAAATGTGTTCTACCAAAGCCCTGCTCGCGGGTGACGGCGACGTGGTGGCCGACATCTTTCGCAACCGCGTGGTCAAGCGCAACAAGGGTGCTGAAGTGTGGGGTTGGGGCACGGCCTATGGTTCCAAACAGGCTGGTCAAGCACCACAGCCAGAAGGAGTCAAAAAATGATGTCACACACTTTGTGGCTCACCGGGTTGGCCTTGGCCAGCATGATGGGCTTGAGCGGCTGTGGTGAAAAACCGCAAACCCTCGGCACCAAAAATGACGCCACCGCCTACAGCGGTGTGACCAACGCGTTCGCCGCACCCGGCTGGAAAGCCGGTGACAAGAACAGCTGGGAGCAGCATCTGCGGACCCGTGGGGAATACGGCATGAACGACCACACACGCGCACCGTGAACCAGGGGCACACCATGTCGCGTTCAATTTCATCGGTGCTGTGTGCGGTGTTGACGGTGCTTGCACTGTCCGCAGGCGCTCAAGACAAAACAACAGCGCCTGTTGCCGCTTCTGCGGTCCAGAGCGTCAACATCCAAGACGTCAAACCGGATGCCAGTGATGCACCGGGCTATGCCGACCAGACCAATGCCGAGCGTGTCAAAGCGCAACCCGGCAACAACGCACCCCTATGGCGCGATGTGGGCAAAGGGGTGGCGGGCTACAGCAGCTTGCCCAAAGAAACCGCGCCTGAAGCGGGTGTTTTGATTCAGCCCTTTGTGCAGTACCCCGGTTCGCGGTTGACCAACGCCGGTGAGGCCTGGCGCCAAGTGCGCAACCAGTGGCTGATTCCATACGGTGGGTCCCTCTTGTTGATCGTGGCAGGTGCCATTGCTGTTTTCTTTTGGCGCAAGGGCGCGATTGCCTTGCACGGCAAACCCACGGGCCGTGCGATCGAGCGCTTTACCCCGTTCGAGCGATCCGCCCACTGGGCCAACGCGATAGCGTTTGTGCTGTTGGCCATTTCTGGTTTGACCATGGCCTTTGGCAAGTTTGTGTTGGAGCCCCTCATCGGCGACACGCTGTTTGGCTGGATCACTTACCTGCTCAAAAACGCGCACAACTTTGCGGGACCTTTGTTTGCGGTCTCGCTCGTGGTGGTCTTCATTACCTTCTTGAAAGACAACTTGCCCAGCAAAGGCGATCTGAATTGGTTGCTCAAAGGTGGCGGCATGTTTGGCGGCCAAGAAGTTCCCTCACACCGCTTCAATGCGGGAGAAAAGGTCATGTTTTGGGGTGGGGTGTTTTTGTTGGGCGCCGTGGTGGTGGCCTCGGGCTTTATGCTCGACAAAATTGTTCCAGGCCTGATCTATGAACGCGGCACGATGCAAATGGCCCACATGGTTCACGCCGTAGCCACCTTGTTGATGATGGCCATGTTCATGGGTCACATTTACTTGGGCACCATCGGTATGGGTGGAGCTTATCAGGCTATGAAAACAGGTTACGTGGACGAAACTTGGGCCAAAGAACACCACGAACTTTGGTACGACGACATCCAGTCCGGCACGATCCCTGCGCAACGCAGTCCCGAAGTGCCTGGCGCTTCAGCGCAGGCTTGATTTCAGGAGAATTTCTATGAACAAAATCCTCATCGCACTCACGCTGTTTGGTCTGAGTCTTGGCGCATCCGCCAAGTTGCCCGCACCCAGCGACGAAGCCAAGGCCAAGGCTGCCGAAGCCGCCGCCAAAACCGCGCACACAGGCAAGATGGATGGCTACTTGCTGTGCAAGTCGCAAGACAAAGTGGTCGCTCACGTGCAAAAGACCAACAAGTCCAAAGCTGGTAAGCCGATGGCCACAGCGCCTTGCGCCGACCCGGGCAAGTTTGTCTACACCCCGCCTGAGGCAGCGCCTATGGCCGCAGCACCCGGTGCTGCACCAGCTGCTCCAGCACCTGCCGCTGCTCCTGCGGCTGTACCCGCCAAAAAATCTTAAATCCACCACAGCTTGGCTGTGCATCGGGCCGCACCTGAGGGTGGCGGCCCGTTTTGTTGTAGCCTGCTCCCTATGTCCGTTGCTTTGAACCTTCCCCACCTCACCCAAGCCCAAGCGCCCTTGACCCGTGAGGTCAGCGTGCTCAACGAACACGGCGAGCGCAGCATCGTGTCCATTCCGGCTGAACGCGCGCTCACGGTCTATGTGGATACCCGTGAAATCGTCACCCTCATGACCTTGGGCGCACATCCCGAGTTGCTGGTGCTGGGTTATTTGCGCAACCAACGTTTGGTGGGCGCGGCGCAAGACGTGGCATCCATCACGGTGGACTGGGAAGCAGGCGAGGGCGGCGCAGGCGTGGCCGCTGTCAAAACACATGCAGGCATTGCTGACATCCAAGCGCGCACCGCGCACCGCGTGGTCACCACTGGCTGCGGACAAGGCAGTGTGTTTGGCGACTTGATGGACGAGATCGACACCCTGGTGCTGCCCGAGGCGCAGTTGAGCCAAGCCCGCCTGTATGCCATTTTGAACGCCATTCGCCTGCAAGAAAGCACTTACAAATCGGCTGGCTCGGTGCACGGTTGTGCCTTGTTCGACGGCGAAACTTTGCAGGTGTTTGTGGAAGATGTGGGTCGCCACAACGCCATCGACACCATTGCGGGTTGGATGTGGATGCACGGGGTTGTCTCGGGTGCGGCGTCGAGTTTTTACACCACCGGCCGCTTGACCAGTGAGATGGTGCTGAAGTCGGCCCAGATGGGGGTGCCGGTGGTCATCTCGCGCAGCGGCATCACGCAAATGGGCTACGACTTGGCCGAGCGCTTGGGGCTGTGCACCTTGGGCCGCGCCACCAACAAACATTTTTTGGTCTACACCGCGCCACAGCGTGTGCAGCTCGACCCCAGCTTGGCATTGCGCCCGGAGGCACCATGACATCTACCCACACCACCCACAGCGGCGCTTGGTGGTCCATCGCCTGGCGCAACCTCTGGCGCGACGCCCGCGCGGGCGAACTGCGTTTGCTGTTGGTGGCGGTGGCCTTAGGGGTCGCAGCCTTGAGCTCGGTCAGCTTCTTGGCCGACCGCATGAACGCGGGCTTGCAACGCGATGCGGGCCAGCTGCTCGGTGGCGACGCGGTGGTGGTCAGCGACAACCCGACGCCCGCACACATCGTCACCTATGCCCGTGCCCTGGGTTTGCAAGGTGTCACCACCCTGAGTTTCCCCACCATGGCGCGGGCAGAACAAGCCCAAGGTGGCGAGAGCCGTTTGGTGGCCCTCAAAGCGGTTGAGTCCGGTTACCCTTTGCGCGGCCAACTCAAGCTCAGCGCCAACATGGACCAAGCTCAAACAGCCTTGGCGCAAGGTGCAGGGGCCGGCAAAGCTGCTGGCCAGTCTGGCGTGAGCATCGCCACCGGTGTTCCTGCCCCCGGTGAAGTGTGGGCGGAGCTTGGCGTGCTAGAAGCCTTGGGTCTGAACACCCAAGACCGCTTGATGCTGGGCAACAGCAGCTTGCGCATCACCCAGGTGTTGCTGCAAGAGCCCGACCGAGGCGCGGGCTTCATGAGCTTTGCGCCCCGCGTCTTGATGAACAGCGCGGACCTGGCCGCCACTGCCCTGGTGCAGCCCGCCAGTCGTATCACCTGGCGTTTCGCCGTGGTGGGGCCCGCAGCGGCGGTGCAGCGCTTCAAAGACTGGGCCGCGCTTGAGTCCAAAAAGCCGCAGGTGCGCGGTGTGCGGGTCGAGTCGCTGGAAGCGGGGCGGCCCGAAATGCGCCAAACCTTGGACCGGGCCGGCAAGTTCTTGAACCTGGTGGCCTTGTTGGCGGCCTTGCTCAGTGCCGTGGCGGTGGCCTTGGCCGCGCGTGCGTTTGCGGCGCGCCACTTGGACGACTGCGCCATGCTGCGCGTGCTGGGACTGAGCCAGCGCAACATGGCCTGGGCCTACAGCCTGGAGTTCGTGCTGGTGGGCGGCGTGGCCAGCGTGTTGGGCTTGGCGCTGGGCTATGGCGTGCACCTGTTGTTTGTGCAGTTGCTGGCGGGCTTGGTCGAAACCAACCTGCCGCCAGCCAGTCTGTGGCCTGTGGTCTATGGCCTGGGCACGGGCTTGACCTTGTTGCTGGCCTTTGGCCTGCCGCCCGTGTTGCAACTGGCCAGCGTGCCGGCGCTGCGTGTGATGCGTCGCGATGTGGGGCAACTCAAGGCCGCCACCGTGTCGGTGTGGGCCTTGGGGCTGTTGGGCTTTGGGGTGTTGCTGGTGGCGGTCAGCCGCGATGTCAAACTCGGTCTGATGGTGGTGGGCGGCTTTGCGGCGGCCGTGCTGGTGTTTGCAGGCATGGCGTGGCTGGCGGTGTGGTTGCTGCGGCGCTCGGTGCGCGAAGGCTCCGCCCCACCGTGGTTGATGCTGGCCACACGGCAAATCAGCGCCCGACCGGTCTATGCCATGGTGCAGGTGAGCGCTTTGGCGGTGGGCTTGCTGGCCTTGGCCTTGCTGGTGTTGTTGCGCACAGATTTGGTCAGCAGCTGGCGCAACGCCACACCGGCCAATGCGCCGAACCGTTTTGTCCTCAATATCCAACCCTCTCAAGCGCAAGCGTTCATGCAGACCTTGCGTGAGGCAGGCGTGCGCCAATTTGACTGGTACCCGATGGTGCGTGGTCGGTTGGTGACCCTCAACCAACAAGGCGTTTTGCCCGAACAGTACAAAGACGAGCGCGCCCAGCGTTTGGTGGACCGCGAGTTCAACCTGTCTTACAGCGCCCAAGCGCCCACCCACAACACCATCGTGGCCGGCGCGTGGGTGCCCGAAGAAGCCAACGCCATGAGCGTAGAAGAAGGCATTGCCAAAACGCTGGGCCTCAAGCTCGGCGATGTGCTGCGATTTGACATCGCAGGTGTGTTGCACGAAGCGCGCATCACGTCCATCCGCCGGGTCGACTGGACCTCGATGCGTGCCAACTTCTTTGTCATGTTTCCGGTCAGTCGCCTGGACGACGTGCCCTTGAGTTACATCGCGGCCTTTCGCGCGCCGACACCCGCACGGCTGCCCAACGCGAACCCTCGCGAGAACTTCGACAACCAATTGGTGCAGCGTTTCCCCAACTTGACCAATGTCGACATGGGCGCCACTTTGAACCAAGTGCAACAGGTGCTGGGTCAAGTGGTGAGTGCGGTGGAGTTCTTGTTTTTGTTCACCTTGGCGGCGGGTTTGGTGGTGTTGTTTGCGGCGGTCACCGCCACGCGCGAAGAGCGGGCCCGCGAATACGCGGTGCTGCGTGCGCTGGGCGCGTCCAACCACTTGCTGGCGCGGGTGCAACGCGCCGAGTTGGCGGGGGTTGGCGCCTTGGCAGGTTTCTTGGCATCCAGTGTCGCCATGGCGTTGGGGTGGGGCTTGGCGCGTTTCACTTTTGAGTTCAACTGGAACCCCAGCCCTTGGGTGCCCTTGATCGGAGCGGCCACTGGCGCTGTGTTGGCCTTGGCCGCCGGCTGGTGGGGCTTGCGTGATGTGTTGCGCCGTCCGGTGGTGCAGACCTTGCGTCAAGCCAGCTTGTGATGACCCGGTGTGGATGGCGTCGACAATCAGCCCCATGCACACCGATGACGACACCCCCACAGACCCCATCAACACCCCGTTTACGTGGATAGGCGGTGAGGAGCGCGTCAAGGCGCTGACCGAACGCTTTTATGACCTGATGGACTTAGAGCCCGGCTACACCGCCTTGCGTGCGGCGCATGGCACAGACCTGACCCATGCGCGCCAACGTTTGTTCATGTTCTTGTGCGGCTGGTTGGGCGGCCCGCAGCACTACACCGAGCAGTTTGGTCACCCGCGCCTGCGCATGCGCCACATGCCGTTTGCTATTGGCATCCTGGAGCGCGACCAGTGGCTGGCCTGCATGGACCAGGCCATGGCCGAAACCGGTGTGCCCGCCGACTTGCGCGAACGCCTGAAAAGCAGTTTCTTTCAAACCGCCGACTGGATGCGCAACCAAGGCGTGTGATGGGTGCGGGTCGCGGGCTGCTGGCGATCCCCGCTTGACCGCTGTAGGGTCACGCCTTGCCTGGTGCTAGCAACACCACCAAGGCCCCGGCACCGCCGTCTGAAGGCTTGGCCTGCACAAAGGCCAGCACCTCGTTTTTTTGCACCAACCAGCGCTGCACCTTGGATTTGAGCACCGGCTCTTTGCCAGGCGACCCCAGCCCCTTGCCGTGCACCACGCGCACGCAACGCCAACCCATGCGCTTTGCGTCCCGAATGAATTGACCCAAGGCGGTACGTGCCTCGTCGCTGCGCAAGCCGTGCAGGTCGAGCTGGCCTTGCATGCTCCATTCACCCTTGCGCAGCTTGCGTGTGACATCGGTGCCAACGCCTGGGCGCCTGAAGCTCAGTTGGTCATCCACGTCGAGCAGGGTGCTCACGTCAAACTCGTCGCTCATGCTCTCGACCAAAGCCGCTTGGTCGTCAACGTCTTGTTGCAAAGGCCAAGGGGCGCCGCGCTGGGGTGGCAGATGGACCCGCTCTTTCACGGGCAAGGGTTGCACCGCACCGACAGCGCGAACAAACAGGTGGCGCTCAGCCTCAGCGCGCCGTTCGGCTTCGCGGCGGGCCAGCTCAGCTGCCGCCGCGGCTTTGGTCGCGTCGCTGATTTGTTGTCGAATCGCACCCAGGTCTTGCAATGATTTGGATTTCACAACAAGCCTTCTTCTGCCATCGACAGATATTGCCCCTGCGCCACGATGATGTGTTCACGCATGGCCACGTCCACCAAGGCCAAGGCTTCGCGCAGGGTGCGCGAGAGGTGCAAGTCGGCTTGCGAGGGCTTGACCGTGCCGCCGGGATGGTTGTGGGCCAGCACCACGCCATCGGCACCCAGGGCCAAGGCGGTCTTGGCTACCTCGCGTGGGTAGACCATGGTTTGCGACAAAGAGCCTCGAAACATGGGCTGGTAAGACAACAAGCGGTTGTGCGCATCTAAAAACAACACAGCGAACACCTCGTGTTTGAGTTGGGCCAATTCAAGCTACAGGTATTGTTTCACTGCTTGGGGTGAACTCATGATCGTGGTTTCGCGTAATTGTTGGGTAAAGGCCCGTCGGGCAATTTCTAGCACCGCCACCAACTGGGCGCGCTTGGCCGTGCCGCCCATGCCTTTGCAGGTTTTCAAATCGGCGGCGCTGGTGTGGATCAGCCCCGCAAAACCATGGAAGCGCTCCAGCAGCTCTTGTGACAAGGCCAGCACGTTCTTGCCCGCCATCCCGGAGCGCAACAGCAACGCCAACAACTCGGCATCGGTCAAGGAGGCTGCGCCGTGTGTGAGCAGCTTTTCACGGGGGGCGCATCTCGGGGGGGTAGGTCTTGCAAGCGCAGGGGCTCGGTCATGGTGGGTCCTCTGTGGGCGGCTGAGAGGTTTCTACAATGGAGCCATGTCTGCACCCCATTCCAGTGACCACCCTACCATCGGCCCCGGCTCGTTTTTAACTTTGCACTATCGGCTTTCGGGACCGCAGGGCGACATCATCAACACCTTCACCGAAAAACCTGCCACCCTCTCGTTGGGCTCGGGCGAGTTGTCGCCAGCGGTTGAGCAGCGCCTCATCGGTTTGGCCGAAGGCGTGCGCACCACGTTTGAGTTGGCTGCTGGTGAAGCTTTTGGCGAGCGCAACCTGGACATGCAGCAATGGGTGGGCAAAAGCTTGCTCAAAGAACTGGGCGATCCGCTGGAGCAATACGTTGTGGGCGACGTGGTGCAGTTCCCTGCGCCCAATGGCCAAGGCTCGTTCGCAGGGGCCGTGCAACAAGTCAGCGATGACGCGGTGTTGTTTGACTTCAACCATCCGCTGGCAGGCCAGCCGGTGACGTTTGAAGTTCAGGTCATTGGCATCCTATGAGCAGCTTGCAAGACATCGTGCTGGCCGAGCCGCGTGGCTTTTGTGCGGGCGTCGACCGCGCGATTGAAATCGTCGACCGTGCCCTGCAAAAATTCGGCAAGCCGGTCTATGTGCGCCACGAAATCGTGCACAACACCTATGTGGTGGAAGATCTCAAGCAGCGCGGCGCCATCTTCATCGAAGACTTGAACGATGTGCCAACGGGCGCCACCTTGGTGTTCAGCGCCCACGGGGTGCCCAAGTCGGTCGAACAAGAGGCTGAGCGACGGGGCTTTCGGGTCTTTGATGCCACCTGCCCGCTGGTGACCAAGGTGCATGTGGAAGTGGCCAAGCTGCACAAAGAGGGCTACGAGTTCATCATGATTGGCCACAAAGGCCACCCCGAGGTCGAAGGCACCATGGGTCAGTTGAGCGGCGGTATTTACCTGGTGGAAGACGTGGCCGATGTGGCCCGGGTTCAACCCAGCCAGACGGAGCGCTTGGCCGTTGTGACCCAAACCACCTTGAGCGTGGACGACGCGGCAGATATTTCGCGTGCGGTCACAGCACGCTTTCCCCTGGTGCGCCAACCCAAGCAGCAAGACATTTGCTACGCTACGCAAAACCGCCAGGACGCTGTCAAGCTCTTGAGCGCGCAGGTCGATTTGGTCATTGTGGTGGGCAGTCCCACCAGCTCCAACAGCAACCGCTTGCGCGACGTGGCCCAACGCTACGGCGCAGAAAGCTACATGGTCGACAACGCCGACGAGTTGCAAGAGACCTGGTTTGAAGGCAAAACCCATATCGGCTTGACCGCCGGTGCGTCTGCCCCCGACATCTTGGTGCAGCAAGTCATTGCCCGCATCCGCGTCTTGGGTGCCCTGTCGGTGCGCACCCTGGACGGTGTGCAAGAAACCATCAAGTTCCCGCTGCCCAAGGGGCTGAAGTAGGGCTCATTACAATGCGGGGATGCTAGACATCACCCTGCTTCGCCGCGATTTACCCCACGTCATCGCCCGGCTTGAAACCCGCAAATCCCCACAAACTTTTTTGAATGTGGCAGCCTACCAAGCGCTTGAAAACGAGCGCAAAACACTGCAAACCCGCACCGAAGAGTTGCAGTCCAGCCGCAACAGCTTGTCCAAGCAAATTGGTCAGCTCAAAGCCAAAGGCGAAAACGCCGACGCGGTGATGGCCCAAGTGGCCGATCTCAAAGCTGAACTCGACAGTTCTGCGGTGCGCTTGGACGCGCTGCAAGCTGAGCTGCAAACCTTGTTGTTGGCTGTGCCCAACCTGCCGCACGACAGCGTGCCCGTGGGCGCCGACGAACATGGCAATGTGGAGTTGCGCCGTTGGAGCCCTGCGGGCACCGATCCCGCGCCCTTGGGCTTCACGCCCAAAGACCATGTGGACTTGGGTGAACCGCTGGGCCTGGACTTTGAAATGGGCGTCAAGCTCACGGGCTCGCGCTTCACCGTGATGAAGGGCCCGATTGCCCGTTTGCACCGCTCGCTGGCGCAGTTCATGTTGGATGTGCAAACCCAAGAACACGGCTACACCGAGTGCTACACCCCTTACATCGTCAACGCTGAAAGCCTCAAAGGCACCGGCCAGTTGCCCAAGTTTGAAGAAGACTTGTTCGCTGCTAAAAAGGGCGGTCAAGAAGGCGAAGCCAGTGGCGAAAACACCGCGCTGTATTTGATCCCGACCAGCGAAGTACCCTTGACCAACTTTGTGCGCGACGTCATCGTGGCCGAGAGCGAGTTGCCCATCAAGCTCACCGCACACACCCCATGTTTTCGCTCTGAGGCAGGCAGCGCAGGCCGCGACACCCGGGGCCTGATACGCCAGCACCAGTTCGACAAAGTGGAGATGGTGCAAATCGTTCACCCCGACCACAGCTACGCGGCCCTCGACGACATGACGCGCCACGCCGAAGCCATCTTGCAAAAGCTCGAATTGCCCTACCGTGTGATGGCCTTGTGCACCGGCGACATGGGCTTTGGTGCCAGCAAAACCCACGACTTGGAGGTGTGGTTGCCCGCGCAAAACACCTACCGCGAAATCAGCTCGGTGTCGAATTGCGAAACCTTCCAGTCTCGCCGCTTGCAAGCGCGGTTCAAAAATGCCCAAGGTAAAAACGAGTTGGTGCACACCCTGAACGGTTCTGGCTTGGCCGTGGGCCGCACTTTGGTGGCGGTGTTGGAAAACCACCAACAAGCCGATGGCAGCATTCGTGTGCCCGAGGCGCTGCGCCCCTACATGGGTGGCATCACGGAGTTGCGCGCATGAAACACCTCCTCGCGGCCGTCTTGTCCCTGAGCTTGGTGGCCTGCAGTTCCACCGCACCCTCGGTGAGCTTGGAGAACGGCCCCAACAGCACCACCGCACGTTTGGGTGTAGACCAACTGGGCAACACGCCCCTGCCAGTGGGCAGCAAGATGGTGGGGCCCGAGTCGTTGGTGTTTGGTGTGGGTGACAACTGGATGGGCCGTGCGGTCATTGAATTGCCCACCGATGCCTCGGCCAGTTACAACTTCTTTGCCGATCAATTTCCGCGTCAAGGCTGGAGCTTGGTTGCTGCTGTGCGTGGCAAGAAAAACCTGTTGGTGTTCACCCGTGCTGACCGATCCGCCACGGTGGAGTTGGACGAAGGCGGTGTCTTCAGTCGCGTGGTAGCCGCCATCACCATCAGCCCCACGGGCACAGCGCCCACGCCCGCATCTGCCGTGCGTCGCCCCTGAGATAGAATAGACAATTCGAACACAGGAGCGATGGCAGAGTGGTCGAATGCGCCGGACTCGAAATCCGGTATACGGTTATGCCGTATCGAGGGTTCGAATCCCTCTTGCTCCGCCAGACCACTAGAAAAAACGCCCCTCACGGGGCGTTTTTCATTTCTACCCCCCAATCTACCCTCCATCAAATTTTGATTAGCAATTGCTTTGGCGGTACTGCGAACGAACTTCCTAGTGATAAAAGTTTGCTTGTTCTCTATTGCTGGGCCATTGCCGATACTGGGGGCATTTTTGGTCATCCGCAGGGGGTTCATCAACATCACCCAAAACACACAGCGTGTGGTGTTTGTCGGCACATTTTGCGCTGGGCACTTAGAGGCGCAGGTGATCGCGGGTCAGCTGGTGGTGGCGTGCGAGGCCGGTGTGAAGAAGTTTGTCACTGCCGTCGAACAAGTCACCTTCAATGGCAGCGATGCACAGCGTCGTCGCCAGTCGGTGTTGTATGTGACGGAGCGCTGTGTGTTTCGTCTCACAGACAGCGGGCTGGAATTGATTGAAATTGCACCCGGCATCGACCTGGAGCGTGACATCGTGGCGCTGATGAATTTCCGGCCAAGCATTTCCCCTCTGCTCAAGCCGATGGACCCTCGGATTTTTGGCGAAGCGCCGATGCAGTTGCGCCACGACTTGCTGCAGGCCCACAGTGCCTACAACACCCACCCTCAAGACAAGTTGCTGCCATGAACATTCAAGACATCAGGGATCAGGCTTTTGCCATGCCCTT
>CAITHK010000161.1 GCA_903892175.1 uncultured Burkholderiales bacterium | reverse complement strand
GACCGTGGGAATGCGCAACTCACGCGCCACCATCGAGGCATGCAAGGGCCCGGCACCTCCATAGGCAAACAAATTGGGGAATGCGCCAGGGTCCAAGCCCCGGTCGGTAGTCACGCCCTTGACCGCATGCGACATGGCGGCCGCACCGATGCGCAAAATGCCCAAGGCCGCCTCAGTGACCGACAAGCCCAAAGGCTGGGCAATTTTTTCTTTCATGGCCGCTGTGGCCCCGGCTTTGTCGAGCAGCATCTCGCCGCCCAAAAAGTTTTTCGGGTCCAGCCGCCCCAAAATCAAATTGGCATCGGTCACCGTGGGCTCGGTGCCACCCAAGCCGTAGCAGACCGGTCCGGGGGATGCGCCCGCACTTTGTGGCCCCACGCGCAAGGCGCCGGTGCCGCTCAGGCTGGCAATGCTGCCGCCGCCCGTGCCCACCTCATGGATGTCGATCATGGGGGTCAGCAAAGGCAATCCGGTGAGGTAGCCACCAATCATCACGCTGTTGGCCACCAAGGCGCGCCCGTTGCGCACCACACCGGCCTTAGCGGTGGTGCCTCCCATGTCAAACGCAATCGCGTTTTGGATGTTCAAGGCCTTGCACAAGGCCTGGGTGCCAATCACGCCAGCTGCAGGACCCGACTCCATCATGCGCACACAGTCTTGACGCGCCTCGCTGAGGGAATACAAGCCTCCGGTGGACTGCACCACCAAGAACTTGCCCTCGAAGTCGACCGCCTTGAGTTCGTCTTCGATCTCGCCCAAGTACTTGTCCACCCGTGGGCCAATGTAGGCATTGGCCACCACGGTGGAGGTCCGTTCAAACTCCCGGTACTCCTGAGACAGTTCGCTGGAGATCGAGACAAACAGATGCGGTAGGTGCTGCTGGATGTAGTCACGCACGATTTGCTCATGCAGCGGGTTGCGGTAAGAGTGCAAAAACAAAATCGCCACCGAATCGAGCGCCAGTGTTTTGAGCTGCTCGCACAAGGCGGCCAATTCGTCCATGGCCAAGGGCTTGTGGATGCTGCCATCCGCCATCATGCGTTCGGTTAACTCAAAGCGCAGGTCGCGCTCGACCAAGGGCTGGTGCTTGCGGTGCCACAGATTGAACGAGTCGGGGCGGTTGATGCGCCCAATTTCATAAATGTCGCGAAAACCCCGCGTGGTGATGAGCGCGGTGCGTGCACCGCTGCGCTCGAGCATGGTGTTGATGGCCACGGTTGAGCCATGCAAAAACAAGTGCGCGTCTTGCAGCGCAACGCCGGTTTTTTGCAGCCCCGTCAAGATGCCATCGACCAAATGGCGCGGCGTGGTGAGGGTCTTGCCAAGTGTGAAGCGGCCTAGCTTTTCATCAAAGGCCGCCACATCGGTGAAGGTGCCGCCAATGTCTGCGGCGACACGGTATCGCGAGGGTTGGTGTTGAGGCATGGGTTTGAAGTTGGGTTTCGGTCAAAAAAGGCGTCCATCAGGCGCCAGCGGGTCGATGTTAGGAAGCCCTTGTCATGCAGTCAATGACAAATCTGGCACACTAGATATACCAATAAAGTAATGGCTTTGACATGACCCGTATTTCACTCTCGGCCATGCGCCCGCCGTTGTGGCGTTTGTTCCTGGACCTGGCAGAACAAGGCAGCCTGAGCAAGGTGTCGATGCTGCGCGACATGGCTCAGCCGCAGCTGAGCCGGCAGCTGGCCGAGCTGGAGTCGCACTGTGGGGGCCCTTTGTTCACCCGCCACGGACGGGGCATGCACCTGTCCGAGCTGGGGCGCTGGGCCCTGCCCCGGGTTCAAGCCTGGTTGGCCCAGACCGAACAACTCGCCAATGACCTGCGCTCGGGCGCGGGCATGCCGATTGGTGAGGTGCGCATTGGCACCATGCCATCGGCAGTGCGGCCCTTGCTGTGTCCGGTGTTGGCACGTGCCAAGACGCTTTACCCCTTGGTGCGCATCAGCGTGCGTGAGGCCTTGGACAGCCAAATGGACGACGGCCTGCACAACGCCAAATTCGATCTGGCCATTCGCTATTTGCACCCGCAGAATCTCAAAAGCAGCGACAAGGTGCTGCGACAGGTGGACACCTTCTTGGTGGGCCCCATGGGTGACCCCGTGACGCGCCAAAAAACCGTCGCTTTCTCCGCGCTGGCCAAGCTCAATCTGGTGCTGCCGTGCCGCCCCAACAGTTGGCGCGACACCTTGGACAACCTGGCCAGAGCCCAAGGATTTAGCCTGCCAGTGGCACTGGAAGCCGACTCACTGACGATTCAAAAAGAAATGGTGATGCATGGCGGCCTGCACACGTTGTTGGGGCCGATGGCGCTGCAAGATGCGTTGCAACATGCACAACTGCAAGCGTCAAAAATCGTCACGCCCGCGCTGCCTCGCATGATGGCCCTGACCACCCGGGCGGGCTTGGTGGAAACCTTGGCCCAGCAGGTCATCGCAGCGCTGATCGTCGACACCGCCCAAACTCTGACCTCAGGCGCTTGAGCTTGTGCGGGCGCCGTGGCGCGAACCTCAGGCCCGCAGCACCTCAGTCCAGCTTCATGCCGACTTCTTTGACCACGCGGCCAAAGCGGTTCAAGTCAGCGGCGATGAGTGCTGCAAACTCATCGGTCTTGGCCACACGGGGTTCATAGCCCAAGGCCATCAGGCGTTCGCGCACCTCGGGACTGGCCACGGCTTTGGCCACCTCGTTGCTCAAGCGCGCCACGATGTCTTTGGGCGTGCCTGCAGGCGCCACGATGCCGTTCCAAGATTCGTAGTCAAAGCCCGGCAAACCCGACTCGATGACGGTCGGCACCTCTGGCAGGCTGGAAGATCGGCGTTTGCCCGTGGTGGCCAGGGCGCGCACTTTGCCAGCCCGGATGTTGGGCAGGGGCCCCACCGGGCTGTCAAACACCATGTTGATTTCACCGGACAACAAGGCAATGGTCATGGGTGCATTGCCTTTGTAGGGCACATGCAGCAGGTCAACCCCGGCGTGCGCGCGAAACAATTCGGCGCCCATGTGCAAAGGGCCGCCACTGCCCGACGAGCCATAGCTCATTTGACGGGGGTGGGCCTTGGCATAGGCCACCAACTCCGACAGGTTTTGCGCCGGAACACTGGGATGCACCGCGATGACCAAGGCGTAAACCGCCACCAAGCCCACGGGCGTGAAGTCTTTGATCGGGTCCCAGGTGAGCTTTTGCAAATGCGGCTGAATCGCCATGCCATTGGTGGCCAACAACAAGGTGTAGCCATCGGGCTGGGCCCGGGCCACGTAGTCGGTGCCGATGTTGCCGCCCGCACCTGCGCGTGTTTCCACCACCACCGCCTGCCCCATGCTTTCAGCCATTTTGTTGGCCACCAAGCGGGCCGTCGCTTCGGCCCCCCCGCCGGGTGGAAAAGGCACGATCAGTCGGATGGGTTTGGAGGGGTATGGGGCTTGGGCATGCGCTGGCACGACAGCAAACCAGGCACACCACACGGCCAAAAGAGCACTGGTTCTCAATGAATGGATGAAGGTCATCTCAGCATGATAAGAACCTGCGTGAGCGCAAAGACTCACGAAAACCCTTGAAAAAAAATTCCTCCAAAGCCCTCAAGTTCTCCAGAACCAGGTCGATTCATCCCACACGACGAGCAATATGCTCTCAAGGAAAGGTCGATCATGACTTCTGTGTTGGGCAATCTTCAGCTTCCCCCCGCCGGCTTCGCAGCCGTGGCGGGTGATGCTGCGGGCCGCCCCGTCAGCACGCAAGCCAACATCCAAGCCAGACCCGCCAAAGTCAGTGACTTAGAGGTCACAGAGCCCAAATCCAAGGCCAAGCCAGCCCCGGTTGTCAGCGATGAAAACCAGTTGGCCTATTCGATCGACGAAGTCAACAACAAACTGTTGGTCAAAATCACCAACCATGCCACGGGCGAATTGGTCAGAACCTTGGAGTTCAACCAGTTCACGGCCGACGCGCATCTCAACAGCAAGCTGGCAGGTCATTTGG
>CAITHK010000160.1 GCA_903892175.1 uncultured Burkholderiales bacterium | reverse complement strand
GTGCGGGTGGGGTCGTTGATGAAACGCGAAGACTGGCAAGGCCTCAGCGCCCAAGAAGCGGCCGCACCCTATGTGGTAGAGGCTCAGCCAGATTTGTTTTTTTCAGCGCCCGAGTGAGCTTGACCGTGACTGTCAAATTAAAACTAACTTTAAGAGAATTGATCGTCATTAAAGAAAGCTTCAATATACGAACGATTCGTTCCACCGAGCTTTCATATGTCGCGCGCCACAGGCATCTACATCACAACCACCCCCCCCTGGGCCAGCCCGTGCGTGCAACTGCTGCCCACCATGCCACGCTTGTCGGTGGATCGGGTGTGCGCGGCGGTACAAACTACTTTCCCCACGGCGAATGCAGCCGTCAAGTTGCTGCAAAAGCTTGGCATATTGACCGAGCTGACAGGTCAGAAAAAAAACCGCACATTCAGTTATGCGGCCTATGTTGAAATGATCAGCCAACCAAACACGAAGTCGGGTTGATCCAAGGGATCGTGCACACTTGATCCACCTCAGACTATTGCCTGGCCGTGCGCACATTCGCCGGTGGCGACTGCGGGTGGCTGGTGCGCCAGGGGTTGATGTCTAGGCCACCACGGCGGGTGTAACGCGCATACACCTCCAAGCGCAGCGGTTGGCAGCGACGCCAAATGTCCATGAAGATGCGCTCCACACATTGCTCATGAAACTCGTTGTGGTTTCTGAAACTCACGATGTAGGCCAGCAAACCCCCTTGCTCGATTTGCGGGCCGCTGTAGCGAATGCGCACACTGCCCCAATCGGGCTGTCCGGTCACCAGGCAGTTGCTCTTGAGCAGGTTGCTGGTCAAGGTCTCGGTCACAGGCGCTTCGTCTAAGTTGGCTTGCAACAGCTCGGGTGCGGGTTGATAGTGGGTGCACTCCAAATCGAGCCGGTCCAAGCTCAGGCCATCGAGTTCATGCACGGGCTCGTGGTCAAACTGCTCGGGCAACACCAACTGCACCCCCACGCCTGCCAGCATGGGGCCGCCGTGCCAAATGGCCGCGCTCAGGTCGTGGCGCAGGCGGGCCAGCAACTCGTGTGTATCGCCCAAGCGGGTGTTGTTGAAGCTGTTGAGGTAGAGCTTGAACGACTTGCTCTCGACGATGTGGGTCGACTCAGCAGGCACTGTGATGCGCGCCAGCGCCACCTGAGGCTTGCCGCGTAAATTGAGCCAGCTCAGCTCGTAAGCCGTCCACAGGTCAGCGCCAAAAAACGGCGCTTGGCCAGCAATGCCGATTTCTTCGCGTTTGGTTTGACGCGGGATCGGGAACAGCAACGACGGGTCGTACTGATCGACATAAGCTGAGGTTTTGCCCAGCTGCGATTGTTCGGGGGTGTTGCTCATGGGGTACTCAGCGCTCCTCTCACATTCAACTCAGCTTGCGACGAAACACCAATCGGTCGGGTTCAGACACAGCGGCGTCAAAAGCATAGCCTTCCAAGTTGAAGCCTTGCAATCCTTTGGCCGTTTTCACTTGATGCGTGACGGCATAACGGGTCATCAAGCCACGAGCACGTTTGGCCAAAAAGCTGATGATTTTGTATTTACCACCCTTATAGTCTTCAAACACACAGGCGATCACGCGCGCCTTCAAGGCCTTGCGGTCCACCGACTTGAAATACTCTTGCGATGCCAAGTTCACCACGATGGGCTCACGCGCATCAGCCAAGCGGGTGTTGAGATAGTCGGCAATCTGTGTGCCCCAAAACTTGTACAGGTTGTTGCCTTGGTCATTGGCCAAGGACGTGCCCATTTCCAAGCGGTAGGGCTGCATCCAGTCGAGCGGGCGCAGCACGCCGTAAAGACCACTCAAGATGGCCACATGCTCTTGCGCCCAGGCCAAGTCTTTGGCTCTCAAAGTTTTGGCGTCCAAGCCTTCGTACACATCGCCGTTGAAGGCCAACACCGCTTGCTTGGAGTTCTTGGCCGTGAATTTGGGTGACCAGGCTTGGTAACGCGCCACATTCAGCGCTGACAGGGCGTCGCTCAAGTCCATCAAACTGGCAATGTCTTGGGGCGACTTCTGTTTCAAGATGTCGATCAACGCGACCGACTGCTTCACAAACAAGGGTTGGGTGTGTGGCACATCGCCCGCAGGGGTGTCGTAGTCAAGGGCTTTGGCAGGAGACAGCAAAAAAAGCATAGATCGCTCATAAAAAAAGGCGCCAAGAACAGGCATCCACACAGACCTGAATTATGAAGGGCCCCACGCTCAAGGGCAGGCGTGGGGTCTTGAACGGGCTCAGTGCAAGTCAGCGGCCAAGGAAGCCCGGGTCTCGGGCGCAATCGCTGTCTGTACCGTGCAATACGGGTGGTCGCAGCCAAGCGTGACTTGAGCCCCGGCCTTGACGTCGGCACGCATGGCTGGGGTCAGCTCAAAGCGCACAAAGTGCACCGCAGATGTTTTGGTACCGTTCTCGCGGTCGAGGTCTTCGTCGGCCAAGGCATCCACGCGTGCGTGGCCCTCAACCACCACAAACACGCGGTCCTCCACACCAATCAACTGCGCCAGTGCAGCTTCGCGCTCTTGGGGGTCCGGATAGGCCAACATCAAGGTGGCCTTCCAATGGGTGCCGGTGGGCACCAAGGGTAGGTAGGCCTCGATCTCTTGGGCAATGCCCTCTTCTTCAAACACTTTTTCAATCCGCAACATTTCTTGTATTTGGTAGCGGATGGTGGCTTCACTCTCAAACTGCACCCACACATGCTCGGTCAGCGCCACGCTGCGCAATTGGCGCAGCGCGCGCATCTCAGCTTGGTGTGCTTTGCGCCACTTGGCATAGGCCTCCAAAGTCATGAGGCTGTCTGCCGTGATGTGCCCGGTGGTTCGCATGTCGGTCAATCCACCAAGTCGGCCAAGGCTTTTTGGTAACGGTTGGCATGCGAGCGTTCGGCCTTGGCCAAGATTTCAAACCAATCGGCTATGTCGTCGAAACCCTCATCCCGCGCGGTTTTGGCCATGCCTGGGTACATGTCGGTGTACTCGTATATTTCTCCGGCCACGGCAGCCGCCAAGTTTTGGCGCGTCGTGCCAATGGGCAAGCCGGTGGTGGGGTCACCGGACTGCTCCAAAAACTCCAGGTGCCCCAAGGCATGCCCAGTTTCACCCTTGGCGGTGGACCGAAACAAAGCGGCCACATCGATCTGCCCTTCCACATCCGCCTTGTTGGCAAAGTACAGATAGCGTCGGTTAGCCTGTGACTCACCCGAAAACGCTTGTTTGAGGCATTCTTCGGTGAGAGAACCTTTGAGGACGGGCATAAAAACTTTCTTGAAATGAACACAACAGGTGGAGGGTCAGGTCGCCACTTGGCCAAGCCTAACGTGGTTTCGACCCGCCCCACTGGCGCGGGCCGCCACACCCTCGCTAGGTAGAATGGGTACACAGTTATTTTCCGTCTCAAACGGCCGCTTTTTGCGTGCCGTTTTTCATTTCTCAAAGCCGTGTCCATGAGCAACTTGCCTACCCCCAAAGCCGCACAACCAGGCCTTGACAGTCTGTCCAAATCGTTCGAGCCCGCCGCGCTGGAAGCCCATTGGGGCCCCGAGTGGGAGAAGCGTGGTTATGGCGTGGCGGGCTACCGTGGTACCCAAACACCCCAGGCCGATGCACCTGCTTTTGCGATCCAGTTGCCGCCCCCCAATGTGACGGGAACTTTGCACATGGGCCACGCCTTCAACCAAACCATCATGGACAGCCTCACGCGCTACCACCGCATGATGGGCTTCAACACGGCCTGGGTTCCTGGCACCGACCACGCAGGCATTGCCACCCAAATCGTGGTGGAGCGCCAACTCCAAGCCCAAGGCATCAGCCGCCACGACATGGGCCCCACCCCCGCCGAAGCGCGCAAAAACTTTGTCTCCAAAGTGTGGGAGTGGAAAGAACAATCGGGCAACACCATCACCAGCCAAATGCGCCGCATGGGCGACAGCGTGGACTGGAGCCGTGAGTACTTCACCATGGACCCCAAACTGTCCCAAACGGTGACCGAGACCTTTGTGACGCTGTACCAACAAGGTCTGATTTACCGGGGCAAACGCCTGGTCAATTGGGACCCGGTGCTGCAAAGCGCGGTGTCCGACCTCGAGGTTGAAAGCGAAGAAGAAGAAGGCTCGCTGTGGCACATCCGCTACGACTTTGCCGACGGCCCCCAATCCGTCAATGGTGAAAGCGTCGTGGGTTTGGTGGTGGCCACCACCCGCCCCGAAACCCTGCTGGGTGACGTGGCCGTGATGGTCCACCCCGAAGACGAGCGCTACCAAGCCCTGATTGGCAAACAAGTCAAACTGCCTTTGTGCGACCGCACCATCCCGGTCATTGCCGACAACTACGTGGACAAGGCCTTTGGCACCGGCGTGGTCAAGGTCACGCCCGCGCACGACCCCAACGACTACGCCGTGGGTCAGCGCCACAAGCTTGAGATGATTTGTGTGCTCAATCTCGACGCCACGATCAACACCCACGCGCCCGAAAAATACCGTGGCTTAGACCGCTTTGTGGCGCGCAAGGCTGTGGTGGCCGACCTCGAAGCCGCCGGGCATTTGGTGGAAGTCAAGAAACACAAACTCATGGTGCCGCGCTGCGCCCGCACCGGGCAGGTGATTGAACCCATGCTGACCGACCAATGGTTTGTCGCGATGAACCAAGTGGGCAAAGGCGACGCCACGGGCAAGAGCATCACCCAAAAAGCCATCGACGCAGTGCAGTCAGGCGAAGTCAAGTTTGTGCCTGAGAACTGGGTCAACACCTACAACCAGTGGATGAACAACATCCAAGACTGGTGCATCAGCCGCCAACTGTGGTGGGGCCACCAAATTCCGGCTTGGTACGACGAAGACGGTAAGGTCTACGTGGCCCGCAACGAAGCTGAAGCGCAAGCCCAAGCCCCTGGCAAGACACTCAAGCGCGATGAGGATGTGCTCGACACCTGGTATTCCTCTGCCTTGGTTCCTTTTTCTACATTGGGCTGGGCCGCTGGTGCAGAGGGCGTGGGTGCTGGGGATGGGCGCAGCGACATTCTGAGCGACGCGAAGAGGAGCAAGACCGTCTCCGGCGCCCGCGACCTCGGAGCCAGTGCAAGCCAACTCAACGACTACGACTTGTACTTGCCTTCGAGCGTGCTGGTCACGGGCTACGACATCATCTTCTTCTGGGTCGCCCGCATGATCATGATGACCACCCATTTCACGGGGCGCGTGCCGTTCAAGCACGTCTACATCCACGGCCTGGTGCTCGATGCGCAAGGCAAAAAAATGAGCAAGTCCGAAGGCAATGTGCTCGACCCGGTGGACTTGATCGACGGCATCTCGCTCGAACCCTTGCTCGACAAACGCACCCAAGGCCTGCGCAAACCCGAAACCGCGCCCAAGGTGCGCAAGCAAACCGAAAAAGAATTCCCAGAAGGCATTCCCGCCTACGGTGCCGATGCGCTGCGCTTCACCTTTGCCGCACTGGCCAGCTTGGGCCGCAGCATCAACTTTGACAGCAAGCGCTGCGAGGGCTACCGCAACTTCTGCAACAAGCTGTGGAACGCTACCCGCTTTGTGCTGATGAACTGCGAGGGCCAAGACTGCGGCCTGAAAGAACACACCAAAGCCGAATGCGCCGCCCCCGGCGTGGACGCTGCAGGCAACGCCACTGCGGCAGGCCCGTTCCACGGCTACCTGTCGTTCAGCCAAGCCGATCGCTGGATCGTGTCGCAGCTCCAGCGCGTTGAAGCCGAGGTGGCCAAAGGCTTTGCCGAGTACCGCCTCGACAACGTGGCCAACACCGTCTACGACTTTGTGTGGAACGAGTTCTGCGACTGGTACCTCGAAATTGCCAAGGTGCAAATCAACACCGGCAGCGAAGCCCAGCAACGCGGCACCCGCCGCACCTTGATTCGGGTGCTGGAAACCATCCTGCGTTTGGCCCACCCCATCATCCCGTTCATCACCGAAGAGTTGTGGCAAAAAGTGGCCTTGGTGGCTGGTCGCCTGCCTGCGGATACCGCCCAAGCGTCGGTCAGCATCAGCGCCTACCCTGTGAGCCAGCCTGCGCGCATCGACGAAAAAGCAGAAGCCCATGTGGCGCGCCTGAAGTCCTTGGTGGACGCCTGTCGCAATTTGCGCGGCGAGATGAACGTCTCGCCCGCCACCCGCATGCCCTTGTTCGCACTCGCCGCCAGCGCCGAAGATATGACCTTCATGCAGTCCGCCGCGCCCGTGCTGCAAGCCTTGGCCAAGCTCAGCGAAGTCAAGGTCTTTGACGATCAAGCAGCCTGGGGAACGGCCGCACAAGACGCCCCAGTGGCCGTGGTAGGTGAACTGCGCTTGTGCTTATTCATCGAGATCGATGTGGCCGCAGAAAAGGTTCGTTTAGCCAAAGAAGCGGATCGGTTGCAAAACGAAATCACCAAGGCCAACGGTAAGCTCAGCAACGAGGCCTTTGTGGCCAAAGCCCCTCCGGCCGTGATCGAGCAAGAGAAAAAACGTGTCGCCGACTTCACCGCCACCTTGGCGAAAGTGCAAGACCAGTTGCTTCGACTCGCCAAGTAAACTTTTTAAAAACAAAACCCACCATGAAAACAGCCTTGACCAAAGCCGTGTTCCCCGTTGCGGGCATGGGCACCCGTTTTTTACCCGCCACCAAAGCCAGCCCCAAAGAAATGCTGCCCGTGGTGGACAAGCCTTTGATCCAGTACGCGGTAGAAGAGGCCTACGAAGCAGGCATTCGCGAAATGATTTTTGTCACCGGGCGCAGCAAACGCGCCATTGAAGACCATTTCGACACCGCCTATGAGTTGGAAACCGAACTCGAAGCCGCTGGCAAGCACGCCTTGCTGGAGATGGTGCGCAGCGTGCAACCCAGTGACATGCAATGCGTCTATGTGCGCCAAGCACGTGCCTTAGGCCTGGGCCATGCCGTGCTGTGTGCCGAGCACTTGGTGGGTGATGCACCATTTGCGGTGTTGCTGGCCGATGACTTGATGCAAGGCCTGGCCGGTGGCCCCGGCGTGTTGAAACAAATGGCCGAGGTGTTTACACGCACCCAGTCGTCGGTGCTGGCCGTGCAAGAAGTGCCGCTTGAGCACGTGCACCGCTACGGCATCGTGGCGGGTCACGCCATGGGCCACGGCTTGGTCGATGTGCAACACATGGTCGAAAAACCCAAAACCGATGTCGCCCCTTCGCGCTTGGCCGTGGCGGGGCGCTACATCTTGACCCCGGCTGTGTTTGAACGCATCCGTGCGGGCGGACGTGGCGTGCAAGGAGAGATTCAACTCACCGATGGCATTGCCGGCTTGTTGGCCACAGAAAAAGTATTGGCGTTCTCGTACGCCGGCAAACGCTACGACTGCGGCAGCAAGCAAGGCTTTTTACAGGCGTCGGTCGAGTTAGCGTTGCAGCACCCCGAAGTGGGTGCCGAGTTCCGCGCCTACCTTGAGCAGCTCAACGTCGCTTGAGCACGTGGATGAAGTCCTGCCCCAAGGTCTCTTGGGACACGAGTTCATTGCCAGTCTGCTTGGCAAAGGCCGCGAAGTCGCGCATCGATCCGGGGTCGGTGGAGGCGATGCGCAGCAGCTCCCCGCTTTGCATGGTGGTCAAGGCTTTTTTGGCTTTGAGGATCGGCAAAGGGCAATTCAGGCCACGGGTGTCGAGTTCTTGGTCAATCTGCATCTCAGTTCAATCTAGGTTGAGTTTTTCTCGTTCGGCCCACTCCATGAAGCGGGGCTCGATGCCTTGGCTACGCTGCCAATCGGCCATGGCGTAACCGGTGCCAGCAGGCCAACAAATCACATCTTGGGGGCGGTAAAGCTTGTACTCTACCAACTCTGAGGACAACGCAATGTCGCCATCCGCCACCGCATGGTAGGCAATGATGACTTGGTTCATGCGCTGAAAGTCATACACCCCGACCAAGCTCAAGGCTTGGGTTTGCAAGTTTGTTTCTTCGGCAATCTCGCGGCGAATGCCGTCTTCAGGCGATTCACCCGCCTCCATGAATCCGGTGATCAAGGCGAAGCGTCGGCCCGTCCACGCTGCGTTGCGCGCCAGCAAAATGTGACCTTGGTATTGCACGATGGCCGCCAACACCGGGGTGGGGTTGTTCCAGTGCGTCCAGTCACACGCAACGCAACGCAATCGCTCGGTCAATCCACCGTCTTCTTCTTTGGCAATCAGGCTCAGGGGCGTGGCGCAGCTGGGGCAAAAACGAAACGTGCTCATGCGGGGAACACCCCGGTGGAGAGATAACGGTCACCCCGGTCGCAGACGATGAACACAATGGTCGCGTTGTCCACCTGCTGTGAAATTTGCTGCGCCACCCAACACGCCCCTGCCGCTGAGATGCCCGCAAAAATGCCTTCCTCGCGCGCCATGCGTCGGCACATCTCCTCGGCATCGTCTTGGCTCACATAGACCAAGTCGTCCACATGGCTGGGGTCGTAAATTTTGGGCAAATACTCTTGCGGCCATTTGCGAATGCCTGGGATGCGCGAGCCTTCGCTGGGTTGTACGCCGATGATGCGCACATTGGGGTTTTGGGTTTTCAAATAGCGCGACACGCCGGTGATGGTGCCCGTGGTGCCCATGGCACTGACAAAGTGGGTCACACGGCCCTGCGTGTCTTGCCAAATTTCAGGACCTGTGGTTTCAAAGTGGATGCGTGGGTTGTCGTCGTTGCCAAACTGATCCAGCACACGCCCTTTGCCCTCGCGCTGCATGCGCTCGGCCAAGTCGCGTGCGTATTCCATGCCGCCACTCTTGGGTGTCAAGATCAACTCGGCACCAAAGGCCTTCATGGTTTGGGCACGCTCGATCGACAAGTCCTCCGGCATGATCAACACCATGCGGTAGCCCTTGATCGCAGCAGCCATGGCCAAGGCGATGCCGGTGTTGCCCGAGGTCGCCTCAATCAAGGTGTCGCCGGGCTGAATGTCGCCGCGTTCTTGCGCGCGCTGAATCATCGACAAGGCGGGGCGGTCTTTCACCGAGCCCGCTGGGTTGTTGCCTTCAAGCTTGCCCAAAATCACGTTGCCGCGTCGTGCGTTCTCAGCCGCGCCAATACGCTGCAATGCCACCAAGGGCGTCTTACCAATCGCGTCTTCAATCGTGGGGTACAAGTTTTTTTCGTTCATAGGCTTGGACTGTGCCATATTATTGGTCGTTCTCTCCCGTGCCCGGGTGGTGAAATTGGTAGACGCAGGGGACACAAAAAATTAACCCCTAAGATTTAATTCACGGTTTGCAACGGTATCCGCAACGGTTACTTTTTCTGTATTGCAAACTGTACAAAAATCCTGTCTTAAAGCTGCAAATGACCATGTAAGGCCAGTTGCTGGACTGTTGGCATTTGACTGGCAAACGCCCACTCCCTACCCCCACAAAAACTGTAGAGCCACTGTGCAATGAGCCGCAATGACGAACTAAGACGCTTTTTGTGCAGTGGTTTGTGGAAGACCTTTAGACGGTTTACTGAGCGTTTTGTAATAGTGCTTTAGGCTGTCTACTGGCAGTTCCTGCCACCATCGAATGGGCAAAAATTCCAAACTCGAATGGAAGATCACAACGCAAGTAAGACTAGATTTTG
>CAITHK010000159.1 GCA_903892175.1 uncultured Burkholderiales bacterium | reverse complement strand
GCCCCCCGTGGGCCACCTGACGGTTGAAGCCGCAGTGGGTGTGCCCCCAGGACACGACAAGGCCGTGGTCTCAGACATCAACCTGACCCTCGAGCCCGGCCAAGTGCTGGCGGTGGTGGGCCCCAGCGCCGCAGGCAAAACCTCGCTGGTCAAGCTGCTCATGGGCGTGTGGGCGCCCGCGCGTGGCAAAGTGCGTTTGGATGGTGTGGAAATTTCGGAGTGGAGCCACGACGACGTGGGCCCCTTGGTGGGCTATGTGCCGCAAGAAATTGAGTTCTTTGAGGGCACCGTGGCCGAGAACATTGCCCGCTTGGGCGAGGTGGACCCCGAGAAAGTGGTGCATGCCGCCAAGCTCATCGACATGCACGAGATCATCTTGGGTTTCCCCAAGGGCTACGACACCCTGCTGGGCGAAACCGGCTTTGCCCCCTCGGGCGGGCAGCGCCAACGCCTGGCCATTGCACGCGCCATCTACGGCATGCCCAAGTACGTGGTGATGGACGAGCCCAACTCCAACCTCGACGAGTTGGGCGAGACCGCGCTCATCCAGTGCGTGATGGCCCTCAAACAAAACGGCGGCAGCGTGGTCATCACCACCCACCGCCCGCGCCTCATCAACACGGTAGACATGATGTTGGTGCTCAAGGCTGGCAAACAGGTGGCTTTTGGTTCGTCCAAGGACATGCTTGAAGCCGTCAAGCGCTTGCAGGTGGTGCCAGGCGAGGGTGGCAATACGCCCGACCCAGCCGCACCCGCAGTGGCTTCCGTGGCCCAGCAAGGTGGCGCATGAGCGAGATTGCCATTCCCGAAGCCCTTCAGCCAGAGGCTGCGGCCAAGCCCAAAGTCAGCTGGTGGTCCCGCGTGGTCAGCGGCGAGGCCCGTTTGAGCGGCTGGATTGACAGCTGGAACCCCTACGCCCCCGATAAACTCCAAGGCAAAGGCCTCAAGCCCGTGGAGATTGAAGAGTCAGACATCCGCCGCAATGCCTCGCGTTGGTTCATGGGTTTCTTTGCTGTGTTTTTGGCTTGGTCCTTCTTCGCTCCCATCGACGCCGGCGTGACTGTGCCGGCCCAGGTGTCGGTGCTGGGCAACCGCAAGACGGTGCAGCACCCCTCCGGCGGCGTGGTGCAAGAAATCATGGTGCGCGAGGGGGCCGAGGTGCAGGCCGGCCAAGTGCTGCTGCGCGTCAACCCCCTCAAGAGCGACGCCGACCTGACGGGGGTGGAGCTGCAGTACATCAACCTCTTGGCCAGCGAGTCACGCCTCAAGGCCGAACGCGATGGCTCGGGCGGCATCCGCTGGGAAGAAGAGCTCACACGCCGCTTCAAGCCCAGTGATGTGCACGTGCAAGAGGCCAAAAACCTCCAGCAGCAACTGTTCAACTCGCGCCGTGCCGAGTACAACAGCCAGGTTTCTAGCCTCAACGAACAAATCAACGGCATGACCGCCATGATGCAAGCCAAGCGCACGCAGCAGCGCAGCATCCGTGAGGAAATGACCAACACCATCAAGCTGGCCAAAGACGGTTTTGTGCCCCAAATGCAGGCCAACCAGGCTGAGCGGCAAAACAGCGACATCGAGGCCAGCATCGCCAGCACCCAGTCAGAGATCGCGCGTGCCAAGCTGGCCATCAGCCAAGTGCGCACAGCCTTGCTCAAAGACATCGACAACCAGCTGCAAGAGATTCAAAAAAACCGAGATGCTTTCCTTACTAAGCTCGATGCCGTTAAATTCGACCGCGACCAAGCTGAGGTGCGCGCCCCGGTGAGTGGGAGCGTGGTAGGCCTCAAGGTGTTCACCGTCGGCGGCGTCATCGGCCCTGGAACGGTGTTGATGGAGGTGGTGCCCAAGGACGAGAACCTGATTGTGCAGGCCAAGATACCTTCCAGCGCCATCGACCGGGTGCAAGTGGGCATGGAAACCGACATGCGCTTCACTGCCTTGAACCGTGACACCACCCCGGTCATCCCGGGCGTCGTCAAGGTGGTGGGAGCCGACAAAGAGCCGGGCGCCAACAACGACAAGGATTCTGAGTATTACCTCGGCCAAGTCGAGGCCACCCCGGAGGGCTTAAAAATGCTTGCAGGCCTCAAGGTGCAGCCCGGCATGTCGGTGGACGTGGTCATCAAGACCGGCGAGCGCACCTTCATGAGCTACCTGCTCAAGCCCCTGACCGACAAATTTGCCATGGCTTTCAAGTAAGTAAAAAATGAAAAAACCAAACACTGCTGTCTCTTTGGCCATGG
>CAITHK010000158.1 GCA_903892175.1 uncultured Burkholderiales bacterium | reverse complement strand
GCCGCCGTCAACAGCCCAGCCGATGGCTACAACCTGTTGTTCAGCGTCAAGGCCGTGCACGCCATCGCGCCCAACGTCTACAAAAGCGCCAAGTACAACCCACCGCGCGACTTCAAAGCAGTGAGCCAAATTTTGCTGGTGCCCCATGTGCTGACGGCTGCACCCAATGCACCGTTCAACACCATGGCCGAATTGGTCGCCTACGCCAAGGCCAACCCCGGCAAGGTCGACTACGCATCGCTGGGCATTGGCTCGCAACCCCACGTGGCGATGGAAGCCTGGGCTCAGCGCTTGGGCATCAAGCTCAACCACATTCCCTACAAAACCAACCCCTCGCCCGATGTGATGAGCGGCGTGGTGAGCCTGTCCATCGAAGCCTCGACCACCGCCATCCCACTGATCACCTCCGGCAAAGTCAAAGGCTTGGCCATCTCTGGGGCCGAGCGCATCGCCAGCATCCCGAACGTGCCCACCATGACCGAGTTCGGTGCCAACCTCGATGTCAATGGCGTGATCGGCAGTTCTTGGCACGGCATCTTTGTGCCCACGGGAACGCCCGATGACATCGTGGCCAAGCTCAACACCGAAATCGTGAAAATTGTGAAGATGCCCGACATCCAAGCCCGCATGCGCGCCTTGGGCCTCACCCCCACCGGCACCTCGGCCGCTGCCATGGCGAGTGTTGCCGCAGCGGACTACGCGTTTTGGGGGCAGATGGTGCGCGAGTTTGACATCAAGGTGGAATGACAAAAGCGTCATACATCGCCCTGTCACATCAAACGTGACATCAGAGTTCAGATCAATGGTCACAGGCGGCAGGCATAATTTGATGCATGTCTGCCGCCATCCTTGACCGCCTCAGTTTCGGCGCCCAGCGCGCCGACCTTCATGCCCTAGAAAAAAGCGGTGTGCAGTCGTGGATTGAGTCCCAACTCCACCCCACCAGCGATGACCCTGTGCTGGCGCAAGCCCTCGACACCGCGGTGCTCAAAATCAATTACGGCGCAAGTGCAGACTACGCGGCGCTGAACGAAAACAGACCGCTGAACTTGCTCAAGCAGCCCTTGTCCGAGTTGTGGAAACTCACCGACAACCAAACCAAAATGGCCTATGAAGAGCGCATGCGTCCGCTGCGCGAACTCATGGCCTCGCGCCTCTTGCACGCAGCCCACAGCCAATGGCAAATCAAAGAGCTGATGGTAGATTTTTGGCTCGATCACTTCAACGTGCACGCAGGCGACGCCTCGGTGGCGGTGGCCATGCCCAGCTTTGAGCGCGATGCCATCCGCCGTCACGCCTTGGGCAACTTCGCGGACATGTTGGCGTCGGTGGCCACCAGCACGCCCATGCTGATTTACCTCAACAACCGCAACTCACGCACGGGCGCACCGAATGAGAACTTCGCCCGCGAGCTCTTTGAGCTGCACACCTTGGGCAAACAGCACTACCTCAATGGCCTGTACGCCAAGTGGCGCGAGGTGCCGGGTGCGCTGCAAGGCGCGCCTGAGGG